>JAUJGA010000069.1:0-3217 GCA_042095675.1 Gammaproteobacteria bacterium
TCTGAGGAAATCTAAAACTTATAAAAGAATCAGACAGCACTTTGAGAAAACAAAATATAAAGCATCCAATATTGGTGAACGTCGTAAGCCTAACCCAAAAGGTAAGCCTGGCCATATTCGCATTGATACGGTTCACCAGGGGGATTTAGATAATAAAAAAGGGGGTTATCATATCAATGCAGTGGATGAAGTAACACAATTTGAAATGGTCTGTACGGTTGAAAAAATTAGTAAACAGTATTTAATACCGGTATTAGAGCATATGCTTCACTTTTTTTCCTTTAAAGTAATCAGTTTCCATTCAGACAATGGGGTGAATATATTAACCGGCAGGTAGCCAAACTGTTAAAAAAACTCTTTATTGAGTTTACAAAATCAAGACCACGACACTCTAATGATAATGCTTTGGCAGAAAGTAAAAATAAGTCAGTGGTAAGGAAAATATTAGGATATCAACATATCACACAAAAGTGGACACCATTAATTGATGAGTTTAATCAGCAATATCTGAACCATCACATTAATTACCATAGACACTGTTTTTTCCCTGAAATTATCACGGATAAAAAGGTAAACAATGAAAGAAATATCCTTATATGAGCATTATGAATCCTTATGATAAGCTGAAATCACTGACTGAAGCAGAAAAATATTTGAAGAAAGGTAATAGTTTTAAAATAATGGATAAAATTGCTTATGCAATGACAGATAATCAATCGCCTCAAAGGCTGCAAAAAGCCCTCATGTCACTATTTCAATCAATTGATGAACGAGAATTAAAGATAAGTTAAGTGGAACTACAGAGGAAATTAGCCTCTAAGTCCGCCTTATCCACATACCCACAACCCAAGAAATATACCTTGAGATATATCGCAAGCGTCTCCGGTCAATTTCAGGGATGTGGATATGTGGATAAGACTACTACTGATATTTGGATTGAGAAAAACCCACTTTGTTCAGACTCATTCCACTATTGGAAAATACTATCATATAAATCCACACATATTTATTTGTTTAGAATGATATAATCACGCCTTTTTACAATTAAGGAACTTTCAACTATGAGCAGTATTATCCGTCCCAGTGGCCGTGCTAATGATGAGCAACGAGTGGTCAAATTTACCCGTAATTATACTAAACATGCAGAAGGTTCAGTATTAATTGAAAGTGGCGAAACAAAAGTCCTATGTACGGCATCAGTCGAAACTCGGGTCCCCGGCTTTTTAAGAGGCAAAGCTCAGGGTTGGGTAACAGCAGAATACGGTATGCTACCACGTTCAACAGGCAGTAGAATGCGTCGTGAATCTTCCTCCGGTAAACAAGGTGGTCGCACCATGGAAATTCAACGTCTGATTGGTCGTTCATTAAGAGCAGTTATAGATCTTGAAGCACTAGGCGAACATACTATCACTTTAGACTGTGATGTTATTCAAGCGGATGGTGGAACCCGTACTGCATCCATCTCTGGTGCTTATGTTGCTTTAGTCGATGCAATTAATTATATGCTCAGTAAAAAAATGATTAAAAAAAGTCCTCTGCATGGTCAGGTCGCCTCGATTTCTGTCGGGATTTATAATGGTGAGCCAGTATTAGATCTGGACTATTCTGAAGATTGTAATGCCGAAACAGATATGAACATTGTGATGAATGAAGCTGGAGGATTTATTGAAGTACAGGGTACAGCAGAAGGCCATGCATTTCAGCCTAATGAACTTAATGCCATGCTGGATCTAGGTAAAAAAGGTATTATGTATTTAATTGAAAAACAAAATGATGCTCTGAACTAAGAGCCTCCAGAAAATAAAAATGTGCCGCTGTCGTTTTGCAAACATGTTTTATCTTGCAAATAAGACATAGGTATATTTTTATATTTGATAAGGGACAAGTCAGAAAAATATAAAGATAACAGGTAGAAATAAAATGGGACTAGATAAAAAAATTGTTTTAGCCAGTGGTAATAAAGGCAAGGTTAGAGAATTTGTTAAAATGTTTACAGATTTGGAGCTGGATATTGTTCCTCAAACTGAGCTGGGTGTAGGCGATGTACCTGAAACTGGAACTACCTTTGTGGAAAATGCAATCATCAAAGCACGTTATGCAGCAGAAATAACCGGCATGCCCGCCATTGCCGATGACTCTGGCATTGAAGTTGAATATCTTAATGGTGTTCCGGGTATTTATTCCGCGCGCTATTCTACTTTAGATGATAGTTTTAAGGGCACTGCCGATTCAACCGATGCTAATAATAATCTAAAACTCTTAGATGCTTTAAAAGATGTTGCTGATGATAGTCTGCGTACTGCACGTTACCAGTGTATTTTAGTGTATATGCGCCATGCCGCTGATCCAACGCCTATTATCTGTCAAGCTGCCTGGGAAGGTATCATTATGCATGAAGAAGTGGGAGATAACGGCTTTGGTTATGATCCCTTATTCTGGGTACCTGAGCATGGAATGTCATCAGCACAATTAGATCCGGAAATAAAAAATGGCATGAGTCATCGCGGTAAGGCATTACGACTATTGCATGATGAGTTAACAGCCTTGTATCAATAAGTTAGTTAATTTTTTTCACTTTACCAACTCAATTTCACCCAACTCAAAGCTCCGATCTAAAACAGATTTTAAATTTTAATTTAGATCGAACTGAATTATTTTATTTTTCACCTTCTATACACTATCCACTCACTCTAGAGCAGTTGCAGCAGCTGTTGAGCAAAAGCCATGAGTCAACTACGATGTTAGAGGATAAAAATATGATTGGCTTTGCTAATTTTTATAATGTCGTCAAACACAACATTGGCTTCATTGGTAATATTATTATCTCACCGGAAAAAAGACGTCAAGGATTCGAGAAAAAATTAATACAATCGATGCTTGATAACGGATTCAACCAGCTGCAATTAAAAGAAATACATCTTTCATGTTATAAGAAAAACAAAGTAGCTATAGATTTATATTCTCCATTAGGATTTAAAGTTTATGCTCAGAAAGTGCGTAAAGATGAAAATAATTCAGCCACTGAATTATTCCATCTCAAGCTAAAGAAATAGGGTCTTCTGAAAAATGAGTGGCTCATTTTACCTCAATAATATTAAAAAGTGAGATTTATTTGCAGCACCGCTTTATTCACATATTAACAGGCCAAGCCATTCCCTACGAGATATATCACAAGTGTCTCTTCGGTCTGGCAGACATATGGATATGTGAATAAAGC
>JAUJGA010000070.1:0-3699 GCA_042095675.1 Gammaproteobacteria bacterium
TTCCAAGCATGACTAAAGCCGATGTCAAGAAGGCAGCAGCAATGCTTCTTGATCCACAAATGACAAAAAGAGAAGTTTCAGAGCATTTTAAGGTATCAAGAGTTACCCTAAATGAATCATTAAAAAGACATGGATACCCCCTTAACCCAGCGAGTACATCATGAATGAACATCAAACTAAAAGTCAATGGCAACCAGATGAAATGGTCACGTTATTAATTGATGAAGTAATTAAAAAAATCCACAATACATTTATGATGATTGATAAATATCCAGAAAACAGTGAGAGATTTGAATTTAATGCTGTAAAGTTTGAGCGTGATGTTAAGAGCGGAAAGCTAAAAATTATCTAACAATTCAAATGCACACGGATTGCAAAAAGTGGTGATTTGAGACGTTATGTGCAACAAGCACCAATCAAGGAGATAAAATAATGCAAGCGTTGTTAGGTATCGGTGGGTTCATCCTTTTTATGGGATACGGCATTCTGCAAATAGTTGCGGGATATGTTGGTATTGATTTTCATTTTGGTGCTGTCTGGTCTGTCGTAGTTATCGTTGCAGCTTTAATGTTTCGCTTCACGCTTCCAATTACAATCGGTGCTTTCTTTGGCGCAAGGGATGTTTGGGGCTTACATTGGGGTTTTGCTGCATTGTTTGCCGCCCCTGGTCTGGCATTTTTAATACCAGGAGTCATCCTTTCAATCATAGAGGGTGTAAAACGGTAATTATGCCAAGAAACTCTCTTAAATTGTTAGTTTTGCAAGCACCTCTAAATATATTATTTTTAGCTTAATCGCTTGGGAAGTTTATTTCAATGTCTAATCACATAATGAATACCTATGGCCGTTTACCTGTTAGTTTTGTTAAGGGTGAAGGCTGTAACCTCTATGATGAACAAGGGCAACGCTATCTGGATGCATTAACCGGTATTGCTGTCTGTGGTTTAGGCCATGCTCACCCTGCCGTTACTCAGGCAATCTGTGAACAGGCTGGAACATTAGTTCATACTTCTAATTTATATGGTATCCCTAATCAACGGTTACTAGCAGACAAACTTTGCCAATTGTCCTCTATGGATAAAGTCTTCTTTAGCAACTCAGGTGCTGAAGCCAACGAAGCAGCTATAAAAATTGCACGTCGTTTTGGCCATGAGAAAAATATTGATATCCCTACTATTATTGTTGCTGATAAAAGCTTTCATGGGCGAACTCTTTCTACCTTATCAGCAACGGGCAATCCAAAAGTACATGCCGGATTTGAACCTCTGGTCGCCGGTTTTATTCATGTCAATTACAATGATATGGATTCTATTAAACAAGTCTGTAAGGATAATAATAGTATTGTAGCCATTATGGTCGAACCCATTCAGGGTGAAGGTGGATTGGCAACCCCTAAAGAAAGCTACTTACAGGAAATTCGCCAGTTTTGTGATGACAATAATTACTTAATGATTCTAGATGAAATTCAAACTGGAGTCTGTCGTACAGGCAAGTGGTTTGCCGGACAACATAGTTATATTACTCCAGATGTCATGACGCTGGCAAAAGGCCTTGGCAATGGATTCCCTATTGGCGCCTGTATAGCAAAAGGTAAAGCTGCTGAAATTCTGGTTCCCGGCACTCATGGTTCAACTTTTGGCGGAAATCCATTAGCCTGCGCCGCGGCATTGGCCACTATTAGCACAATGGAAGATGATAGGCTGGATCAACGTGCTCTTGAATTAGGTGAATATTTCCATCAGGGTTTTAAAAAATCTCTAGCCGACTTAATCGAAAAAAATATTATCATTGATATTCGCGGTAAGGGATTAATGATAGGTCTAGAACTTGATCGTCCCTGTACTGAGTTGGTCAAAAAAGCATTCGATAATAAGTTACTCATTAATGTGACAGCTGACAGCGTTGTACGTCTATTACCCGCATTAATCACCAGCAATGAAGAAGCTGATGAAATTATTTTAATTGTAAGCAATATTATTCGTGAGTTTATCGCTTAGCACTAAACACCAATCGCTAAACACTAATTTTTTAAACCTGCCTGGCAGGAGAGATCAAATGACAACTAAAACTACAAAAACATTACGCCACTTTTTAACTCTAATGGATTTTTCTTCTGCAGAATTAAGAGCCATGACAGACCGTGCTATTAGTCTGAAAAAAATGCAAAAAGCCGGTGAGATTTATGAACCACTTAAAAATAGAATGCTGGGGATGATTTTTGAAAAATCTTCTACCAGAACCCGTGTTTCATTTGAAACAGGAATGGTACAGTTTGGCGGTGGTGCTTTATTTCTTTCTCCTCGTGATACCCAGCTAGGTCGTGGTGAACCTATTGAAGATAGTGCCCGGGTTCTATCAAAAATGTTAGACATCATTATGATCCGTACCTTTGAACATGAGAAATTAGAAACATTTGCTCAATATTCATCAGTGCCTGTTATTAATGCTCTCACCGATATGTACCACCCTTGCCAGTTATTGGCTGATATGCAGTGTTACCAGGAAAATCGTGGTAGTATAAAGGGCAAGACCGTGGCATGGATTGGTGATGGGAATAATATGTGTCATTCGTATATTAATGCAGCCCGCCAATGGGGTTTTAAACTCAATATTGCCTGTCCCGAAGGATATGATCCCGATGCTGCCATCTTTGCTGCTGCCGGTGATCAGGTTGAAATCATTCGCGATCCAATGACAGCCTCTATTGATGCCGATATGGTCGTTACCGACGTATGGACATCCATGGGGCAGGAAGAAGAACAGCTACATCGTGAAAAAGCCTTTGCAGGCTATATCGTTGATGATAAATTAATGGCTCAGGCAGATAATGATGCTTTGTTTATGCATTGCCTCCCTGCCCATCGTGGTGAAGAAGTCAGTGCTTCTGTCATTGATGGTCCAAAAAGTGTTGTCTGGGATGAAGCAGGTAATCGTTTACATGCGCAAAAGGCATTATTGGAGTTTTTAATGGGACAAACACCCTCGTTCTAAATATGCTAACTATACTGCAAAAAACTATATCTACTCAGCGTCACATTCTTATAAAGATGCTAAAAAAAACAATATCTCAGCTCGTTCTTGTATTAGCAAAGGATATCTCAAACCCGGAAAAGCTTGAAGAACATAAATATCTCAGCCGCAAGCGACCGAGTTTTAAAAAAAGTCCAGCTGGTCTGAATGTCTTTCTTTTTGATCTAACTCAACTAGTACTGTAATTCATAAATACGGATCAATTCCATCATAAATTAAGCTTGTAAAATTTTGCCTTCATAAGTCCATTTAAATGGCTTAGCCAAATTCTCATTAAAATACTCAATAAATCGATTTAGTTTTAAGCGTAAATTTTCTAATGAAGAAAAAGAACCTCGATTTAATAGCTTTCTTGCCAATTATAGTGGACCCCGAAAACTGGACAATAGGTTAAGATATAAGAGCTAACCTAACGGGGAACGAAAAATGAGCAGAAAGAGAAAATCATTCAGTAATGAGTTTAAAGCATAAGTAGCCATTGAAGCGATTAAAGGCCAGAAAACAGTTGCAGAAATTGCTTCAGAATTTGAAGTCCACACCACCCAGGTTATTAATTGGAAGAAACATATGTTGGATGGCGCAGCCGATACTTTTTCCAAAAAATTAGAGAATAAAAGCTTATAAAATTAACCGTAAAAAAGTACAACGGCTTATGCGTAAAATGGGGTT
>JAUJGA010000071.1:0-5189 GCA_042095675.1 Gammaproteobacteria bacterium
TTGCGACTTTAAATTATTATACTCTTTAATAAATTTAGCTTGCTTTTGAGTATCAAATTTATGAGGGACTCCCTTAGGCTGCTTGTAACTAAAACCATGCTGGTGAAGCCATTTATTTAAACCGGAAATACTAAAGCGTACCTCACATATTGCCCAAATATAATTAACTATTTGATAGGAATAACGATAAGTAGTCTCTTCAAGGTGATTAACTATTAATTCTATTTGTTCAGTACTTAAATATGATTGAGAACCACCATTTTCAGGCTTTAGTTTTTTCTTCTTAATAAAGTCATCAATATGTCTGATAATGTTTGTTTCATGCAAACGTAAAGCTTGTGATATCATCTTGGTTGACCAACCTTCTGAGCAAAGCAATACTGCTTTAATTCGATCACAAACACGCTTATCACCTGGCATCATGAAGCGCATCTAAATCAACTTTTTGTTCTGGTGTTAACCTTATTTCTTTCATAAGGTATATAATGATCCTTATATTTTTTAAATCAAGAACCTTCATTGATCAGCGGTATATATAAAGGATAATATTATGGATTTTGACTCACTCTTAAAATTAATGGCACACAAAAAAGGTTCTGATTTATTTATTACAGTGGGTAGTCCTCCGGCAATGAAAGTGAGTGGAAAAATAGCACCGGTGACACAAAATGCATTAAATCCCACGCAATGCCAGCAGATTGTTACTGGTATTATGAACGATAGGCAGCGTGCTGAGTTTGAAGCAGAGCATGAGGCTAATTTTGCTATTAGTCGCTCAGGCATAGGACGTTTTCGTGTCAGTGCCTTTATGCAGCGAAATCAGGTAGGTATGGTGATACGTCGGATTGAAATGACCATACCAACTTATCAGGATTTAAAGTTGCCAGAGATAATTAAAGATCTGGCCATGACTAAACGGGGTTTGATTCTTTTTGTGGGAGCAACGGGTTCTGGTAAATCAACTTCACTAGCTTCTATGATTGGTTATCGAAATACTTATGGTAGTGGTCACATTATTACTATTGAAGATCCCATTGAATTTGTCCATCAGCATAATGCTTGTTTAATCACTCAGCGTGAAGTTGGTGTTGATACTGATTCATTTGAAATTGCTTTGAAAAATACTTTGCGTCAGGCTCCTGATGTGATTCTAATTGGTGAAATTCGAACCAAAGAAACGATGGACCATGCGATTGTTTTTTCTGAAACAGGACATCTATGCCTGGCCACATTACATGCTAACAATACCAATCAGGCCATGGATAGGATTATCAACTTCTTCCCGGAAGAACGTAAACAGCAAGTATTGATGGATTTATCCATGAATGTTAAAGCCTTTATAGCACAACAATTAATTCCAACACCAGATGGTAAAGGACGTAGAGCTGCTGTTGA
This sequence comes from Gammaproteobacteria bacterium, assembly GCA_042095675.1. Classification (GTDB taxonomy): domain Bacteria; phylum Pseudomonadota; class Gammaproteobacteria; order GRL18; family GRL18; genus GRL18. The sequence continues at coordinate 1,396 of JAUJGA010000071.1, forward strand.
AATTATGATTAATTCACCATTGATTTCTGATCTAATCCTCAATGGTGAAACACATAAAATTAAAGAAATTATTAAGAAATCTCGTGAAGAAGGTATGCAAACCTTCGATCAGGCTTTATATGATCTCTATCGAAAAGAAGCCATTACTTATGAAGATGCAATCCACTCAGCAGATTCGGCTAATGATCTACGCTTGATGATTAAGTTAGGAGATGAAGAAGCTACAGAAGCTATGGGATCAACCTTAGATGGTGTGAGCTATACCGATACCCGTGGTGATAATGACCCCCACGGCATGAGCTTTTAGTTAGAGTAGGAACTTGTTACGTACTCTAACAAAACTACCCATTTCCACCAATTCATCACTGCCAATAGATTCTCAATTTTTTTGTTTTTAGGATAAATATATGCAAATGGCATTACATGAGACGATGATATTCATATTACTACATATCATTGTGCAAATTTTCTTTCTGGTCAGGGTGATGTTACGTCCACATCTCCAACCTGCCTCACGTATTGCCTGGTTAGTCGTAGTTCTTGCATTTCCAATACTCGGTATACTACTCTATCTGTTCTTTGGCGAAGTTAATATTGGCCGTAAGCGTGTCAATCGATTACGTAGTGTGCTTAAAAACATGGGTGTTATTCCAACTCCTTATCAATAGATGGCTCCAAATATTTTTCCACTGAAGAAGCACTAATGTTGCCTCTACCAACCATATAATCTGTTGTGCTCCCAATTCGATCTCTAGCAACTAAAACACACACTTGTTCTTTAGAAAGCCCTCTCTGCTTAGCTTTACCACCACGCTGCCTTGCAGGACGTGTCTCTGATATTATTTTATTTCCCTTTTCTGAATACAGAAAATAAGTTTCATCTACCTCGATGATCCCAGTGAATGTCTCTGGTCTGTTTTCACTGATTAAATCAAGGAAACGATGCCTCCATCTAAAGGAAGTTGGAATGCTAATTCCTACCTGTTTGGCAGCTGATCTGATCGTCTGTGAATTACAAATAATGCCTAAGTGCTCAAGCCAGTTATCCTTGCGCCGCAAACGTGCCAAAGGTGTTCCTGTTAATGTATTGAACGTCTTTCTACAAGCTCTACAATGATAGCGTTGCAAACCATGTGCGAACCCGTACTTTATGTATTTTTCTCCACCACAATGTGGGCAGTGGTTTTTTCATCAAGTGATGATTCAATCATTGAGATAATTTTGTTATCATCATCAAGCTGGCGTATTAGCTTTCCGATCTCAGTTCGCTCATCTTTATCCAACTTGCTGATTTCATTCAGCAATATGCTAAATAGTTTCTTTTTCATAGGATTTTACCTCTTTTATACTAGATTTGATTATAGTACAAAAAAAGAAAAACAACACTTAATGTGAACAGAGCCTTATTTTAAAAGAAAGTATAGTCATTAGGCAAAAAAAAACGGATATAGAAAAATCTCTATATCCGTTTTTTTGGCTAAATGTTGTTAAACCTTAGCTCACTCAACTTAAATTAAGTCTTGTGATGAACACGGTTATAAACATTGAACTTACCAGTAGGTGTTGTTAAGCCTTTAATGCGCTTAATCTCTTTAAGAGTTTTTGCATCATAAACTACAATTTCACCAGTGGCATTTTTGTTATCAGAACGATTCCAGACAGAAACCCAAACTTCAGTTCCCGCTTTATTGAACTCCATGTGAAGCGCCGCTTTACCTTTTTCTTTGGTCACTTGAATTGTTTTCACAATTTCACGAGTCTTCTTGCTGATAACCTGAACACTTTGCTGTATTTCTGGCTCTGGGTGCTTTAACTGGTCAGCCCAATAGTAGTCAGAGTTTTCGTGAGTACGGATGAATGCACCGGCACCATCTGTTTCAACTTCATAACAAAGTTTCCATGCATGATCAGGATGTCCCTTAGGATCATTACCCCAGACTGATACTTTACCAACACCCAGGTGAGTTGTTCCGCCAACAGGACCACACTTAGGATCAATCCAGTTTGCACCAGGACCAGGATGAGGAAGTTTATCCACATCAATCATTGCTTCTAAAGAACCACCGTCTTTAGTATCAATGATTACCATCTTCTTAGATGCATTAGCAGCAATCTGGAAGTAACGACCGGTTGGGTCATAGAATCCATCATGTAAGAACTTAGCAGAGTTCATTTGCTTAATATCCAGGTTATCTAAATCTTTATAACCAACCTGCCACATTTGACCTAATTCTTTAGCTGCAACTAAGAAGGAAGACTCATTTGGATTAGTATAAATTGCAGCAACACGAGACTCTTCAACATAATCACCATCAACATTCATACCACGAGTAGAAACCACTTTGATTGGTTTCATTGTCTTAGCGTCAGTAATTACAAAGTGTGGAGGCCAGTAACCACCAGCAATGACGTATTTACCATCACCAGAAACAGCCACATCACGAGCATCATAAGCAATTTGTGTTTCAGCTACTAACATCTTCTCAGGTGTCTGCCATAAATCAAATTTGTTTAACTTACCGTCACGACCAATGGTATACCAGAAACGTCCGGAAACATCGTCAGACTTATCAACATTATGGTGCTCTTGTCCCTTAATAACGTGAACCGCATAACCCGCATCAAGGTGAGCAACGATTTTCTTGGTGTCACCATCGATGATTGCAATTTTACCGGCATCACGTTCGATAACCACAAAGAAGTTTTCCCAGTTCAGACCATGTAAGGGCTTAGTAGGATAATCTTTAGGTTCAATATAAACCTTAGTACGTTCCTGCATTAAAGCAAGTGACATTTCAGGTGGCACAGGTGGAGTCATCTGAATATATGTTGCCATAAGTTTAATTTCATCTTTAGTAAAGATGTCATTAAAGTTGTTCATTCCGCCTTCTGTACCAAAAGTTAAAATCTTTTCTAGACGCTTTTGACCTAATTTCTTAGTAGCTTTAGGCTCAAGATTTTTACCAGTAGCACCCTTACGTAAAACACCATGACAACCAGCACAACGTTGGAAGTACAATGTTTTACCTTTTTCAAAATCAGCTTCTGATAGTGTCGGCTCTGCAGCAGCATTTGCCACAGGTACACTAATTGCACTTGTCAGTGCTACAGCTGCAGCCAGCTTACCTAGTTTTAAAATTTTCATTAATCTTATATCTCCATGGAGGTTATTTTAATCTGTTGTTAAATAAAGAAAAAAATTATTAACTTTACTAACAAATTGTCGAACAAATCACACTTAAATCACTATGTAGAAGTTAAACTTATACAGGGCTAAGCACCTTGATTTACATCAACAATGCAAGAGTTAACCGGTCATGCACTTATTACTTGAATTCAGGAGACTTTATTTTTATCCTTTTTTAGTTTTAATGACATAGATCAATAACTGGCTATATCCAATGAATTATTTAATTCTATTGAAACCAACTAACAAGTCCCTATATCATGATCTAAATCAAAGCACTTAAGCTAAGGCTTATATATTGTGAACTCCCTGACAAACTCAATAACAGAATGAATTATAATTAAATGTATCAGATTTACGCAACATCAAAGTTTAAAAAACAATTAATAGTTAAAGCGCCTTTACTATTTTTTTTCTTATTGGTATTTTCTCTATCTGTCTATGCAGAACAAAGCCAGGGCGTACAACAGAAGATACCTGATACAAGCCGACAAAAAGAATTAACGTATATGGTACAACAGGACTGTGGCTCCTGCCACGGAATGACACTAAAAGGTGGCTTAGGCCCTTCCTTACATGTTCAGCGTATGTCTGTGTTACCTAAGCA
>JAUJGA010000072.1:0-7805 GCA_042095675.1 Gammaproteobacteria bacterium
TATTTGGCTATAAAAGCAGCTTCTAAAAAATGGACAATGCCCATTCGGAATTGGAAACCAGCATTGAATCGGTTTATAATCGAGTTTGAGGAACAGATAACTCCTCATATTTAAGGGGCAGTTACACAGTTAGGATTACACACTCTGACCTGCTTTTTTTAAAACGGTCTAATTTTATTAACTCTTTTGAAACCTTTTCAAGTACGGATTCAATAACATGATTATCCTTTCCTTTTCTAATAGAAATTCTTAATTGATATAAAGATGCATCCAGGGATTTATTTTTACCTTCCACAGCAAGAGCCAAACGAGAAATTGCCTGTTTAAATAAATCTTCAAGATTCCTCCACTCTTTCTCACGCTGATCTATTTTATCTAGACCATCGTAGTATTTTTTCTTCCATTGGGTAGTTTGATCAGTCATCTTCATTTCTCATTACTTTGAGGGACTTAAAAATTTTTTACAGTAAAACTCGTTCAATACCACCTTGACTAGCATTTTCAATAAACTGCTGTTGCCAGTTTTCACCTAAAATATTCTGACATAATTCCACCACGATATATTCTGGAACCAAACCAGTTTCTCCCCGGTATCGATTTAAACCTTGCTGACAAGCAGGACAGGTTGTTAATAATTTAACCTTTTTAGTTTCTGATGTCTTTAATTCAGTTATATTTTTAGTCAACTCTTCCTGTTTACGAAAACGTAATTGTGTTGAAATATCAGGTCTTGAAACCGCCAATGTGCCTGACTCACCACAGCAACGTTCAGATAAAATAACATTATCACCGAGTAGTGATTTTGCTACATTTAAAGGTTGTTGGGTTTTAATTGGTGTATGACAGGGATCATGATAAATATAAGCATTATCTGACTCCTTATTTTCCGTATTGATTTTATAACCCTTTTTTGCCAAATAATCATGAATATCTAATAAACGACAATCCGGGAATATTTGCTGAAATTTATATTTTAATAGTTGATCCATACATGTGCCACAGGAAACGATAACTGTTTTAATATCCATATAGTTTAATGTATTGGCTATACGATGAAATAAAACCTGATTTTCTGTAGAAATTTCATGACCTTTATCCTCTTCTCCACCCGCTATTTGCGGATAACCACAACACAAATATCCCGGTGGTAAGATGGTTTGTGTACCTGCATGATATAACATAGCAAGTGTAGCCAGACCTATCTGGCTATATAAACGTTCTGAACCACAGCCGGGAAAGTAGAAAACAGCATCCTGTTCTTCATCCGCTAATTGCTTGAGTTTATTCACATCTCTTAAAATAGGAATAATACTACTATCTTCAATCCCTAATAACTGTCTTGCTGTTTGCGAAGGAATATCTGCAGGCATTGGCTTTTTAACAAAATTAATCACCTGCTCATTAATTGGCATTTTACCATGGGTAATATGAGGTAAGCGGCCTTTACGATTGAGACCAAGATATTTAGATAATTGATGACCTAAGCGTTGTCCTTTATAGGACCATTCAATCATCACTTTACGCATTATTTTAATGGTGGTGGGATCTGTGACATTTAAAAATGCCATAGCCAGCTTACTCATTAAAGAAAAACGTTTTTGTTTTCTCTGGCGTAAGATAGTACGCATTTTAATGGACACATCACCAAAATCTATATTCACCGGACAAGGGCTCAGGCATTTATGACATACTGTACAATGATCGGCCACATCATTCATTTCATCAAAATGGCGAATAGAAATTCCGCGACGAGTTTGCTCTTCATAGAGAAAGGCTTCCATTATCAAGCCAGTGCCAAGAATTTTATTACGTGGCGAATAGAGTAGATTGGCTCGTGGAACATGTGTGGTACACACAGATTTACATTTACCACAGCGTAGGCAATCTTTGATTTCATTATTCAAAGAACCCAGAGCACTGGCTTCTAAAATTAATGCTTCCTGCTGTAATAATTGTAAAGATGGGGTATAGGCATTATCCATGCCGGAGCCTGCCATTAATTTACCCGGATTAAAGTGATGCTGAGGATCAACCTGATCTTTATAAGCTTTAAAATCAGACAGCACTCCATCGCTTAAAAATCGTAACTTGGTAATGCCAATGCCATGCTCTCCGGAAATTACTCCTCCCAGAGATTCTGCCAGTCCCATAATTTCCGCAACTATTTTTTCTGCTGTGTGCAACATTTCATAATCATTGGAATGTACGGGAATATTAGTATGAACATTACCATCTCCTGCATGCATATGTGTGGCTACAAATAAACGGCTACGGCGTAAGTCTGCATGAATCTTATCCAACTGTTCATATACATCAGATAGATTGGCACCACGAAATAATTCTTTCAGTGGTTTTTCAATTTCCTGTCGATAGGAAACTCTTAAAATTCGTTTTTGTAATAAATCAAAAAAGGTCAGGGTATTATTATTTTGTTGCTCAATAAGATCTGCATAGGCGATGAAAATAGCATTATTATTTAATTCACAAATTGGCGAATCTAGATGTTCCAATAATAAATTCCAACGAGTTTGCACCTCTATAATGACTTCAAATGCTGCTGATTTTTTATCTTGAATAATATGCCGGGTTTCTTCAGAACCTTCAAATTCAGGATTATCAGAATTGATTTTTAGGTCAGTATGTAAGTAATCACTTACATAAGATATAATGTTCAGCTTGTTTTTAATTGACTGAATAATATTGATACGCTCTATTCCCAGAGTGTATTCAGCCAATCGGTCAAGAGGGATGACAACATCTTCATTGACCTTAAAAGCATTCGTATGAGAAGCAATAGCTGCCGTTCTTGCTCTATCAGACCAGAAAAACTTCCTCGCTTCAGGACTGGTGGCAATAAAACCTTCTGCATCACGACAATTGGCCAACTTCACAATCTTGGAAGCTGCTTGGGCCACTGATTGTTCATTATCTGAGGCTATATCCGCCAATAGCACCATTTTTGGCAATTCAGTTTTAGGGGATTTAGTTGAATAAGAAACAGCCTTAATATAGCGCTCATCCAAATGTTCCAGACCGGCTAAAAGCACATCATCTAATGTTTTAATATAATCAATTGTTTCTACAATGGCTGGAACTGAATCTCCCATATCTGAGCCAAAAAATTCCATACAAACCGTACGAATATGCTGCGGCATTTCATATAAGACAAAGACAGCAGAGGTAATAATGCCATCACAGCCTTCTTTTTGAACTCCTGGAATACCACCTAAAAACTTATTAGTGACATCTTTTCCCAAACCTTGTTTACGCAGATCTTTTCCCGGTACTTTCAGTATTTTTTCACTCTCAATATCTTTACCATTTCGTGCATAGCGAGTGATTTTAAAACGTACTGTTTCTACTTCATGGATCTTGCCTAGGTTGTGTTCCAAACGCTCAATATTCATCCAACTGGCGTCAGGAGTTACCATTTTCCAGGATAATAAGTTATCTAATGTTGTGCCCCACATGACCGCTTTCTTACCACCGGCATTCATGGCGATATTACCACCAATGCAGGAAGCATCCTGCGAAGTGGGATCAACAGCAAATACCAGTCCCTGCTGTTCAGCAATATCAGATACACGGCGAGTAACTACACCAGCCCCCGTGGCTATAGTAGCAACAGAAATATTCTCAATATCATTTGCTGTTTTAGACGAAATCTGCTGCTGAACAACCTGCCCTAAGTCATCCAGTTTTTCAGTATTAATGACCACTGCATTAGAGGTTAAAGGAACTGCACCACCAGTATAGCCCGTGCCACCGCCTCGAGGGATAATAGCCAAACCTAATTCTATACAGGTTTGCACTAAAATTTGAATTTCTTCCTCTGTATCAGGGGTGAGCACCACAAAGGGGAATTCCACACGCCAGTCACTGGCATCTGTCACATGACTGACTCGGGACAAGCCATCAAAACAAATATTATCTTTACGCGTAAATTTTGCTAATTTTTTAAAGACCTGACGACGTTTAATTTCACTTTCAATCAACCAGCCCTTAAAGCCTAATATTGCTTTTTCAGCACTGGCCAATAATTCTAATACTGACTGATTACCATCAGCACGTATGCAAATTTGTTCTAAGCGATGATTTAGTGCTTCTAATAAGGCATCACGACGCTTGGGATTTTCAATTAAATCATCTTCAATAAATGGATTTCTGGACACCACCCAAATGTCACCTAAAACCTCAAATAACATTCTGGCAGAACGCCCTGTCACACGTTGGGCTCTTAAAGTATTTAATACATCCCAGGATTTTTCACCCAGTAATCGAATAATAATTTCACGATCAGAAAAGGAAGTATAATTGTAGGGGATTTCACGGATATTCTTTAGCATGGCTTATTGTAACAATTTAAGCTAAATAAATCACCGGCATCGGAAAAAGTTAATACAAATAATCTTCAGGTCAAAAAAAAGACCACTATAAAGTGGCCTTTTTTTAAACAATGTTATTACAATTTACTTAATAAATAACATTTCATGATACTTAGCTAAAGGCCAAAGTTCATCAGCAACTTCAGTTTCCAGAGCATCAGCATGTGAACGAACTTCTTCCATTAGAGAAAGAATATCATTGGCACAATATTGCATGTGCTCTTCAGGTGAAGCAAAGTCTTCTTTTTCCATCGCTATTGCTAGTTTTGCCACAGCTTCCATCATAGCATTAGTCTCTACTGCAACGCTGGCTGCGACTGAATTGTCCAATTCAATACCCATTTCAGTTAAACCAGCACTGGCCATTGAAAGATCAGAAAGGTAACGAGTCGCTGCTGGATAGATGCTGGTTTTTGCCATATCAATCACTAGTTTCGCTTCTACTTCAATAGAAAGCACATACTGCTCAGCATATACTTCATAGCGACTTGCTAGTTCTATTGGAGATAAAACACCAGTGCTGGCAAATAATTCCTTAACAGAATCTTCCTCAAATGCAGGTAAAGCATCAGCCGTAGTAGGAATGTTTTTCAAGGCACGCTCTTCAACTGCTGCTTTATGCCACTCACTTGAATAACCGTCACCACCAAATACTGCCTGACCATGCGCTCCCATTAATTCCTGAAGTACACTAACAACAGCCTTAGTTTGATCACTTTCTTTGGCTAACTGAACTTCCAGTTTTTCAGCAATCCAGTTCAGTGAATCAGCAAGCATCGTGTTCATCACAATTAAAGGACCGGAAACTGAATGAGCTGAACCAACTGCACGGAACTCAAAACGGTTACCGGTAAATGCAAATGGAGAAGTACGATTACGATCACCTGGATCACGATCAAAGTTCAGAATCTGAGAAAGCCCAATATCCATCTCGCCACCGAGCTCACTCACAGTTAACTTACCATCTTTAATATCTTCAAATACTTTTTCTAATTGCGAACCTAGATAAACAGATAAAATCGCTGGAGGTGCTTCATTGGCACCTAAACGGTGATCATTACCCGCAGAAGCAATGACTGCACGTAGTAATGGACCAAATTTATGTACACCACGAATCACAGCACCACAGAATAATAAGAAGTTAAGGTTATCATGTGGTGTATCACCTGGATCCAGTAGATTACCCTGAGTACTATTACCTACAGACCAGTTAACGTGTTTACCTGAACCATTGATACCGGCAAAAGGCTTCTCATGAAGCAGACAAATAAAGCCATGCTTACTCGCAGTGCTTTTTAAGGTAGTCATTAATAATTGCTGATGATCGGCTGCCACATTAGCTGCTTCGAAAAATGGAGCAACTTCAAATTGTCCGGGAGCTACTTCATTGTGGTGAGTTTTTGCTGGAATACCAAGCTTATAAAGCTGATCTTCAACATCCTGCATATACACCTGAACTCGCTCAGAGATTGCACCAAAATAGTGATCATCAAACTCTTGTCCTTTAGCAGAAGGCGCACCAAATAATGTACGACCGGCTAATAATAAATCAGGGCGACTATTAGCAAAATTAGAATCAATTAGGAAGTATTCCTGCTCAGCACCACAGCTGGAACTTAAGGGTGCAATATCATCTTCGCCCATTAATGAAAGTACTTTATTACCCGCTTTATTCATTGCATCATTAGAACGCAATAAAGGAATTTTTTTATCTAATGCTTCTCCGGTCCATGACATAAAGACACTGGGAATCATCAAAGTAGAACCATTTTCAGTGTGCTTAACATAAACAGGGCTAGTGGGGTCCCATGCTGTATATCCACGCGCCGCATTTGTCATACGAATACTACCATTAGGGAATGAAGAACCGTCTGGCTCACCCTTAATTAACAGACTACCAGTAAATTCAGTAATTGCATTACCGCTGGAATCAGTAATAATAAAGCCATCATGTTTTTCAGCAGTCACATTCGTTAATGGGTAAAAAACATGAGAATAAAACTTAACGCCTTTACCTACTGCCCATTCCTTCATAGCAGCTGCAACAATATCAGCAGTAGCAGGATCAAGAGGGGCACCATTTTGTACAGTTTTCTTCATCTCTTTAAAAGCATTTTTAGAAAGTGACTCTTCCATTGTTGCTAGATTAAAGACATCGCATGCCCAAATATCTTTCAATGACGCAGGCTTATCTACTTGTGTCGCTTCACGATTGGTAATTTGATATATCGCTTGAAGGCGTGATTCATTTCCACTCATTCTGTGTTCCTCAGGTTATACTATTTATTAATTTAATGATTGCTTATAAATTGTAAACTATGGACAGTAAATTATTCACTGCAAAAATTGTTAGCTGTAAAAAGAAGAGCAAAGATTATACCACCATTTATAAAATTAAGTAATTATAGCCTTATATGCTTGCCTGAATTAAATTGAATGGTTAGAATTAAATAAATAAGCTTAAAAAATATTTTCTTGCACCAAAATGGTGCAACTTATAATAAAAAATCGCCAATATGATCCCTGTTCTTAAGCAAAAAATAGATAATAAGACTATTGCTGCGGACTCTAAACAACCCATGGAACAAAATGACTATGCCAAAGTTGTTGCTATTTCCAGTGGTAAGGGAGAAGTGAGTAAAAGTATTTTAGCCACCAATCTGGCCATTTAATTTTCAACACAATGTAATTCAGTCTGCTTATTTGATGCCGATACCAATATGGCAAATATTAATATCCTGCTGGGTATTACGCCCTTACATACACTACAGCATTTTTTTTCACAATCTCTGAGCATTGACGATATCATTATCAAGGGTACTGCAGGTATTGATATTATTGCCGGTGCATCCGGTATTAGCGACTTTATCCGCTTATCACAGCCACAACAGCAGAAACTAGTATCCGGCTTAAATTCATTAGAAAAAATTACAAGTATCTATTTATTGATACCGCAGCAGGTGTAGATGAAACCAATATCAGCCTAATCCTAGCGTCACCTTATTTAATCCTTACAATTACCGGTGAGCCCACTTCTTTAACCGATGCTTTTTCGTTATTAAGGATTTTAAAAAAATACCACTTTAATCGTCCCGTTTTATTTATTGTCAATATGGTAAACAATCACTTAACTGCTCAAACTATCTATAAGCGTTTTAAAGATGCTGTAACTATACCGCTGATCAATGAAGGTGCTTGATTTATAAAAATATAAGGATCATTATATACCTTATGAAAGAAATAAGGTTAACACCAGAACAAAAATTTGATTTAGATGCGCTTCATGATGCCAGTCGTGATAAGCGTGTTTGTGATCGAATTAAAGCAGTATTTCTTTGCTCAGAAGGTTGGTCAACCAATATGATATCATAAGCTTTACGTTTACATGAAACAAGCATTACCAGACATATTGATGACTTT
>JAUJGA010000073.1:0-1608 GCA_042095675.1 Gammaproteobacteria bacterium
CCTGTTCAAGAACCAGACTTACAGCATCCAATTTGTATTCTTTTGAATATTTTTTTCGTATTGTCATTTTTTCACCTCAGTTAAGTTAATTATGCTTAACTGAGGTGTCCATGTCTATTAGACCATGTCATAGTTCAATGACAACTTCTTTGGCTGGCTCGCTGCCGCCGCAGAATAAAACTTTAGTACTGGAGGTGGATAAGAGTGTACTAATTTTCATGCTAAGTCCTTGTTTAGATATATCGTATAACTATTTGAAAATAAGCTAAGATATTTAGGTTATTTTATAGTTTCAGTCCGCTAGTCAAAACTATGCACTTTAGTGCAAGGCTTTAGCTGCTACACATTTTAAAAGGCAAATGTTAGTCTATGATTTATGAAAGAACATAGAAAAAATGGGCATAACATAAGTATCTTAATGGTTCATCTAGTTTGGGTGACAAAATACAGATACCCAGTGCTACAAGGTGATGTACAAATAATGTGTTGAAAATTGCTGATGCAAATCTGTGATTCTGATGATGTTCAGATATTGAAAGGTGTTGTTAGTAAAGATCATATTCACATGCATATTGAATACCCTGCAAAATTATCGATAAGTGATTTTGTGAAGAGACTAAAAGGACGAAGTAAAGTGGACCCTATCGTCAAGACAAGTTAGTTAAAAAATAAGGTAACTATTCAGCGTAATTGAAATTAAAAAAGATGAAAAAAACACTTGACAGGCATTTTAAGCCACATTTTTAAAAATGACAGCATTTTGTTGATTGCAGTCAGATTATAGTCTTAAACGATCAAATTGATCCATAGCGATCTGAACAGAGGAAAAGAATACCCTGTCGGGGGTGGGAGAATTATAATGTCTTAAATCGATCGACAGATCGATTTGAGCTAAAAAAGCCCATGATACAATAGCTGTAATGATTAATAGCTATTTGGGCACCGCGTGAATATAGACGGTTTAGATATCGACTCAACCATAAAAAAGTTGAGTTAGCACTCAAAAATGAAAAAAGCTTATCACCTTCATTAAGAAACGTGATGAGTATGCTGGTGTTGATGGTAAAGCTATTAACGAATCGAGTAAATAAAAATAGCTCAAATAGTAATAAACCACCCTCAAGCGATCCGAATCGCTTAAAATCAACACGAGCAAAAACAGATAAAAATGCAGGGGTCAAAAAGGACACAAAGGAAGGAAGCACGCTCAAACAGATAGATGAGCCTGATGAAGTTGAAAAAGTAAAACTGGATAAACGCACATTGCCTAAGGGTAAAACGTATAAAGAAGTTGGTTTTGAAAAGCGTAAGGTCTTTGATATTTATGTTTCACGTTTAGTCACAGAATATCAGGCACAGGTATTGGAATATGACTCTGGAAAACGTTATGTTGCTCCTTTTCCAGAAGGGGTCACCAAAGCAGTCCAATATGGAAATAGATTAAAAGCCTATGCAGTTTATATGTCACAATATCAATTGTTACCTTATAAACGGATAGAAGAATATTTTAAACAGCAACTGCATATACCTAGTTAGTCAAGGCTCTATTTATAACTTCAATAAAGAAGCCTATGAGAAATTAGGACAATTTGATGGTTTAGTCAAAGA
>JAUJGA010000074.1:0-1665 GCA_042095675.1 Gammaproteobacteria bacterium
ATATGATTGGTAGAGGCAACATTAGTGCTTCTTCAGTGGCAAAATATTTGGAGCCATCTATTGATAAAGATGCCTTTCTTATTAGTGATAAAAACCATGCCTACCAGAAATTCTCAAGAGAAAACAATGTTACACATATCGTGCTCAAAAGTGGTATGCCAGATAAAAAAAATAGCGCTTATCATATTCAGAACATCAATTCCTATCAGAGTCGTTTGAATGGATGGATGCAAAGATTTAATGGGGTTGCTACAAAATATTTAAATCATTATCTTGGATGGCAAAGCTCATTGGATCAGTTTAAAAATCTAACGCCTGAACAACTACTCTTTAGCTCAGTAGGAGTTTACCAACAATTAACGTGAACAGAACCTTGTTTTTTAATATTTTTTATTGGTGCGGAATGACGGGTATATGTTAATTTTGACAATACGTACAATATACTGTGCTGCGTTGCCCCTGTCTAATTTCTTTAAGAGTATTTTGGCATATAGAACAGGGCTCACCTTTGCGACCATAAACCAGAAGTTTCTGTTTAAAATATCCGGGCTTTCCTGTGCCGCCCACAAAATCTTTTAAAGTAGTACCACCCTGAAAAATAGCTAATTCAAGGATTCTTTTTATTTGTGTACAAAGTTTAACATAACGCTGTAAACTTATTTTCCCTGCTGCTCGTTTAGGATTGATACCACTGGCAAAAAGAGCTTCATTGGCATAGATATTACCCACACCTACCACAACTTTATTATCCATAATAAATTGTTTTATGGCAACTTTTCTATTTCTGGATAATTTATATAAAAGATCTGCAGTAAAATCTTCTGTTAATGGCTCAACACCTAAATATTTAAACAGTGAATGCTTATGAATAGCATCTTCTGTCCATAAAACCGCACCAAAACGCCGTGGATCTTTTAATCGCAGGGCATTACCATTGGCAAAACAAAACTCTACATGATCATGTTTTTCATAGGGGGTTTTGGGGGGAAGAATTCTTAGGCTGCCAGACATACCAAGATGAATAATAATCGTACCCTTTGGGGTTTTTAATAAAAGATATTTTGCACGACGTTGAGTTGAAATGATTTTTTGATGAGTGACATGTTCTATAATCTCTTTAGGAACAGGCCAGCGCAAGCTTGAATTACGAATAGTGATTTTAGTGATAGGTGAATTTAGAATATGCTCAGAAATACCACGTAAAGTTGTTTCAACTTCAGGTAATTCTGGCATTTATATTAAGGTATTTAGTTTTGAATTAAGTGTGATACTTAATAATCTTCAAAATGACTTAATGGACGATTGAATGTATAATTTAAAGGTTCTTCAACCAGTACTTCTCCAGTTTCGCTGAATTTTTCTCCGGGAACACTAAATAATAGGCCAACACCATGAAAGGCAAGTCCTAAAACACTACCTACTAGCCCTAATGGTCTTGCTAAAAATAAATCAACCATCATCTCTCCATCTGTAACTTGACCTGTCACATCATAATATTAGTTATAAGAAAAACTATTGGCTGATACTAGGGGCTGTTGATCTTTCGTGTTCATATTTTAACCAACCCACATTGGTAACAAGATTAAACAACAAGCCAAAGCTAATGTACTGGCATAATTTCTTTCCAACTTATCGTACCGCGTAGCAATTGCCCGATAATGCTTT
>JAUJGA010000075.1:0-5491 GCA_042095675.1 Gammaproteobacteria bacterium
ACACGCTTATCACGACTGGCATCATGAAGTGCATCTAAATCAACTTTTTGTTCTGGTGTTAACCTTATTTCTTTCATAAGGTATATAATGATCCTTATATTTTTATAAATCAAGCACCTTCATTGATCAGCGGTATATAAACAAAAAGGTGGCTGGGGAGGACAGGTTAGATTATTTTATGGTGCTAAAACCGGTTTAGATCTCTTGTATATGAATGATAAAAATAATGACTTAACGAATTATTATAATGAAGAGACATTTCAGGCGTTTAATGCCTTAACCAATAGAGCGCTATCAGGTGATGAAAAAGCGCTGGAAAACTCTTTGTAAGATAATCTGCAGGATGCCTGGGGATTAATTCAAAAGCCTGATACTTATGTTTTTGTTGCTGGTCTTGATAATATTGCTCCTTCACTTGATATGGTTATGGTTCATGCCGCAGGTTCTAAAGAGGCCTGGAATAGCTTAAAACAGAAAATGAAAGACGAGGGTCGCTGGTCAAAATTGCTCTATAGCTAGAATTATTATTACAATAATTTTCAACCTTTTATAATGTTGCACTACCTATAATCTTATAATGCTAATAGACATGAGAGTATTCAACCAAATGAAATTTGTCGCTGTCGCTTTACTAACATTTTTACAGCAAAGAAAGACAGTGAAAATTTCATGTTAGATGAGAGAAAGTGATGATAAAAGCAATTCAAAGAATATTAGTTGCTAATCGTGGTGAAATAGCGATACGAATTTTGCGTGCAGCTTCAGAACTAAAAATTAAAACTGTCTCAATTTATACTCATGTGGATCGTTTTTCACCTCACCGATACAAATCAGATGAAGCCTACCAAATTGGTCTGGATGATGATCCGCTCAAACCCTATCTGGATATTGAAGCTATTATTGAAATAGCAAAACTGCAAAAAGTTGATGCTATTCATCCCGGTTATGGCTTTCTATCCGAAAATGTCCAGTTTGCAAAACGCTGTCGGGAAGAGTCTCTTATTTTTATTGGGCCCTCAGCTGAAAGTATGCAGCAGTTAGGTGACAAGATCATGGCAAAAAATAACGCCATTGATGCAGGTCTTCCGGTGATACAGGATAGTCAACAAAAATTAGAAACTTTTGAAATTGCCCATCAGGAAGCACAAAGAATCGGTTATCCACTCATGCTCAAAGCTGCTTCAGGTGGTGGTGGTCGCGGTATGCGTATCATTCGCCATGCTGATGAGTTAGAGCATGCATTTAATGATGCCAAAAATGAGGCTGGCAACGTTTTTGGTGATGATACTGTTTTTCTGGAAAAATATATTGATTCTCCTAAACATATTGAAGTACAAATTATTGGAGATCAATACGGTAATTTAGTTCATCTTTATGAAAGAGATTGTTCCGTGCAACGTCGTTTTCAAAAAGTAATAGAAGTAGCTCCAAGTATTACCCTGCAGCAGAAAACCCGTCAAAAGCTTTATAGTTATGCAAAAAAAATATGTCAGAAGGTGGGCTACTATAATGCAGGAACAGTAGAATTTCTGGTTGATAAAGAAGAGCAGATCTATTTTATTGAAGTGAACCCAAGGATTCAGGTTGAGCATACTATTACAGAAGAAGTTACGGGTATTGATATTGTCCGTAGTCAAATTCATATTGCCGCAGGCCACCAATTAAGTGATCCGGAAATTAATATTCCCTCACAGGATTCCGTACACTGTCATGGTTTTGCCGTCCAATGCAGAATTACTACAGAAGATCCACAACAGGATTTTATGCCTGATTACGGTACGATTATAGCCTATCGAGGTGCTGGTGGATTTGGTATTCGCCTGGATGTAGGAGCTGCTTATCCGGGTGCTAAAATCTCCCCCTTCTTTGATTCTATGCTGGTTAAAGTATCATCATGGGGAAGAACCCTTGAAGGAGCATTGCAGAGGATTAATCGTGCCTTAAGGGAATTTCGAATTCGCGGTGTTAAAACCAATATTGCCTTTCTGGAAAATGTTCTGGAACATCCCACTTTTGCAGCAGGCGAGGCCAGCGTTACTTTTTTAGAAACACATCCGGAATTATTCAAAATAACTCATAGCTTTGATAGTGGTACAAAGACCCTGAACTATCTTGCAGACGTTATTGTTAATGGAAATCCTGATGTAAAAATAATTTTGCCGAATAAAAAATTTAAAATACCTATTATACAGGATTATGATAAATCAGCTTCATACCCTAAGGGAACTAAAAATCTTCTTGATGAAATGGGTGCTGACAACTTTGTACAATGGATTAAAGATCAAAAAAATATTCTTTATACGGATACCACCTTGCGTGATGCACACCAATCTTTATTGGCAACACGTGTCAGAACTATTGATATGCTGGAAGTGGCTGAAGGTTTGGCAAAAAATCACCCGCAATTATTCTCACTGGAAATGTGGGGTGGTGCAACCTTTGATGTTGCTATGCGTTTTTTACATGAATGTCCCTGGGAACGCTTAAAAGAATTACGTCAGGTGGTACCTAATATTTTATTTCAAATGTTATTTCGTGGTTCTAATGCGGTAGGTTATAAGGCCTATCCGGATAATCTTATTGAAAAATTTATTGAAAAATCCTGGGAAAATGGTATTGACGTTTTTCGTATATTTGACTCACTCAACTGGGTTGAAGGAATGCGTCAATCCATCCAATTTGTGCGTAATCATACAGGAGGAATAGCAGAAGCAAGTATTTGTTACACGGGTGATTTATTGAATCAGGAACCAGGCTATAAATATAATCTACAATATTATTTGGATTTGGCCAGACAATTAGAAGATGCTGGTGCGCATACACTTGCAGTCAAAGATATGGCAGGTGTCTTAAAACCTTATGCAGCTCAAATACTCATTCCTGCTTTAAAGGAAGCCGTTGAGCTGCCCATCCACTTGCATTGCCATGATACCTCCTCAATCCAGGCAACAACTTTATTAAAAGCGATTGAAGCCGATGTAGATATCGTTGATGCCTGCCTGAGTTCTATGTCAGGTCTGACATCACAGGTGAACTTAAATTCAATGATCGCTATTATGCAGGGTCAGGAACGTGAACAAAAATTTAATCTGAAATCCTTAAATCAATATTCCAATTACTGGGAAGATGTACGTGAGATATACTACCCCTTTGAATCAGGATTAAAAGCAGGTACTGCGGAAGTTTATGAACATGAAATTCCTGGTGGTCAGTACTCTAATCTTCGTCCTCAGGCCGTTGCTCTGGGGCTGGAACACAAATTCGAACAAATTAAGAAAAATTACGCCATTGTTAATTGTATGTTTGGTAATATTGTTAAAGTGACACCATCATCTAAAGTTGTCGGTGATATGGCCTTATTTATGACATCCAATAATCTCACTAAAGAAGATGTGATGCAACAGGGTCATAACCTTGCATTTCCAGATTCAGTGATTGATTTATTCAAGGGAAATCTGGGGCAAATTGAAGGTGGTTTTCCTCAGCAATTGAGCAAATTAGTTTTAAAAGGAGAACAACCTTTTTCTAAACGTCCTAATGAATATCTTGAGCCTATTAACTTTGATGAGGAATTTGAAACATTTAAGCAAGAATTTGGTGCAGGCATAGATTTTCTGGATTTTCTTTCCTATAAAATGTATCCCGATGTTTTTTTTGACTATCATGAACATTTAGCCATTTATGGTAAGGTGAAAAGTTTGCCTACGCCTGCATTTTTCTATGGACTCAAGCAAAACGAAGAAGTTCAGGTTAAATTGAGTAAAGGCAAGATAATGATTATCCGCCTTATCTATCAATCAGAAGCGGATGAAAATGGTTTATGTACAGTTACATTTGATCTTAATGGACAAACGCGTAGTGTGCAAATTCGTGACCGCTCAGCAAAAGCTACTAAGAAGGTGAATCCTAAAGCCATAGAAGATAATCAGATGGGTGCTCCTTTGCTGGGTAAACTTTCCGTTATCCTGGTTAAAGCAGGTCAGAAAGTGCAACAAAATGATCCACTGTTTGTTATTGAAGCGATGAAGATGGAAAGCACAATTACTGCCAGTTTTAATGCCACAATTAAAAAGATTTGCTTAGCCGAAGGTGAGTTGGTAGAGCAGGGCGATATGATTATTGAATTTGATTAAGCCAAAAATGAATGGTTTAAGGGCACATAAAATGTGAAAATTCATCTATCACACTGAAAGTTTTAGGATTCATCAAAAAAATACGTACTTTTCATCTGCTCGAGAAAGTTAATAGAAATCTGGTAATTACCTCTCCCTTTGGGGGAGGGTTAGATACCTTCAGCTATCCGATTAGGCTAACATTTACTTTTTTACTGCAAATGTGAAATTAATCAAACCAATGATGTCTCCAGCATTAAGTCCATCTTTTTCAAATCCTAGCATATCAAGTTCACCTTTTGGTTTTTCATGACAAGCTAAACATGGGGGCATTAAATGGATTGGATCAAAATAACGATAAACTTTCTGCTTACCCATCATTGCAAATTCACCCTGTGATTTTGCATCGGTACCTTCTTTTACAAATATTGTTAGAATTTCAATTTCTTTAGCATCAGGGACATTGCTCGGATGTCGATAGTTTATATATCGCTGATCAATGAAGGTGCTTGATTTATAAAAATGCCTCTTCAAAAAAATGAGTTGGTTCTTTCTGGTTCTGGGAGCTTCCCCAGCGTATGAAACAAGGCGATTTTCCGTATATCGTGGTTCCTAAAACCGTAAGATCTTCTGGTGACCAGATTTACTTTACGATTTAATCCTTCTACAGCACCTGAAGAATAGGCTTTTTTTGCCTTAAAAAAATTCATCAATAATGGTTCATGTCTTCTGAGCATTTTGACAAATTTCTTCATCGGTTCAAGTTTTGAACGCATTGCTCTTGTACACCATTTCCTTAAAAACCACTGTGCCCAATAGGGTGAATTATATTGCCAGAAAGCCTCAAAACAAACTTTGAGTTAATAGGCTCTGACACTTCTCAGATCATATTGTAAAACATCTTTTAGTTTGGCATCCTGATTTTTAGTTAGATTTTCTTCTTTTTTCAGGAAGCAATATTTTGTTTTATTCAATATGGATTCATAACCATCCTGTGTGAGTTTCCTGTTTTCCTCAATACATGGAACTTCAAAGAAATATGCATCCTGTCTTTAGGCTAATGTATCATTTTGTCTGGATACCAAAATATAGGCATAAAGTTTTTATGGAGCCTTATCGTACAACGATGAAGGCGATTATTCAGAAAATTGGATATGATTACGATATTGATATCGTTGAGCTTGAAATGCCAGAATATCATATTCATATGGTTATCAGGAGTATACCCAGGCAATCCCATAGTGGTGTAATGCAAATAATAAAAAGTATTACCGCTCGTGAATTTTTCAGGATTTATCCTGAAATTAAGAAAAAATACTTCTGGGCGGTAAGTTGTGGACGCAAAGTTACTTTGTTGAAACGATTGGAAATGCAAATGA
>JAUJGA010000076.1:0-1787 GCA_042095675.1 Gammaproteobacteria bacterium
ATATGATTGGTAGAGGCAACATTAGTGCTTCTTCAGTGGCAAAATATTTGGAGCCATCTATTGATAAAGATGCCTTTCTTATTAGTGATAAAAACCATGCCTACCAGAAATTCTCAAGAGAAAACAATGTTACACATATCGGGCTCAAAAGTGGTATGACAGATAAAAAAATAGCGCTTATCATATTCAGAACATCAATTCCTATCACAGTCGTTTGAAGGGATGGATGCAAAGATTTAATGGGGTTGCTACAAAATATTTAAATCATTATCTTGGGTGGCAAAGATCATTGGATCAGTTTAAAAATCTAACGCCTGAACAACTACTCTTTAGCTCAGTAGGAGTTTACCAACACTTAACGTGAACAGAGCCATTAAAAATCAGATATTTCCTAGTGCAACTCAATCAGCCCAGCCGCTTGCGCTTCGTCCTTGTCGAGAATTTTTTCCTCTATCGCGCGCCAAACCCTATCTTCTTCATTAGCCAGAACAATCAGCAATGGATTTTCGTGTTTCTCGCCTGTGTTGTCGGTCAAACACTCTATTGCGGTAAATTTTATCAGACTGTCGGAATCAGCCTTTATCGAGTTCAAGTAGTAGCTCAAAGATGTCACTACGCCACCAGCAAATTGTTCCTGCAAGTGTTTCAGCCAAAAGTTATAGTCGACAACATCATGGTCAGCCAGACCAAACACCTGGACATGCCTGGATATCAGGTTCATATGTCCGTCCAGGTCGTGCCTCTCCAAAGTCTCGCAACAAGCCAACGCCCATGCTTCTACTATTTTACTTGCATTCATATTTATCACCAATAGTTTAAATTATCACTTTTTCATCACTAAAAAGTGGGGGAAATATCTGGATCGGAACCTGAAAGTGCAGCATCTACCTGAAGCATCGCATTCATTCTAACCACAATACCTTCAATGGGTGAAAGTCCTTCGATTGTTTCAAGCGTGTTATCCTTGATGATAAAATGAACGGAAATATGCAGCCTTTGGGTATTTTCATCATAACTGGGTTCGATATCTATATTACCACCTGACGCATGAAACGCATCCAGTAATTTTTTAAGGTGTCTGGTTGGCTCCAACTTTAAAAACTCACTATAAACGTCATTAAATTCATTATCAGCGATATTGTGATTTGTTTTCAGCGCCATGAATTGAGCAGCAGTTAGACCTGGGTATATATCGTGATCACTCTTTTTATATTTTTTACCTAATTCAGACTCCAAGTTGTTCAGGTAAGCATTACCCATTTCAACAACAAGGGATTCATATTCTTCTAAAAGTTCTTGGTTCATTCTTCTTTCATCCAGTTTAAATCATTCTCTTATATGAAAATATTTTCGTAACTATTCAGCTCAGCGTAATTTTTTATTCATATAAAACTAACTGATAAAATCAGGCAGTTTTCCCTTAAAGAGTAAATCCATAGCATAGCCAGATGTGACTCACTGTTTTTTACAAGTCGATAAATAACCTCGAATACGACAAAACATTTTAGCACCATCCAGACTACGGAAAGCCCCTGATATTTTTTGTTGTACCTTGGTCATTCTAATATCCCGTTCACCTTGATTATTAGTAAATGGAACTTCTGCATTTTCCATAAAACGCAGTGTATCCTCATCATACTTAATCAATCGCTCTAATAAATTACGAGATTTACTTCGTTTCAATCGACCTCGTTTTTCGTTTCTCTCTTTTTCATCAGGGGATGTACATTCAATTTCAGCCTCACTTAATAATTTTCTGTATTCTAACAAAAATTGTTTTGCTTTTT
>JAUJGA010000077.1:0-23609 GCA_042095675.1 Gammaproteobacteria bacterium
AAGAAAGGCATCTTTATCAATAGATGGCTCCAAATATTTTTCCACTGAAGAAGCACTAATGTTGCCTCTACCAACCATATAATCTGTTGTGCTCCCAGTTCGATCTCTCGCAACCAAAACACAAACTTGTTCTTTAGAAAGCAATCTCTGCTTAGCTTTATCACCACGCTGCCTTGCAGGACGTGTCTCTGATATTATTTTATTTCCCTTTTCTGAATACAGAAAATAAGTTTCATCTACCTCGATGATCCCAGTGAGTGTCTCTGGTCTGTTTTCACTGATTAAATCAAGGAAACGATTCCTCCATCTAAAGGAAGTTGGAATGCTAACTCCTACCTGTTTGGCAGCTGATCTGATCGTCTGTGAATTACAAATAGTGCCTAAGTACTCAAGCCAGTTATCCTTGCGCCGCAAACGTGCCAAAGGTGTTCCTGTTAATGTATTGAACGTCTTTCTACAAGTTCTGCAATGATAGCGTTGCAAACCATGTGCGAACCCGTAGTTAATGTATTTTTCTCCACCACAATGTGGGCAGTAGTTTTTTTCATCAAGTGATAATTCAATCATTGAGATAATTTTGTTATCATCATAAAGCTGGCGTATTAGCTTTCCGATCTCAGTTCGCTCATCTTTATCCAACTGGCTGATTTCATTCAGCAATATGCTCAATAGTTTCTTTTTCATAGGATTTTAACTCTTTTATACTATATTTGATTATAGTATAAAAAAAGAAAAACAACACTTAATGTGAACAGAGTCATAAATAATAACAAAATATCTTTTAACTTTGCATGGCCAGACGACATAATCTGAAAATATTCATAAGTTGCAGACCAGACAATCGCCCCTCCAATTACGAATAAAGCAAAATAGTGGAAATAATCCACCATTACGTCACCTGTTTTTTGAATTCTTTCTGCTACATTTTTCATTTTTTTATTCTTACCTTAATAAATCCTATAAGTCCTATTCAAACAGTCAAACAGGTTTAGTTTTCCGAGCTGAGTATAGTAGATATAGAATATTTATATAGGCATATATTCAGATATTTTTATATAAATGCACTCAAAGCAAAATAGCGCATAAATTTTCCTATGCTAATAAAAATAATTGCTTTTAACCAATGGACTTTTATAAAACCTGCTACAACACAGAGTGGATCACCAATAAAAGGTAAAAAACTGATTAATAATGCAGGTGAGCCGTATTGTTTCATCCATTTTTCTGCTCTGATATGATGCTTGTTTTTTAACTGTTTGCTCTTAGAGTCTGGCTGTTCTGTCCCCCATATTCCTTTTCGAATTAACAGACCTAATAGCCAGTTGGTCATTCCACCCAGAGAATTCCCTGTACCCGCTATCAATATTAATAAGCTACTATTCCATAAATCCTGGGATAACATAAACAAAAATAAAGCTTCAGAACTACCGGGTAAGAGAGTAGCAGAAGTAAATGCACTAAAAAATAAGCCTAAAAAAGACATCAGCTATGACAGCGAAGAAATTTTATGTTTGATAAGAACTTAACTATCGAGGTACTTGCAAAACTAACAGATTTTATGCTTTTAGCTTTTACTGCTTTGCTTGCAAAGCAGTTATCCTGTGCCCACTTTTTCAAAGGGGGATTGAGGGTGTTTAATAACTCTAATACTATCAATAGGTTAAAGAATTTAAAGCCAACCCCCTCAATCCCCTTTCTAAAGAAGGGGGAGGCTGAGAGCAGTTTTGCAAGTACCTCTATCATCAACGATATTTTACCTGGCAATGACTATGAGTCAATTCATCCAGACGATGCAATAGTTCCTTTGTGAGCCTTACTTTCCATGCAGCAGGCAAACTTATTAGTGATGTTGCCATTTCGCACCGATATTGGCAAACTACGTGGCACTCTCCACCCTCTTTAAAAGTAGTGAGTATCTCTTTAAATTGTGAGATAAACTCTTCATTAATTTGCTCATGCTGAAGATTAATAGTTAAACGTCTGGCATAATAGTTTCGAGCACCGTCCAAATCATAAATAGCATTTACATTCACCCGGGCATTACCGGAATAATGATCCAGGCCCAGTTCAGCAGAAATAACAATGACTTCATCTTTGATCAAACTATCTTTATAGGCTTCGTATTTATCAGCAAACAAAACAACTTCCTGACGTCCGCTACGATCGTCAATAGTCACAAAGGCCATTTTATCACCACGCTTAGTAATCATTGTCCGCATCGCAATAATCAGTCCTGCAATCACAATATTCTGTTTTTTATCCGGATTTAACTCCATCAAACGATGTGTGGTAAAGTTTCTTAATTCCTCTAAATATTGATCAATAGGATGTCCTGTTAAATATAATCCCAGAGTATCTTTTTCAGCACGTAGACGTTCATCTTCCGACCACTCGGTTAATTGTTCAATTTGGCTTGAGTCTGCTGCGGTACTATCCATAGACCCTGTATTAAAAAAATCACCGCCAAATAAATCATCCTGTCCTGCATTATGGGCTTTAAAAAATTGATCAGCTGCTTTAGTCGCTTCAGGTATGGCATTAAACAATGAAGAGCGAGTAAGGCCAAAATCATCCAGAGCTCCTGATTTAACCAATATTTCTATTACTCTTTTATTACAACGTCGTAAATCAACACGATTACAAAAATCCTGAAAATCTTTATAAGGACCACCTGTTGTTCGTGATTCAACAATGCTTTCTATTGCCCCTTCACCAACGCCCTTTATTGCACCTAGACCGTAAACCACCTCATCATCTTTATTAACTGTAAATTTATATTCAGAAAGGTTCACATTAGGCGCTGTTACTTTAATATCAGCATCGCGGCATTCTTCAATCACCACCACGACTTTGTCAGTATTATCCATATCTGCTGATAAAACTGCCGCCATAAAGGCTTCCACATAGTGAGTTTTTAACCACAGAGTCTGATAGGAAACCAAGGCATAGGCAGCTGAATGGGACTTATTAAAGCCATAAGCAGCAAACTTTTCCATCTGATCAAAAATATGTGTGGCAACCGCTTTATCAACACCATTAGCCACCGAGCCATCTTCAAAAATTGAACGCTGTTCTGCCATTACTTCAGGTTTTTTCTTACCCATAGCACGACGTAGTAAATCAGCTCCACCTAAAGTATAACCAGCCAGAACCTGTGAAATTTGCATCACCTGTTCCTGATACAAAATCGTACCATATGTCGGCTTTAAAATAGGTTCCAGAGAAGGATGTGGATATTCAACTTTTTGACGGCCATGTTTGCGATCAATAAAATCATCCACCATACCCGACTGTAATGGACCAGGTCTGAATAAAGCAACCAGAGCAACAATATCTTCAAAGCAATCCGGTTGCAAACGTTTAATCAGGTCTTTCATACCTCTGGATTCCAGCTGAAAAACAGCTGTAGTGTTACTGGCTTTTAACGTAGTAAAAGAGGCTCTATCTTCCAGATCAATCTGTGTAATATCAACAGCCGTTTCACCCACTTTTTTCTTTTTAGTATTGGCAATTTCCAAAGCCCAATCAATAACCGTCAAAGTTTTTAAGCCGAGAAAGTCAAACTTAACCAGACCCACTTTTTCCACATCATTTTTATCATATTGAGTCACAATGCTTTGTGAGTCAGGTTCACAATAAATGGGTGAAAAATCATTAATATCACTTGGAGAAATCACCACACCACCGGCATGTTTGCCGACATTCTTTTTGATGCCTTCTAATGCTAAAGCCATATCAATTAAATCACGCACCGCTTCATCATTATCATAACGTCGCTGTAATTCTTCTTCCTGCTCCATAGCCTTAGCAATAGTAATACCAATATCCATGGGAATTAATTTGGCCAGTGAATCAACAAAACCATAGCCCTGGCCCTGCACTCGCCCCACATCACGAATAGCTGCTTTGGCCGCCATCGAACCAAAGGTGATGATCTGTGAAACCCGATCACGCCCATAGGTTTCAGCCACATATTGAATCACTTTATCCCGTCCATCCATACAAAAATCAATATCAAAATCAGGCATGGAGACTCGTTCAGGATTTAAAAACCGCTCAAACAGCAGATCATATTCAAGTGGATCCAGATCTGTAATCGTCATCGCATAAGCAACCAGAGAACCTGCACCTGAACCACGCCCAGGCCCTACCGGGACATGATTTTCTTTTGACCATTGAATAAAGTCTGCAACAATTAAGAAGTAACCGGGATAACCCATTTGGGTAATAACATCAAGCTCAATATCCAATCGCTCTCTATAGGTTTTTACTTGCTCCTGACAATCAGGGTTATTCTCAAAGTCTGTGCTATTTAATAATTTCGGGAAGCGTTTATTTAAACCCTCATGGGATAACTGACGAAAATATTCATCCATACTTAAACCTTCAGGTATGGGAAAATCAGGAAGAAAGTTTTCACCTAAATGCAGGGTCACGTTACAACGTTTGGCAATCTCAACAGTATTTTCTATTGCTTCAGGAATATCCTCAAATAATTTTGACATTTCATCATTAGATTTAAAATATTGTTCTTCTGAATAACATTTAGGACGTTTTTTATCTGCTAGAATTCGTCCCTGATTAACACAAACTCTAGCATCATGAGCTGAGAAATCCTCTTTGTTTAAGAATCTAACAGCATTACTCGCTACCAGAGGTAGAGATAACTCTCCTGCTATGTCAACCGCCTGATGAAGGTAATCTTCATCATCTTTTCTAGATGTTCTTTGTATTTCAAGATAGCAAGCATCGGGGAAAAGACTTTGATAAAATTGCATGCAGGCTTGAGCTTCCACAAACTTATTTTCTAATAATAATTGTCCAACATCACTTTCTTTACCCACAAGAACAAGCAAACCTTCAGAGTTTTCACTGAGCCAGTTTTTAGTAATAATCGCTTTACCAAGATGCTGTCCTTGCAGATAGCTTAAGCTAATCAATTTTTTTAAATTGAGATAGCCTGCATTAGTTTTACATAAGACTAATAAGCGAAAGGGTTTTGCTGTATCTTCTACATTTTCAAACCAAAGATCAGCACCCATAATAGGCTTTATTCCGGCTCCCAAACAGGCCTGATAAAATTTAACTAAGGCATATAGATTACTTTGATCAGTAATAGCAATAGCCGGCATTTCAGCATCCTGAACGGCCTTAATCAATGGTTTTAAACGTACAATACTATCAACAATTGAAAACTCAGTATGTAAATTTAAATGTATAAATGGCTTGGACATATTTTTATATTTTTATATTTTTAAGAGACTAGTTTATAGAAGTTTTTGTACTGGTTTAAAACTTCTACGGTGAATAGCGGTTATACCAAGCTTTTCTAAGGCTTCAATATGTGCTTTTGTGGGATAGCCCTTATGTTTTTCAAAACCATAACCAGGACAGAGCTTATCCATTTTTATCATTTCATTGTCACGGCTTACTTTTGCTATAATCGAAGCTGCACTAATAGCAGCTACTTTGCTATCACCTTTGATAATAGCTTTGCATGTATATGGTATTTCAGGACAAAACTTTCCATCTACCAGCACTATTTCTGGTTTAATTAACAGGCCCATGACAGCACGCTGCATCGCTAATAATGTTGCATGAAATATATTTAAACTATCGATTTCTGAAAACTCTGCTCTGGCAATCATATAACATAAGGCTTTTTCTTTAATTTCCAGAGCCAGAACTTCACGCTTTTTTTCAGTGAGCTTTTTTGAATCATTGAGGCCAATTATTGGATTATCTGGATCAAGAATAACAGCTGCAGTAACAACAGGACCAGCCAGAGAACCTCTTCCCACTTCATCAACACCGGCAATCAAAACCTTAGAGCTTTTTAAATATTCTAAATCAACATTCATAATACGATTAAATTTTATCCTGTGATGTTAATAAATCAATCACCGCCTGAGCAGCTGTTTTATCTGCTGACTGACGTAATGATAGGTGAATATCCTCAAATATTTTTAATTTATCATTCCATGATTCATTAGATAGTAGTTTTATAACTTTAGGAGCCAATACTTCCGCACACACTTCATTTTGTGTAATTTCTTCCACCAAATATTCACCTGCCAATAAGTTCGGTAGCGAATAATAAGGAACATTGAGTAAACGCTTGGCAATCCAATAGGTAATTGAAGCCAATTTATAAGCAACCAGCATTGGTTTTTTTAATAATAGGGCTTCTAAGGCCGCTGTACCAGAAGCTAATAATACCGCATTAGATGCAGCCATTACTTCCCTGGAATGTCCCTGATATAATATAAACCGTGTGCGAATATTTTGATCGTAAACCGAGTGTCGCTCTAATTGTTGATCAAGTTCATTTTCAAAAACAGCCTGAGTCTTAGTATTAATAAAGGGAATAACAAATTTAAGTTCTGGCTTAGTTTGTAAACATTGTAACAATGTACTTATAAATGGCTCTGCCAAACGTGAAACTTCTGATGTTCGGCTACCGGGTAAAGCGGCAATAACTGGTTGATCAATATCTATATCTAGATTGAGTTCTTGTCTTGCTTTGATAATACTGTCCTGAGAACCTGATTCGGGATCAATTTCATCTGCAAGAGTATGCCCAACATATTTAACAGCAATATGATGATCTTCATAAAATCTGGCTTCAAAAGGAAACAAAGTCAGCATGAGATCAACAGCACGAGCTATTTTTCCCAAACGATATTGACGCCATGCCCAAACAGAAGGACTGACATAATGTATTGTTGTAATACCGACAGATTTTAGCTTTTCAGCAACACCAAGATTAAAATCAGGTGCATCCACACCAATAAAAACATCGGGTGGTTTTTGAATAAAATGTTGGATAATATCTTTACGAATAGAAGAAAGTTCTCGATAGTGAGCCAAAACCTCTACCAAGCCCATAACTGATAACTTTTCAGCCGGATATAAGGCTTTGCAACCTGACTCAAGCATCAAAGGACCGGCAATACCTTCAAACTGTGCTTCAGGATATTGTTCTAAAATGGCATTAATCAGACCGGAAGCCAGTATATCACCTGAAGCTTCTCCTGCAATAATGCCTATACGCATCAGCGAATTAGTCCACGATTCACATGATTAGTTAAAAAATGCAGCATAATAGAGAGTTCTGAACAATTTGTTTCCAGCTCACTCACTTCTGTTAGTGCATCTTCAAATGTTAAATTAGAGCGATAAAGTGCTTTATAAGCCAGTTTTATATATTTTAAAGACTCTGCAGAAACAACCCGACGTTTTAAACCTTCTGTATTTAAACCATGAGGCTTGGCCATATGCCCTGAGACCATCACATAGGGAGGAATATCTTTAGAAATAACACTATTCATTGCTGTAAAGCAATAAGAGCCTATAGTACAAAATTGATGAACCAGGGAGTAGCCTCCCAAAATAGCATGACTATGTATATTGACATGACCAGCTAAAGCAACATTATTAGCCAGAATTATATCACTGCCCAATACACAGTCATGGGCAATATGCACGTAGGCCATAATAAGATTATCATCACCTATTGTTGTGGCATTGCGATCTTGACTCGTGCCACGATTAAGGGTTGTAAATTCTCGAATAATATTTCTATCGCCGATTTCTAATAAGGTATCTTCACCCTGATATTTCTTATCTTGAGGTGCCTCACCAATAGAGCCAAATTGATAAAAAACATTATCTTTTCCAATATGACTAGGACCATTAATCACCACATGAGGAGAAATTTTATTACCGGTATCCATTTTTACTTTAGGGCCAATAATTGAATAGGCACCAATTTCAATATCATCTGCAAGCTCTGCAGAAGGATCAATAATTACTGTGGGATGAATCAATGGTGACTGATTATTGGAATCACTCATAATATCTACGCATCTCTCTCTGCACACATTAATTCTGCTGAGGCAACCAGATTATCACCAACTGTTGCCTCTGCTTTAAACTTCCATACACCACGCATATTTTTAATCACTTCTACTTTCAACATTAATTGTTCCCCTGGATTCACCGTGCGTTTAAAACGTGCCTTATCAATACCTACTAAATAGTATAAAGAATCATCATTAGCCTTAGTTCCCGTAGATTTGTAGGCCAGGATACCTGTAGCTTGTGCCAAAGCTTCTATAACCAGCACTCCAGGTAAAATTGGTTTTTGTGGAAAATGTCCGCTAAACTGAGGTTCATTATAGGTGACATTTTTTAGTGCTAATAAAGACTCTCCAGGTACATAATTTATCACTTTATCAACCAATAAAAATGGATAACGATGGGGTAAATGTTCGAGAATATCATTAATATCCATTGAGTTTAGTTGGTTGTCCATTTTATTCTTCTCTTGTCTTATGTTGCTTTTCTAATTGCGTAAGTCGTCTGGCCATGCAGTCTAATTGTTTGAATCGTACAAAGTTTTTATGCCATTTCTGACTTTCCTCTAAGGGAGTCCCTGACGAATAAATGCCCGATTTTAATATGGATTTTGTCACCAAAGAAGTCGCTGTGATATGTACATTATCAGTAATAGTTAAATGTCCTAAAATCCCTGCACCACCGCCAATTGCACAATTTTTACCTATGCTTGCACTACCGGCAACTCCAACACAGCCTGCAATCACTGTATTCTCACCAATATGCACATTATGTGCAATTTGTATCAAGTTATCTAACTTAACACCATCTTCAATAATAGTATCTTCAATAGCACCACGATCAATTGTCGTATTAGCACCAATTTCAACATAATTACCAACAATAACTGAACCTAATTGTGGCACCTTAATCCATTGTTCCTGCTCATTGGCGAGACCAAAACCATCACTTCCTAATACGGCTCCTGAATGGATAATAACATGTTGACCAATTGATACATTAGGATAAATACTAACATTAGGATATAAAAAACTACCATCTGCTATTGTTACCTGTTCAGCTATAACACAGCCTGCCTGTATAGTAACATTATCAGCAATTTTAACACCTGAATAAATAACTACATTAGCACCAATATTCACATCATCACCAATTTTAACATCATCGGCAATAACAGCACTGGAAGCAATATGGGATAGCTGAGAATTGTTTTTTGTTAAATAAGCCGCTATTTTAGCATAGGCCAAATAAGGTTCTTCAGTGACGATTGCATTAGTGGGACATTGTTCTACGTCATCAGCCTGTAAAATAACTATTGCTGCCTGAGTATTGTCTAGATATTGATGATATTTACGATTTGAAAAAAAACTCAGATCATTTTTTGTAGCCAGTTCCAATGTGGCAATGCCCGTAATAGAAACCTCAGGATCACCATGAACACTTGCTCCAATTAACTTGCAAAGTTCAGCCAGACTAGCACATCGAGTTGCAATTGACATAGAAACATTATTGACCTGATTTGAACTGTGTTTTTAATTGTACAAGTATTTTATCAGTAATATCAGCACTCTTACTTGTAAAAACAATACCTTCACTGAGAATTAAATCGTATTTTTCTTTTTCTGCCACAGATTGTATAGATTTTAATACTGACTTTTGTAATTTGATAAGTTCTTCATTTTGGCGAATGCTCAAATCTTCTTTAAACGCAGACTTATCGCGTTCTAAATCACGACTGAGTAAGGTAATTTTTCTTTTTAATTTATTTAGCTCTTCTGTTGATAATACAGCTGAGTCTTTTTGTAATTTATCTGCTGTTTGTTTAATTTTTTTCTGCAAACTTACTAACGCTTTATCACGACTTGCAAACTCCTTTTGTAATTTAGTTCGGGCAGATTCTGCCTGAGGTGCTTTTTGTAATAATTTTGCCTGATTTACAAATGCTATTTTTTGCTCTGAATAGGCATAAGAAGATACCAATAACAAAAAAATCAGAACCAATAATTTAGATAATGGTTTAAAAAAGAAAAACATTTTTTTTCCTTAAATATTTAATAAACAAAAGTCCTGATTGCATAATAGGACATAGTTAAAGATTTAGCCAATCTTTGTGGTAAATTAGAGTAATAAATACGTTTGCAACTCTAGCTAATCACTGGGATAAGCTAAAGTTATAAGCAAGCTAAAAACTTTGGCCAAAGGAGAATTGGAAAGTCTCTGTATCATCATCATCTTTTTCATTCAATGGTACTGCAACACTGACTCTTAATAATCCAAATGGACTCATCCATGCTCCTGCAAGACCTGTCGTATAACGTAGTTCTCCAGCATCAAAATCACCTGCATCTGCAAATACATTACCAATATCAACAAAACCACTTAAGCGATAAGCGGAAGAATCTTTAATAAAAGGCACTGGCAGGATAAGTTCGACATTAGCAATTACTTTTAAGCGTCCCCCAACAGGATCATCTGTCGCTCTATGAATAAAAGGTGTACCCTTAAAATCTCCCGATTGAACAATACCATGATAATTTTTATTATCCTTTGGACCTAAAGTATTAGATTTATAACCTCGTACATCATTCATTCCGCCAGCATAATATTTTTCAAAGGGCGGGAAAGAGTCTCCTTCAATAGTATCAGCATAGCCTATATCGCCCTTTAACATTATAGTCGTGGTTCGACCTAATGGGAAAAAACGCTGCTGCACATAATTAAGATGATAAAATGGTATATCACTACCAGGTAGAGCCATATCTCCAGATAGTCTCTGTAAAGCTCCTCGAGTGGGGAATAATGATTTATTACGACTATCATGAGACCAGTTAGCCGCAAATCTCAAGGTATTAAAATCATCACCCTCATCATTAATAAATTTCATAATATCGGCTGAGGTATCCGTATAATAAATACCCGTAGGATCTCCATTCTCATCTACACCCTCATAAGGATTATGTACATCTATCTGAGTATTTTCAAAGTCTAAACTAAAGCCAATACGGTCAAATTCATTAATAGGCACACCAAAACCAATTCCAAAACTAAAATTATCTGTCGTATAGTCAGAGAGGTTTTCTTCAGCTAAGTCAATTTCACTCAACTTGAAGCGATAATTTCGACTAATGCCATCATTTGTAAAGTATGGATCGGTCACACTAAAACTATAAAGAGTTGTTGCATCACTGGTATTAGCAGCCACGTCATATCTGTTACCTGTACCTAAAAAATTATCCTGAGTGACACTAAAGTTAAAAATAACACCTTCTGATTGGGAGAAACCAGCACCAGCATTAATACTACCGGTAGATTGTTCTTCAACTGTATAAACTACATCAACCAGATCTTTAGCTCCTGGAACAGCTGGTGTCTCGACACTGACATCTTTAAAAAAACCTATTCGCTGTAGACGTGCTTTAGAACGTTCAACTTTATTGTTTGAAATCCAGCCATTTTCAAACTGTCTTAACTCTCGGCGAATAACATAATCAGCAGTATTAGTATTACCAATAATACTAATACGCCTTACATAAACCCGATCACCTGGGTCAACAAAAAAAGTCAGAATGACTTCTTTAGTTTTATCATCCACCTGAGGGATTGGGTTCACATTAGAAAAAGCATAGCCTACATCACCAAGCAAGCCTACAATTGCTTCACTGGTTTCTGTAATATCTCTTCTGGAAAAATGCTGGCCTTGCTGAATTTTAACCACTGGGAAAATTTCTTCTGCAGGAATAATGAGATCACCTGCCAGTTTTACTTCCTTAATGGTATATTTCTCACCTTCTGTCAGGTTAATAGTAATGTAAATATTCTTTTTATCTGGTGTAATAGCCACCTGAGTAGAATTAATCTTAAAATTAATATAGCCTCGATTCATATAATAAGAACGCAGGCTTTCTAAATCACCTGCTAATTTTTGTTTTGAATATTGATCCGTTTTAGTATAAAAGGAAAATAATGTCGGAGTTGTTAGTTCCAGCTCCTCTAGTAAGGTATCTGTATCAAAAACTTTATTCCCTACAACGTTAATTTGCAATATAGTTGTTACTAAGCCCTCAGAAACATCCACTTTGATTCCCACACGATTTCGTTCCATAGGAGTAACCGTAGTTTCAACTCGTACAGCATACTTACCACGTGCGAAATACTGGCGTTTTAACTCTTCCACAACACGTTGAAGAATTGCCTGGTCATAAACCCTGCCTTCCGCAAAACCAATTTGCTTTAATGCTTTTTGTAACTCTTCTGTATTAATATCTTTATTTCCATCAAATTCCACACTGGCAATAGCAGGGCGTTCTATGACAAAAACAATCAGCGTGCCACCCTGTCGTTCAAGGCGCACATCTTTAAAAAATCCAGTTTTAAATAGTTCACGAATGGATTGCGAAATAGATCGAGCATCAATAGTATCTCCTCGCTTTAAGGGTAAATAGTTAAACACCGTACCTGCTGAAATACGTTGCAAGCCTTCAACCTTTATATCACTAATAACAAACGAGTCTGCCGCCAGTAAGTTTTGAGAAAAAGAAATAACACAGATGAAAAGAAAAGTAACAAAAAAAGATCTCATTCAGTAAATTCCAGAATATTATATTAACAAGCGTACAAAATCATTATATAAGGCAATACTCATTAGCATGACTAATAAAGCTATACCTATCTTAACACCAATTTCCTGTGCCATTTCAGAAACAGGGGAACCTTTAATTATTTCAATAATATAAAAAAGTAAGTGCCCACCATCTAACATTGGTATGGGTAACAAATTAATGACCCCAAGACTTAAGCTTACAATTGCTAAAAATCTTAAAAAACTTTCCCAGCCCATTTTGGCTGACTTTCCAGCAACTTCAGCAATAGTAATCGGTCCACTAATATTTTTTATTGAAGCCTCTCCAATAAGAATCTTGCCTAACATTTTAACTGTCAATACAGATAAATCCCAGGTTTTTTCTATACTCTTAGGAATGGCTGAGAAAAAACCATACTGCTGCTGTGTAAACATTGATTTCGGTAATGGTGTTACCGACTCAGGACGAACACCAATTCTACCTATGGTTTTATTGCCCTGCTTAAACTCACTGATTATAACAGAAAGTATTATGACTTTCTCACTTCTAATAATTTTTATATTAATTTTTTCACCTGGCTTACTAATAACAGCCCGGACTAAATCACGCCAATGATTAATTGTTCTATCATCAATAGCCAATACCTGATCTCCGGCTTGTATTCCAGCAAAATATGCGGGTGAATCAGCTGAAACTTCTCCGATAATTACATTCTCAACTGGAAATTTTAAACGAAGACCGATAATATCTTGAAACTGAGAATGCTCAACATCTTTATCTATCTTATCCAAACGAAAAATAAGCTGGCGTTGATCCGATAGTTGTATTTCAGCAGTTTTACGATCAATAAAAGTGTTAAGTAATTGTTCGTAAACTGAGTTTAAAGTTGGCGTATCTTTACCATCAACAGAAATGATTTTATTACCGCTGCGCAAGCCTGCTTGCCAGGCAATTGAATCACTATCCAGGGAACCCATAATTGGCATCACTCCCTGAATACCAATAACAAACATTAGCCAGAATGCAAATACTGCAAACACAAAATTGACAAAGGGACCTGCAAATACAATAGCAAATCTGGCAAAAACAGACTTTTGATTAAATTCTCGATGAGAGTCTTCTTTTGCAACCTCACCTTCCCTTTCATCTAACATCTTGACATAGCCTCCCATGGGAATACTGGCCAGTACAAATTCTGTATTATCTTTTTTACCACGAAAGCTGAATAAGGGTTTACCAAAACCTATAGAAAAACGCAAAACTTTAACATTCAGTTTTCTAGCCACCCAGAAATGTCCAAATTCATGAATAGCAACAAGCAGAGCTATGGTAAAAATAAAAGAAAGTATTGTTAAAAACATATTATCCATAGAGAAAAGGTTAAGTATTAAGTATTAATGTTAGTGTTAAAATTTATGCACATAATTTTTCAGAGATACTTCTTGCCTGTGCGTCAGCTGTAATAATAACATCTAATGAACTAGCTTTTTCACTATTAAGTTGATTCAGTGTTTCTTCAACCACATCAGAAATTTTAGTAAAAGCTATTTGTTCCTTTAAGAAAGCATCAACGGCAATTTCATTAGCCGCATTTAAAATAGCAGGGGCTGTCCCTCCTGTCCGCAAGGCATCATAAGCCAGTTTTAGACAAACAAAGCGGGAAAAATCTGGCACTTTAAAATTTAATTGAGCAACTTTGAAGATATCCAGTTGTGCCACACCTGATGCCATTCTTTCCGGCCATGCCATTGCATGGGCAATCGGTGTACGCATATCAGGATTTCCGAGTTGTGCTAACACAGAGCCATCATTATAGGACACCATAGAATGAATAATACTCTCAGGATGTATGACAACCTGAATATCATCTACTGATGCATTAAATAACCAACTCGCTTCAATGACTTCCAAACCCTTATTCATCATGGTAGCTGAATCGACGGATATCTTTCTGCCCATTTCCCAATTAGGATGTGCACAGGCTTGATCCGGAGTCACATATTGTAATTCTTCGAGTGTTTTATTAAGAAAGGGGCCACCAGATGCTGTTAATAATATTTTTTCAACACCTTTAGACTGTAATTTGTCAGCAACCTGACTAGTCATATTTTCGCTCATTAGAGCAGCGGGCATAGACTGGAATATTGCATTATGTTCACTATCAATTGGCAATAATGTGGCACCATTATTTCTTACCGCTTCAATAAATAAATCCCCGGACATCACCAGAGATTCTTTATTCGCTAATAAAACCCTTTTCCCTGCTTTGGCTGCGGCTAATGACGAATTTAATCCTGCTGCTCCAACGATTGCAGCCATAACATAATCAACCTGTTCATGTTCTGCTATTTCATCTAGTGCCTGTGCACCGGAAAGGACCATAATATGAGCCGTAGAGGATTGTGACTTTAAACGTTGCTGTAGTTCATTGGCTGAAGCCACATCCACCATCACAACTATTTCCGGTAAAAATTTTAGGCACTGCTCATAAAGACGTTCAATATTACTATTTGCAGATAGAGCAAAAGCTTTGAATTTATCGGCTTGCCTTGAAATGACATCCAGGGTACTGGTTCCAATAGAACCTGTTGAACCTAAAATTGCAACATTAATCATATGTATTTCTCATATATGAATTCAGAGCCTTCAGCTAATATTATTTACTTAGAGCCAATCAATTAAAATTTATATAGTTGTGAAATTGCAATAAAGAAGATAGGAACTGCTGCGATTACACCATCAATACGATCCAGCATACCACCATGACCAGGCAGTATTTTTCCACTATCCTTGACACCAGCCTGACGTTTAAACATACTTTCCAGTAAATCACCAACAACCGAAAATGCCACAGTAGCGATAGTAATAGTTATAATATTAAAATAATCCAACAGGCTTCCCTGATAGAAAACAGTACAAGCAGAGGCTATTAATACCGCCAGAATTGTACCACCATATACACCTTCCCATGACTTTCCAGGGCTAATTTGAACTGCCAATTTATTTTTTCCAAAACGTCTTCCAGAGAAATAAGCCCCCGTATCTGCAGCCCAGATTAGCATCATACAAAACAGTATGATATGAGGACCTTCGATAGTGTTTTTTGCAAATTGCAAGCATTCAATGCCATGAATTGAAATCAAAGCATACCAGGTCAATAAGAATAGGATAATACCCATCACAGCGATAATTATAGACTTGTCTTTCCAGAAAGAAGCGCTCTTGGGATACTTTAAAACCAGAACAACACAAAAAAACCAAAAAATGCTGGCAAGTAAATTCATAAAATAAGAGGAGATGGCAAAATTCATCAGCCATACTGAATAAATCACAGTTCCGACAATAACCACAAAGGCCATTTTTCTCAATGGGGTGATAAAGCCTGCAAGACCAGCCCATTCATATGCTGCTATAAGCATCACAGACCCCATGACAAGAGCAAAAGAGGCATTAGATAAGAAGAAGATACAATAAAGAGTGAAGTGGAATAACACTAAAGCTGTGATAACTCTTAATTTTAACATATAGCAATTCCACTTATTTTATAATCAATTAATTTAGACTACTGAGTTGATCACCGGTACGGCCAAAACGTCTCTGCCTGGAAGAGTATGAACGAATGGCTTGCTCAAATACTTTTTTATCAAAATCAGGCCATAAAGTATCTGTAAAATAAAATTCACAATAGGCTAATTGCCAGATAATAAAATTACTGATTCTTTTTTCACCACCGGTACGGATAAACAGATCGGGCTCTTGTATTTGTCTTAAAGATAGATGATCTTCAATAGTATTCTCATTAATAGCATCTATAGACATTTCACCCTGTTTAACTTTTTCAGCGATCTGTCTTGTTGCTTGGGTAATATCCCAACGCCCACCATAATTAGCAGCAATATTAAGAATTAAGCCGGTGTTATCAACGCAAAGTGCTATTGCATCCGCAATTAATGTTTGAATTTTTTTAGAAAAAGCAGATAAGTCACCAATAATACGCAACTGAATATTATTTTCATTGAGTTTTTTAACTTCACGAGTCAAAGCAGTGGCAAATAAGTCCATCAATAAACCAACTTCTTTTTCTGGCCTACGCCAGTTCTCACTACTAAAGGCAAATAAAGTTAAAACTTTAATTTCCTGCTCAACACAACTACTGACAATCTTTCGTACTACATTTAAACCAGCCTTATGTCCGGCAAAACGCGGCAGAAACCTTTTTTTTGCCCAACGTCCATTACCATCCATAATAATACAGACATGCTTAAGTTGATTTCCAGAGGAAGGTGTTGGGTTATCCGCAGGCATATTAAATTTCCATCAAATCTTTTTCTTTATCTGCCAGAACTACATCAATTTGTTTAACATTTTTATCAGTTAACTTTTGCACTTCATCCTGCCCGCGGTGTTCTTCATCTTCAGATATTTCTTTTTCTTTTTCAAGATCTTTCAAGTTACTATTGGCATCACGACGAATATTTCGAATAGCTACTTTAGCATTTTCAGCTTCGCTGCGGACCACTTTAATTAAATTTTTACGGGTTTCTTCTGTTAATGGAGGCAATGGAATACGAATTAGTTCGCCACTTGTAGCTGGGTTAAGCCCTAAGTTTGAAGTTAAAATGGCTTTTTCAACAATAGGAGTCATTTGTTTTTCCCAAACCTGAACAGATAATGTTCTAGCATCTAACACCGAAACATTGGCCACCTGATTCAAAGGTGTTGGACTGCCATAATATTCAACTGTAATACTGTCTAATAAACTTGTATGTGCTCGACCAGTTCTAACCTTCATTAAATCTTGCTTGAGAGATTCAATACTCTTTTTCATACGACTATCAACATCAGTTTGAATTTCTTTAATCATTATAATTCCTTTAATCTCTTATCAAACATGGATTTGTCACCACTGACGATTTGCAGTAAAAAATATTTGCAAAACGACAGCGGTGAAAATTCATTAGCCGAGGGCTCTTATTATCACTCTATTAAATTATGTCCTATTCAACAAGAGTGCCTTCCTGTTCACCACTAATTACTTTTTCAAGTGCACCAACCTTAGTCATATTATAAACCCGAATCGGCATTTTATGATCGCGACATAATACAATTGCTGTGGCATCCATTACATTGAGTTTCTTGGCCAGGACTTCATCATAACTTAGCTTATGATATAAGATAGCAGTTGGATTTTTAACTGGATCATCAGTATAAACACCATCAACCTTAGTGGCTTTAATGACAATGTCTGCTTCTATTTCAATACCACGTAAGCTTGCTGCAGAATCTGTGGTGAAGAAAGGGTTACCGGTTCCTGCTGCAAAAATAGCCACACGCCCTTTTTCCAAATGACGAATAGCACGACGTCGAATATAATCTTCACAAACTTGATGAATGGGTAGAGCTGACATAACTCTGGCGGGAACATTATTTTTTTCTAGTGCATCTTGTAAAGCAAGGGAGTTAATTACCGTGGCGAGCATTCCCATGTGATCGCCTGCAACTCTATCCATACCGGAAGCAGCCAGGCCAACACCACGAAATATATTTCCACCACCAAGAACCAGGCCAACCTGGATACCTTGACAAATGAGGCTTTTAACCTCTTTGGCAACATAAGAGAGCACCTGTGGATCAATACCAAAATTCTGATCCCCCATCAATGCTTCACCACTGAGTTTTAATAGAACTCTTTGATATTTTGCACTCACAGACTACGCCTTTTTTAATGTTATGTACTAAATGTTAGGTATTAGCTCTTAATTAACGCACAGCACTTCTTTTAACCGCCTATTTGAGCCATTACTTCAGCAGCAAAATCTTCACTCTTTTTCTCCATACCTTCACCTACTTCAATACGAGTAAAGCCTAGTACAGTTGCTCCGGCATTGCTGACTAATTTTTCCACAGTCACATCAGGATCTTTAACAAAAGGCTGCCCCATCAATGTGTTATCCTTAATAAAACGATTAATCTTACCTTCAACAATTTTTTCAATAATTTTTTCAGGCTTGCCGCTATTAGCCGCTTCAGCCGCAGCAATTTCTTTTTCTTTTGCTAATTCAACTGCATCAAGAGAAGACTCGTCCAGACCTTTAGGATTACTGGCCGCTACATGCATCGCTACATCTTTAATTAAATCGGCATCACCACCCTGCATATCAACTACAACACCAATTTTTGTACCATGTAAATAAGCACCTAATTGCCCATCGGTTGAAAAAGTAACAAAGCGACGTACTGACATATTCTCGCCAATCTTAGCAATCATAGTTTTTAAAACGATATTAATATTTTCACCAGCATCTTCCAAAGGCAATTCTAATAAAGTTTCTACATCTGCAGGTGCATCACTCATAATACGCTTAGCAACACCACTGGCAAACCCACCAAATTCATCACCCATAGCAACAAAATCAGTTTCACAATTTACTTCCAGCATCACACCTTTTTTAGCATCATCACTGAATTCAACAACAACTTTTCCTTCCGTTGCAATACGACCGGCTTTTTTATCAGCCTTTGCTAAACCAGTTTTACGCATATGTTCAACTGCAGCTTCTATATCACCATCTGTTTCTACTAGTGATTTTTTGCACTCCATCATGCCCACACC
Source organism: Gammaproteobacteria bacterium (assembly GCA_042095675.1). Taxonomy (GTDB): domain Bacteria; phylum Pseudomonadota; class Gammaproteobacteria; order GRL18; family GRL18; genus GRL18. Next base: position 19,054 of record JAUJGA010000077.1, read on the forward strand.
TGTGCGTTCACGTAATTCTTTAACCAAAGCGGCGATTATTGCCATTTTATTAACCTCTATAATCCAAAAAACGGGCAGTTTCAACCACCATAGTGATTGATTAAACTGCCCGAAAAATATTACTATTATAAGTTCTTCCAGCTAGTTAAATAATATTTAAAGAGCCTATTGGAAAACTTATGATTAAGCTGACTTTTCTTTTACTTCAACAAATTCATCTGTCGTAGCAACCGCTTCTGTATTGGCTTCCTTAGCATCCAAAACTGATTCAGCTGCTGTTTCAACATATAATGTCACTGCACGAATCGCATCATCATTACCAGGAATAATATAGTCAACGCCACTAGCCAGATTATTTGTATCCACAACACCAATTACTGGGATGCCTAACTTATTTGCTTCCTGAACAGCAATTTTTTCATGGCCTACATCAATGACATAAATTGCAGAAGGCAATGATCCCATATCTTTAATACCACCTAAACTTTTTTCAAGCTTTTCTAGCTCACGAGAGTTCATTAAGACTTCTTTTTTACTCAAAGAGTCAAAAGTACCATCAGTGGAAGCTTTTTCCAGATATTTTAAACGTTTAATAGACTGCTTAACTGTTTTAAAGTTAGTCAGCATACCACCCAACCAACGGTGATTAACATAAGGCATACCACAACGAAGTGCTTGCTCTTTTACTGCTTTACCTGCAGCACGCTTAGTACCAACAAATAATATTTTGCCACGCTTAGCAGAAATTTGACCCACAAAATTCATCGCATCATTGAACATTGGCAATGATTTTTCTAAGTTAATGATATGAATTTTATTACGTTCGCCAAAAATGTATTGTGCATTTTTAGGATTCCAGTAACGGGTACGATGTCCGAAATGTACGCCTGCTTCCAGCATTTGACGCATTGTAACTTTTGCCATGGTTTATTCCTTAAAATAGGGGTTGATATCTTCCAAATATCCCATAAACCAACCTGATTTTTCACATTACGATACTTATTACCGTAAATCGTGTTCAAGCACCCGAATCTATGTGTCGATATAAGGTCAGAATTTAACAAACTATTGGGTATACACCACAATAAACTTGCCCTGATTTGCTCTAATATTCAGGAATAAACACATAATTTCCTGGATAATAAGGCGTGCGTATTATTCCATAAAAGCAAGAAAACAACAAGGAAAAAACCAATTAACTATGTGGCGTTCGGAAATGGTGTTTTTAAATCCGTAACTGGTGAAGTGTAGTGGCTATTATCGGGGACGCTCAAGTACGTCCATGTAACGCTCAACTTCGGCCTCCATGCCTCGAAAGCCCCTGTAATAGCACTACACCTCACCAGTTACTGCCCACATCATATCCCTCACTAAAAGCGGAAGAGCATAGAGCAGATCAAAAGAATTTGTAACTACTCAGTCTAGATTAACTAAAGTCTTATGATTGCTTGTTTTTAGTACTTAGAACTGTCTGAGCGTAGCGAGTTTTCTAAATTCTAAAAATAAGTGAGCATAAGGCTCAACTGGTATTTGTTAGTCCAAATACTGATTAATTACAATAGTTTAATTTTTTATTATCATCTTTACTTTAGCCAAATGTAATTTAATCTACTAAATCAAATTCGCTCAAAACGAACTTTTATTACTGTACGTTCATCGGCTTCTAATACGGTTAAGCGATAATCCTGTTCTTCTACGGTATCACCAACTTGTGGGATTGTGCGTAGGCGACTGGTGATTAGGCCACCGATGGTATGGGCTTCTTCTGCTGGTAATTTGACATATAAAATATCATTGACTTCAGAAATAGGCATGCGTCCACCCATCACATGGGATTTTTCATTTTCATGAATGATATAAACACGTTGTTTGGGATTGTATTCATCAAAATCATAGCCAACATCAATTTCACCAACCACTTCTTCAAAAACGTCTTCCATGGTTAAAATACCGACGGCAGAACCATATTCATCAACCACTACTGCCATATGATCTTCTCTTGCCTGTAATTGCGGCAAAGCCTGGTCTATGGTTTGTTTAGGAGAGAGGTATAGTGTCGGACAAATAAAATCACTAATAGGTTTATTTTCTAATTCTGTATCCATTAAATCCCATGTACTCAGGGTGAGCATACCCTGAACATTGGTAATGTTGCCACTATATACTGGTAGACGATTAAAGCCATATTGAATAACGACTCTAATGGCTTCTTTCATATCACGGACTTCGTTGAAGCCTACCACATCTGCCAGAGGAATCATTGCCTCACCGACAGTTGTATCGGCAAAGCGGATAATACGTCGTATTCTTTTACGATCAATGGTGGATGGGTCACTGGTTGATTCAGATATGTCTAATAAAACCCGGATTTCTTCCCGGGTAATAAACATATTTTGCGGTGTTTCTCCACCATCCACTATTTTCGTAGCAAAACGAGCCACAGCACTAAAAATAATAATCAGCGGATAAAATACGTAAGAAAAAAAGCGCAGCCCATAAATAATAATAGAGACCAGTGTATCTGCTTTTTGTTGAAAAACACTTTTAGGAACCACTTCACCAAAAATAACTAGGATTGGAGTTAAGATCAAAACAGAAATCAAATCACCTGAAGAACCAAACCATTTGATAAAAAGAAGAGCACCAAAAGTGGAAATAACCACTGTCGCTATATTGGTACCAACTAATGTCGTACCTAATATAATATCGGGCTTTTTAAATAGTTTTAATACTAATCGAGCCCCTTTATTACCCATTTTTGCCTGATGACGAAGCTTGAGCTTATCTGAATTCACCATAGCAATTTCAGAACCGGAAAAAAATCCTTTTAAAATTAGGAAGAACAGAATAAGGAAAAGTTCAAAGGTTAAATCCATTACTTATCCTCCTGTTTTTCTTTAAGTTGTTCTTCATGTGCTTTTTCAGAATGATTTTCTAAACCAAGTTCCTGACCAAGCTCCTGAGTAGTCCCCTCTGGTTTATCTTCCATCACCTCAGAACTTTCTATGCTCTTTTTATGAGAGGTTTTACGAACATGAACCTGACTAATACGTAGGCCTTTTATTTCTTTCACAACAAACTCATAGCCTTCATACTCTATGCTATCATTGACCTCTGGCAAACAGTCAAACATACGAAATACAACACCACCAATAGTCGACATGACAGGATCATCAATATCAAAATTAGTTAAATTATAAAAGTCAGTCAAACGCATATCACCAGGTACGACATAACTATTATCATCTTCTTCACTATAGTGTTCCATTCCTACCATCGTGCCGCTGATCTCTCCAAAAATAAAGGTTAAAACATCCTTCATCGTCACTAGTCCCAGAACTTCACCATACTCACCTAAAATAATAGCAACACGGGTATTATGAGCCTGAAAGTAATCGAACATTTCATCTATTTTTTTGGTTGGAGGAACAAAGTCAGCAGGTTTAATAATCATATCCAGAGTAACTTTATCCAGATCTCCACCACCACGTATCAATTTTAAAATTTCTTCTGAGTGCACAAAACCAATCACATTATCCCAATGTCCTTTATACATAGGCATTCTAGGATGACGAAAATGACGGAACTGCTCAATTAATTCTGCTACAGGCAAATCAGCATCTAAAAAATGAATGCGTGGACTCGGCGTCATAATACGTGAAATATCTGTGTCAGAAGCTTCCAACATATTATCAATTAAGATACGTTCGGTGGCATCAATAATACCGGTTTCTTCACCTTCTTCCAGTAATGTTCTAAATTCATCCGGTTGCAAAATATTTTGTCGATCAACTTCATCACCCACAATTAATGTCGTAATCTCATCAGAAATCATACGAATAATTTCACGTAAAGGTGTAATAATAGCAATCCATTTAGGCAGGATTTTAGCAGTGACTACAGAAGCAAACTTAATGGGGAAGTTAACAGCAATAGTTTTTGGCGTTACCTCTCCAATTAACAATAACAAGGGCACCATGATAACAATATTAATCCAGCCAACATCCTGACCGGCAAAAATAATTAATAAAATGGAGGTCATATTAACAGCTGAAGCAATATTAACCAGTTCATTACCACATAGGATAGAGATGATTAAACGTCTAGGCTCATCCAGCATGGCATGAATACTTTCAGAATCCTTATGAGCTGATTGTCTGAGTTTTTGTAAGTCGATTCGGCTTAGGGAAAATAAAGCTGTTTCTGACCCTGAAAATACAGCTGAGGAAGCGAGTAAAACAACTTGAAACAGGCAACGTAAAAAAAGTTCTATATCCGCTGAACTTAAATTAATTGATTGATAAAATGCCTGAAGTTCATTCATAGTTTAATCGACTTTTTTATACTTTTATTTCTAAAACGCTTTATCTTCCCATAAAGCCATATCAATATCCAATATATCTATTAGTGTACAGCAAAAATCGGTGAAACTACTTATTCCTATAAATTAAGTTAAAAATAGCATTTTTTGCTTGCCTGATGGATTTTAAAAAAAATTCTGTAATTTTTCTTCAAACATCAGGCACGGGACATGCTACGCTCTATTAGCGTATTTT
>JAUJGA010000078.1:0-2488 GCA_042095675.1 Gammaproteobacteria bacterium
TCTTTTACAGTTTCAGTAACAGATGATGCTTCTGAGACTTTAAAACTTATGTATTCCATCAATGGTATCGATGCGATTCATAATAATTTTGATGGAACAGCTTCTGGCACATTTGATGTATCTGCTCAGAATGAAAAAACAATTACAGAAATTAGGGTAGTCAATGGCGGTACTCTTGCTTATGAAGAGACAGGTGTTGTTGCCAAACTGTATCAGGGTACCGATAGAAAAGATGTAATAGTAGAGGATGGTGAAGACAATGCTATCATCTATGGCTTCGGTGGTGATGATATATTAGTTGGCGCTGATGGTAATGATCTAATATTTGGCGGTTATGGTGATGATGACTTACTTGGCGGTAGTGGTAGTGATACATTTTCTGGTGGATCTGGAGCAGATAGTATTCACTTTAAATCTGAATATAGAGAAGGTATCACACTTGAAACTGCAAATACCATTGTAGACTTCTCTCACGAGGAAGGCGATGCCATTTATACGAACATTGGTAAGGGTGAAGACGAAGCCAAAATAATTAATGGTGCTTTTATTGATGATTTTGCTGAATTTATTGAAGTAGCAAATAGGGCCTTACATTGGGGAACAGGTGATAATGATAGTATTTTTGTGGCATGGAATGTAGCTGGATCAGGAGATGCATGGGTTGTTATAGATTACAATGATAATGGTTATTTTGACAAAGGAGATAATTTAATAATTCTGACAGGTGTTAATACTGCTGGAGAAATTGTATTATCAGACTTTCAGTGATTGTATTATCAGACTTTCATAGTTTTTAGCCTGGCTAGTGATTATATAAAGAGGTACTTGCAAAACTAACAATTTAAGAGAGTTTCTTAGCTGAATTGCTAATTTTTGAATAAAATCCAAGCCAAATTTGTTATAACATATTTGCGAACAAAAACAAAAAAAGCTTGGAGTATTAGTATGTTAAGAGAAACTTTAGCATAGAAATTGGAACAAATACAAGACTCACTTTTTCCTTGGATAGTAGAAGAGATTGGTGAGATATCTGAAAAACAGCAACAACTCATTAGCATTCTGGAATTATTAAGAGTAGAAGAATATACACTAAGTTTTAATGCACTGGTTGGTAGAGTAGAAAGTGATAGATCTCCTATAGCCCGAGCGTTTGTAGCTAAGGCAGTTTACAATATACCAACAACAAGAATGTTGATAGAGCGTTTGTAATCATATACCAAAATAAGACGTATTTGTGGTTGGGAAAGAAAAAGTGATATTCCAGGAGAGTCCAAATTTTCTCGTGCTTTTGCTGAATTTTCAAATAACCATTTAACAGAACGAGTTCAAAAAGCACTGATTACATATTGTTATAAAGACGATATTATTGGCCATCTCTCCAGAGATTCAACGGCTATAAAAGCAAGAGAAAAACCAGCAAAGAAGGTTGTTGATGAAAAACTAAAACGTAAGCCATGCATGCCAAAGAAAGGTGAAGTAGTAGCGAAGAAACAAGATATATAGTAAATCAGATTTCAGGTATGTCATTAAAAGAAATGCAGAATGATTTGCCTAAAGTTTGTGATGTGGGCTCAAAGAAAAATAGTAAGGGTAACGCTAGTCATTGGATAGGTTACAAGTTACATATTGATGCAGCAGATGGCGGTATTCCTATTAGCTGTTTATTAACCTCGGCATCAATGCATGACAGTCAAGCCTCAATACCCTTGGCAGAAATGAGCCACAATAGAGTAAACAGCCTTTATGATTTAATGGATTCAGCTTATGACGTACCAGAGATTCACGAGCACAGTAAAAATTTGGGACATATCCCAATAATTGACATAAATGCCAGACGTAATAAAGAATTGAAACTTAAATTAGCAGATGAATTAAAAGCTTGTCGAAATGCAGGTTATAAAACGTAAGCGCTTAACGAAGTAGCGTCATTCCAAAACAATTTAAGCCCCCTGATAATAAGGACCTCAATTTATTACCAGGAAAGTTTATGAAACCGGAAACTCGATTAGAATTAAAAAGATTTTGGCAAGTTCAACTGCGTCAATGGAAAGAAAGTCGTTTATCTCAAGCAAATTATTGTAAAAAGCATAATCTTCAGGTGCACCGATTTAGCTATTGGAAACGTAAGCTAGCGGAAAAAACAAATATATTACCCTCAGATAAGAGTGGTTTTGTTCAACTCCCTGCAATTAGAGTTCTCCCATCACCAGACATTTCAACACTCAGTCTGCAATTACCAAACAAATTGCAGATCAAAGGGATCAATTATGACAATTTAGAACTGACCAAAAAATTGGCAGGAATGCTCCAATGAAATCAGCAATTCGTCCCTCATTAGCTTTGCCCAAAGTTTACCTGTATTTAAAACCAGTTGATTTTAGAAAAGGCTTTTTGGGTTTAAGTGCTATTGTTGAATGTGAATTAGGGCATAATCCTTTTGAGGGTTATTTGTATGCTTTTACCAATCGCCACAAAAATAAAATCAAGT
>JAUJGA010000079.1:0-7969 GCA_042095675.1 Gammaproteobacteria bacterium
TGAATTAACCTTTGCTCATGAGCAAGACAAGCAAAAATGGGCTGGTAAAATGAAAATATGGCTTGAAAAAGCCAATAAAGCAGTCAATCAGGATGGTGGTGAGTTAAATCAGGAAAAAGCAAAACAATTTTGGTTAGAATACAGAAAATTATTAAGTGAGGCTGAAATTAAATGTCCACCCCCTGATGAAAAAGAGAGAAACGGAAAACGAGGTCGATTGAAACGAAGTAAATCTCGTAATTTATTAGAGCGATTGATTAATTATGATGAGGATACACTGCGTTTTATGGAAAATTCAGAAGTGCCATTTACTAATAATCAAGGTGAACGTGATATTAGAATGACCAAGGTACAACAAAAAATATCAGGGGCTTTCCGTAGTCTGGATGGTGCTAAAATGTTTTGTCGTATTCGAGGTTATTTATCGACTTGTAAAAAACAGGGCGTCACATCTGGCTATGCTATGGATTTACTCTTTAAGGGAAAACTGCCTGATTTTATCAGTTAGTTTTATATGAATAAAAAATTACGCTGAATAGTTACATAATACTTAAGTTATTAACCCCCCTCAATCCCCCTTTAAAAAAGGGGGAAGTTAAAAGCATAAAATCTGTTAGTTTTGCAGTACCCTAAATAAATTATTTTTATATTGAAGGAAATATTGAATGAATCTACATGAATATCAGGCGAAAAGTCTATTTACTGAATTTGGTATTCCGGTACCAAAAAGTGTACCGGTAGATAGTCCAGAAGATGCTCGTGGTGCAGCACAAAACCTGGGTGGTGATGCTTGGGTAGTAAAAGCTCAAATCCATGCGGGTGCAAGAGGAAAAGCCGGCGGTGTAAAACTGGTGCGGACTGAAGAAGAAATCTTATCTATTAGTGAATCTCTTCTAGGTAAAGGACTTGCCACACCACAGACGCACGGTAGAGAATTACCGATTAATCGCCTGCTGATTGAGCAAACACTGGATGTCAAACGTGAACTTTATCTGAGTGCTTTAGTAGATAGAAATACTGAGTCTGTAACATTTATGGCTTCTACGGAAGGCGGTATGGATATTGAGGCAGTTGCCACTAATACCCCGGAAAAAATTATCACTATCACTGCTAATCCCAGTGTAGGATTACAGGCATTTCAATGTCGCCAGGTAGCCTTTGCTTTACAACTTGAAGGACCGCAAATTGGTGCTTTAACACGCATTATGATGGGTTTATATAAGCTCTTTACGCAAAAAGATTTATCTCTGGTAGAGATCAATCCATTGGTTGTGACTGCTGACAATGATCTGATTGCCCTAGATGCAAAAATGAATATTGATGATAATGCCTTATATCGTCGTCCTGATTTATTAGAAATGCGTGATCCCAGTCAGGAAGATGCAAAAGAGAATGAAGCAGCACAGCATGATCTGAATTATATTACCTTAGATGGCAATATCGGCTGCATGGTGAATGGTGCTGGCTTGGCTATGGCAACTATGGATTTGATTAAACTACATGGTGGTGAACCAGCAAACTTCCTGGATGTAGGCGGTGGTACAACAGCAGAACGTGTTGCAGAAGCATTTAAATTAATTCTAAGTGATAACAAAGTTAAGTCTATCCTGGTTAATATTTTTGGTGGTATTGTACGCTGTGATTTAATTGCAGAAGGGATTATCTGTGCAGTTAAGGAAGTCGGTGTGAGTATTCCGGTGATTGTTCGTCTGGAAGGTACTAATGCTCAAAATGGCTTAGAGATTTTGGCTCAAAGTGGTTTAAATATTGAAACTGACAGTGATTTGACAGAAGCAGCAAAACAAGCAGTGGCTTCGGTTTAAAAGGATAGAATTCAGATTTTAGCTTCCCCTTCTTTAGAAGGGGAATTGAGAGGGTTGGATCTTTTGGTTTTGAGTTTATATATTAAAGTCAAACCTTTCAAACCTACTCAATCCCCCTTTTAAAAATTGGGAAGTAAAAGAATAAAGGTTATTTATGAGTATTTTAATTAATAAAGAAACAAAAGTAATAGTTCAAGGTTTTACCGGTAAGCAGGGAACTTTTCATGCACAGCAGGCGATTGAGTATGGTACTCAGCTTGTTGGTGGTGTGACGCCTGGAAAGGGTGGTCAGATTCATTTAGAACGTCCTGTGTTTAATACAGTTCAGGATGCAGTAGATGATACTGGTGCAGATGCAACAATGATTTATGTACCTGCAGCATTTGCCGGAGATGCAATTTCAGAAGCCACTGATGCGGGTATAAAAACCATTGTTTGTATTACTGAAGGAATTCCTGTTCAGGATATGATTCAGGTTAAGGCCTTACATCGTGAGATGGGTGAAGATGCACCTTATTTAATTGGTCCTAATTGTCCGGGAGTGATTACTCCAGGTGAATGTAAGATTGGTATTATGCCGGGTATGATTCATAATCCGGGTTCCGTGGGTATTATCTCCAGATCAGGTACTTTAACTTATGAAGCCGTGCATCAGACTAGTAATCAGGGCTTAGGTCAAAGTACCTGTGTCGGTATTGGTGGTGATCCCATTCATGGTATGAATTTTATCGATTGTCTGACTTTATTTGAAGCAGATAAGGATACCAATGCTATTATTATGGTTGGTGAGATTGGCGGTACCAAGGAAGAAGAAGCCGCAGAGTTTATTCAATCTAACGTAAGCAAACCTGTTGTTGCCTATATCGCTGGAATGACAGCACCTCCCGGTCGTCGTATGGGACATGCCGGAGCTATTATTTCTGGTGGTAAGGGTACAGCAGATGAGAAAATTGCCAGTTTAGAAGCAGCCGGTGTGGTGGTTTCGAAATCGCCTGCAGATATGGGTAAACATTTGAAAGAACTTTTAGCTTAAGGTTTACTTTGCTCTTAACTTCCCCCCTTTTTAAAAGGGTGCACAGGATAAGTACTTTTACGAACTTCGTTCTAAAGTATTAAAAGTAAGATCAAAAGCTCTTGCTTTTATGCTCCTCCCAAAAGGGAGAGGGGATCAAAATAGAATTTTTCAGGAAGATCAATTTAATAAAATAAACTATGCTCAATTTATTATCCAACCTCTTTTTAAATGATAGTTTTTCTCATGGTGTGCATCCGCCACATCATAAGGAATCTACGGAAGATTTATCTATCCAGCGTGTGCCCTTTGTGAGTCATTATATTATGCCTCTGGGTCAACACATTGGTATTCCTTCTGTGCCTGTAGTTGCCGTTGGCGATATAGTTTCACGTGGACAATTGATAGCTGAAGCTAAAGGCTTTATTTCTACCGCATTACATAGCCCAGTCACTGGAAAAATTAAAGATATTGGCATGCATCGTTATGTTGATGGCTCGTTTAAAGAAGCTATTGAAATCGAAGCCGATCCCTATGCCACTCAGCAGTTTGAGTGTGCTGCTACTGATGTCCATAATATGGATATAGCAACTTTTATTGATACCGTTCAACAATCGGGTATCGTAGGCATGGGTGGTGCAGCCTTTCCCAGCCATGTTAAATATTCCATACCTGAAGAACAAAAAATTACTGACTTATTGGTTAATGGGGCAGAATGTGAGCCTTTCTTAACCAATGATCACCGTTTAATGGTGGAACGGCCTGAAACGGTATTACGTGGTTGTGAAATCTTGCGTCATCAGCTCGGGGCTGAACGTGTAGCTATAGGTGTTGAAAAAAACAAACCTGAGTCATTATTAAAATTAACGGAAGAATTAGCAAAATTTCCTGTAGATAGTTTAGCAATTGATATTGTCCCCTTAGAAGTGAAGTATCCACAGGGTGCAGAAAAAATGTTGATAAAAAGTATTTACAATAAAGAATTAGAAGCAGGGAAGCTGCCTAGAGATCTGGGTATTGCGGTGAATAATGTCGGTACGATAGTGGCTTTGGCTGATTACTTTGATCGTGGTATGCCTTTGATCGAACGTATTGTCACTTTAGCAGGTCCTGGTATTGAAAAACCAGCCAATTTGATAGTACCCATTGGTACACCTATCAGAGATGTTTTAGAATTTGCAGGCGGTTTAAAAGCAGAAACCCGGGAAGTTATAATGGGAGGTCCGATGATGGGCAATCCTATTGCTGATCTGGATGCCCCCATCCTAAAAGGTACTTCAGGTATTTTAGCATTTACTGAGACTGAAACATCCCGACCTGTAGAATATTCCTGTATCCGTTGTTCACGTTGTCTGGATGCATGTCCTTATTTCTTAAATCCTTCACGTTTTGCTTTATTGGCAAAATCACGTTTATATGAAGATATGCAGGAAAAATATCATGTCATGGATTGTGTGGAATGCGGTGCCTGTACTTATGCCTGTCCTTCAAACATTCCCATTGTACAACATATTCGTACGGCAAAAGATGCCTTAAGAAATAGTGATATCTGATGCCAAACTCCCCATCCAAGAAGGATCCTAAACTCTTACTTCAATCTGCACCCTTATTACATCATGAATTGACTACAACTGCAGCCATGAAAGATGTTTGGATTGCATTATTACCTGCGACTTTAGCTTCATTATGGTTTTTTGGTTTACCAGCTTTATTGTTACTATTGGCTTCAATATCAGGCGCCATACTCACAGAATGGTTATTTACTGATAAGGAGAAAAGACGTTTTGCACTAAGTGATACCAGTGCAGGATTGACGGGTTTATTATTAGGCTTAACACTTCCTGCAGGTCTACCTTTATGGATGGCTTTTTTGGGTGGTGTAGTGAGTATTGGTCTCGGCAAGGTTATTTGGGGCGGCCTGGGTACTAATATCTTTAATCCTGCTTTATTAGGACGAGCATTTTTGCTCGGCACATTCCCTATTGCCATGACCACCTGGGTAGTATCCTCCGGTCCGGAGAATTTTTTCCATATTAATAGCTCTAATCTGGCGATGCCGTTTATGCAGGCTCAGCTTGATGCTATGAGTGAAGCAACGCCCTTAGGTCTACTGAAATTCGAACAACAAAGTACTGCTATCAGTCAGCTTTTTGTGGGTAACATAGCAGGCTCAATAGGGGAGACTAGTGCTTTCTTGATTCTACTGGGTGCTCTTTATCTATTTTTAAGAAAAGGGATTAACTGGCGTATTCCTGTGGCTATTCTTTCTACAGCCAGTTTATTTTCATTAATTCTTTTATTGGTTGATTCTCAGCAATATCCATCGCCATTATTTACCTTGTTTTCTGGTGGTTTACTACTAGGCACATTCTTTATGGCAACCGATCCGGTCACTTCACCTTTAACACCTAAGGGCTGTTGGATTTTTGGTATTGGTATTGGCTTTCTGGTGGTTTTGATACGAGTTTATGGCGGTTTGCCTGAAGGAGTGCTCTACGCCATATTATTAATGAATGCTGCAACACCATTAATTGACAGATATACGCAGCCAAAAATATTCGGGCGTAATGATAAGAATCAAAACAAGGCCAAGCAATAATGAGTCAAGTTCAACAAACTGAAGAGCCTTCCAGTAACCACCTTATTTTGTCTATGACAATTGCTGGTTTTATTTCAGGCTTTATTATCATTGCTATTTATCTTGCGACCTTTGAAACGATTAAAGAAAATAAGGCACGTGAACTACAGGCTGCAGTTTTTAAAGTATTGCCTGGTGTTTCCAAAATGCAGAAGCTACATTTTGTAGATAATAAGCTAGTCGTGGTGAATATTGATGGAACGGATGATGAAATGATCTTTGCAGGCTTTGATGAGCAGGGACAGTTTGTCGGTTATGCGATTCAGGGTGCAGGGCCGGGTTTTCAGGATACAATCTCACTTTTGTATGGCTATCAGATTCAAGGTGAATTAGTAAGAGGTATGGAAATTCTTGATAGTCGTGAAACGCCTGGACTAGGAGATAAGATCTTCAAGGATATGGATTTTGTGAATGAATTTAAAAAATTATCCATTGTCTCATATTTAAAAGCAGTTAAAAAAGGTAAGAAGTCAAAAGAGACTGAAATTGACTCCATTACAGGTGCTACAATTTCATCCAAGGCTGTGGTAAAAATAATGAATAAGGCACATCATAAGTGGGCGCCGATTATTAAAAAAGTGGTTTCAATACAGGGTACAGAGCCTGTTTGGGTTGAGAATTAATAAAATATTTGCAAGCTGCTCTTAACTTTTACTACTTTGCTTGCAAAGTAGTTATCCTGTGCCCCCTTCTTTAGAAGGGGGATTGAGGGGGTTGATTTTCAAGGCTTAAACCCTCCCAACCTCCATTTATAAAAGGGAGGAGCTAGATCAAGAGCAATTTACGCCCCGCAGGAAGTGCCCTTGGGGTATAAATGTACTAACCAGGTAAAACAAGATGGCAATAGACAAAACAGCATATGATGAAATGATAAAAGGGATATGGCGAGATAATCCTGTATTCGTTCAGGTTCTCGGTATGTGCCCTATGTTGGCAGTGACTAACTCAGCCATTAATGCTGTGGTTATGGGAATGGCAACATTTTTTGTATTAGTGGGTTCTAGTTTTTTAGTTTCAGCCTTTAAACCCTGGATTCCTAAACAGGTAAGAATTTCTCTATATATCATTATTATTGCGACCTTTGTAACTGTAGTGGATTATAGTTTACTGGCCATGTTACCTGCTATCCATAAAGAGCTTGGAGCTTTTATTCCCCTAATTGTTGCTAACTGTATGATTTTAGGACGCCAGGAAGCATTTGCTTCAAAAAACTCCGTTAAATTTGCTGTCATGGATGCCGTAGGTATGTCAGCAGGGTTTATGGTGGCCTTATTTTCTTTAGGCGCTGTACGTGAAATATTAGGAGTAGGGGCCTTATTTGGGGTGGATTTGTTTGGTCCTAACTTTGAACCCTGGGTCATTATGATTTTGCCACCTGGAGGTTTTTTAACTCTGGGATTACTGTTATTATTTTTCAACTGGTTTACAGAAAAAAGAAAGCAATTTCTCATTCAACTCTCAAAATTTGATAAGGTGAGTGTTAATGGATAATCTCATCTGGATTTTTATCAGCACCTTATTGGTTAATAATTTTGTATTAGCCTACTTTCTTGGTCTTTGCCCATTTTTGGGCGTTTCCGGTCAACTGAAAACCTCTTTTCGCCTTGGCCTTGCTACAACATTTGTATTATTTATCACCGCGCTATGTGCCTGGATTTTAAATACCTATGTTTTAATCTATGCACCTTATCTACGCTTAATCAGTTTTATAGTGGTGATTGCCAGTACTGTACAATTTATTGAAATGAGTATAAAAAAACTCAGCCCGAGTTTATTCAAATCGCTGGGTATATTTCTTCCCCTGATTACCACCAACTGTGCTATTCTAGGTCTGGCAATCTTTGCCACCAACAGGGGTTATGGGTTAGTGGAGGGTCTGACTTTTGCACTGGGAGCAGGGGCTGGATTTACCTTAGCCATGGTATTAATGTCAGGCATTCGTGAAGAAACCGAAATTAACGATGTACCTGTATTAATTCGCGGCACAGCTTTTAATTTAATTATTGCTGGTATTTTATCAATGGCCTTTATGGGCTTTGCCGGCTTGTTTAGTTCAACATAGGTTATAATTTTAATGCTTTCGTATATTATCGCTTTATTCGCCGTACCAGCACTTTTTATTGCCTGGTTTTTATTTCAAAACTGGCTGTCTAAAATAGACAATAGCTACAAAGGCTATAAAGCCGGTTGCGGTGGTTGTACTCGTAGTTGTTCAAAGAAACCTTCTCAAGTCCTACTAAATAAAGGTGAAAATCAAATTACCCGGATAGAATTATAATATCCTCATTTTAAATATTCATTTAACACTAGGGGCTATTGATCTTTCGTGATTAAAAAATAAGCAACATTGCAATTAAGTATAATGGTTTTACCAATCCAATGATGATCATAAATATAAGCATATAAAGCCCCGCTGCCATACACTTCGATCTTTATATGCTTCTGCTGTATCATCATTCATTTTTCATCTAAACCTTTTTTATGTTGTTTAATATA
>JAUJGA010000080.1:0-6924 GCA_042095675.1 Gammaproteobacteria bacterium
GTCTTTCTTCAAGACTCAGGTGTTTATAGCTCATTTGTAGCCTCTGCTGTTGGTGTCGTAACATGGCATTGTAACCCTGAGTCTTGTTTAATTTACAGGGTGTTTGCTCAGCTACTATCAGAGGTCATGCACTTATTATACTAATTCAGCTGTTTATATTAAATTTATAATTTATAATAGCGTATTAATTGGCTGAAAAGCCATTTGTTTTATATTTAAGGAATCAATGTGTTTGAACTAATTGTTGCTGGTGGGTGGGTAATGTTACCCATTATTTTATGTTCAGTTTTGGCTATAACTCTAGTTGTGGAACGAATTTGGACATTGCAGGAAAAAAGAATTACACCACCGCAACTAGTGGAACAGATTATTAGCCTATATGAACAAAACCGTATCAATGATGAAGCAATTGAAAAGCTTTATACTAATTCTCCTCTGGGACGTATTCTTGCGGTCGGTTTAAGAAATAGAAATGGCCCTCGTGACATAATGAAAGAAAGTATTGAAGAAGAAGGGCGTCAGGTGGCACTGGATTTAGAGCGCTACTTAAATACTTTGGGTACTATTGCTTCGATTACACCACTATTAGGCTTATTGGGTACGGTCATTGGTATGATTAAAGTCTTTGCGGTGATAACCAGTTTAGGTGTAGGTGATCCAAAAATTCTCGCTGATGGTATATCAGAAGCTTTGATTACCACAGCAGCAGGTCTCTCTATTGCGATACCTTCAGTGATGTTTTATCGTTATTTACGTGGTCGTGTTGATGAATTATTATTAAAAATGGAAGCTCAGGCCATTTATCTTGTTGAAGTGATACATGGTGATCGTTCACAGCAGAGCCATTAATATGAACTTCAGACATAGAAAACCCGAAGAACTGGATGTTAATATCACCCCATTAGTAGATGTGGTCTTCCTTCTATTGATTTTTTTCATGGTTTCTACCACTTTTGACAGACAATCAGAATTAAATATTGAACTACCTGAAGCCAATGGTGAAATTACAGAAACAGAGAAAAAAGAAATTGAAATATTTATTAAACAGGATGGTCAATATGTGATTAATGGTCAGATATTGGTGAATTCAAAAATTGATACTCTGATTCGCAACTTACGCGAGAAGTCCGGGGGAGATGAAAGCCTTCGAGTCATTATTTCTGCTGATAAACAAAGTACTCATCAGGCTGTTATGACAGCAATGGATGCCGCCCGTCAGGTAGGCTTGATACATATCACTTTTTCTGCAGTTAAATCTGAATAAGTTCTTGATATTGTTATGCAGCCTATAACGAACTATTTGCAATCTATTAATATTGTCAGTATTTTATTGTCGCCTCTGAGTTTAATTGTTTGCTCTCTGATTTATATTCGACGTTGGATGTATCATTTTGGCTTACTCCACTCATATAAAGCTTCTATACCGATTATTGTTGTAGGCAATATTTATATTGGTGGTAATGGTAAAACCCCTTTTGTTATCTGGTTGGTTAATCAGTTAAAGTCAGTGGGGTATAAGCCTGGTATTGTTAGTCGTGGATATGGTGCGCTTGATGAGAACTCTGTTAATATGCCTTTCCCTAGACAAGTAAATTTACAACAAAACCATCAATTATTCTCAGATGAACCACTGCTTATTTTTCAAAATACTGATTGTACAGTCATTATTGACCCGATAAGAACACGTGCTGTGCAAAAACTAGAACAGACAACTGACTGTGACATTATTATTAGTGATGATGGTTTGCAGCATTATGCTATGCAGCGTGATATTGAAATTAATATTAGTGATGCAAGACGTTTATATGGTAATGGTCTTTGCTTGCCTGCAGGACCTCTTAGAGAAAGTCGTCAGCGTCTAAGTTCTGTAGACTATCATGTATTTAATATCTCCCAGTGTAAAAGTTTTAATAAAGCTGATTTTGATAATGAACATGAATTTTCTATGGACTATGCTTTGAATACATTGGTGCCCATCTTTGCTAGTCAGAGTAATACGATTAAGCTTGAAAATTTTCATGGTAAAACTGTACATGCAGTTGCAGGAATAGGGGAGCCGGGTAATTTTTTTAGATTGCTGAAAAATTATGGTCTGACTATAATAGAACATCCATTTTCTGATCATTATCAATATCAGGTAGATGATTTGATTTTTACTGAATCATACCCCATTATAATGACTGAAAAGGATGCAGTGAAGTGCCAGTCACTGGCATTAAACGAGAATAAGAATGAATACTGGTTTTTGCCGATTCAGGCAAGGCTTGATGATGGATTAATTGATTCAATTATTAATAAATTGAATATTTTAGAAGCAAATAAGAGAAATGATAATGGACAATAAACTACTAGATATTCTAGCATGCCCGATATGTAAGGGGGAGCTGAATTATGATAAAGAAAATAGTGAGTTAATTTGTGAAAAAGATAAACTCGCTTTCCCTATCCGGGATGATATACCAGTAATGTTGGAGTCCGAAGCTCGTTCTTTAACCTAGAAAACTGCGTTCTCTAGGTTAAAGGAAACATAAGCTTAATTACTATCACCAAACCAGTCATAGCTACAATCTAAATGTTTGCGGATAGTCACTAATCCCTCAAGCTTATCTTCAACAATCACCTGGATAGGGGTGCGGTTTTTAAACTTTTTACTCTTTCGTGCCATCCAGAATATAGACATTCTCGGATTAGTTGGGTAACTTGTTGCTAAAGCATCTATAATACCGATAACATGACGAAAACGTTCTGTAACCTCTGGTGTATCAGGGAATGCATCGGTACGACGAAACTTTGATAGATGGCGTACTTTAAGATTCTCGGATAAGGACATAATTGATAAAATTTGCTCCCCATCGAGTTTCCATTCATCCAATGTATGCATGACTGCATGAGTTAGTTTTATATTATTTTCATCATTTATTTCTGTATGCATTGCAAATTAGCCTATAACCTAGTAAATTACTAAATTATTATTCTAACACCAAAGTAATATTATTTCTAATACTATAAAACAAGATTTTATTGAAACATCAGATGCCAAGGAATCACGTGAATTTCTTGCTGTAAAAGTGACTGAATTAACAGAGAAAATTGATAATTTACCCTCAGTGGTAGCTCCTATGGAAAGAGCCAATGCTTTATTAGATTTAGCTAATACTGAATTGGTCATGACTCAGATGAGTGATGTCTGGAATCATGCTAAAGCGGCCTTTGATATCTGTATTGCCCATGAAGAATGGCAATTAGCAGTTGAAGCCTGTGATTTGCTTTACCAGACAGAACTCCCATCTTCTATTACAGCCCTTGGTCATGGTGTCTGGTTATCAGTCACTTATCCATTAGAGCCTGAATATAGTATTAATATGCTTAATTATGTTATTAATGAAACTTCTGATGATGCTGATGGTGCTGCCATAGCTGCCATTACCGCACACTTTATTGTGGATCGTCGTAGTGAGGGTAAAATACGTGATGATTTAAAAGTATTGACGACAAATATGCTGGCTAAAGTAGCCCTACGTCATAGCAAGGTAGAAACACAGGTGGGCCTGGATGTATGGATGGATAAAATGGATTTAAGAGATCCTGATGTGTTTTTACCCCGTATGGGTATGGTTGTTGGTGCAATTATTGGCGATGGCAACTGGTGGTTTGATAAAGCAGAGCTACAGAAAAAATTAAGCTAAAACCTTATAGATGATGTAAAATTTTAAAAAAAATTGAGGGTGTAAAAATAAGTGTGTAACTGTTCATTTTTGTTAATATACAAAGTTAAAGGGGGAGTAACTGTTGTATTCACGCTACCCCAAAATATAAAAACTTTCTGAAAGAAATTATCCTATTAGCCCTTCAAATGGTTGCACATCCACTATTTCACCAGGCTTAACACTACCACTTTCCGTAGGTAAAACAATAAAACAGTTTGCATTACTCATTGAGGTTAATACATGTGATGCCTGTGCACCCGCATTTCTTACGGTCAACTCACCGCTATCAGATTGTTCTAAAATGCCGCGTTGAAAATCAGTACGGCCAGGCCTTTTCTTTAATAGCTCCGTTGTTTTTGCTTTTATGATCATAGGTAGAACAATATCCTGGCCTTTCATTCGTTTCAGGGCAGGCTGTACGAACTGATAAAATGTAGCAATAACAGAGACGGGGTTTCCGGGTAGACCAAAAAACAAGCTATTTCCGATGGTGCCAAAAGCTAAAGGTTTTCCTGGTTTCATGGCAATTTTCCAGAAATTTATCTGGCCTAGTTTTTCCAGAGTTTCTTTAACAAAGTCTGCCTCACCCACTGAAACACCACCAGAAGTAATCACTGCATCAGCTACACTGGAGGCAGTATTAAATGCATCTTCAATGGCCTGTCTATCATCTTTAATGACGCCCATATCGATAATATCAATATCCATGTTTGTTAATAAGCCATAAATTGAATAGCGATTAGAATCATAAATATCACCCTCACCTAATGCTTCACCTATGGAACGAAGTTCATCTCCTGTAGAGAAAAAAGCTACTCTTAATTTACGTTTTACAGCGACTTCGGCAATGCCCTGAGTAGCAAGAAAAGCAAGATCAGTAGGTGATAGTTTTTTTCCTGTGGCCATGAATGTCTGACCAGTGGTGAGATCATCACCTGCTTTGCGTACATTGGCATAAGGTTTAGGGATAGTGGTAATTAATACTGTATTCTCATCAGGTTTTTCAGTGTGTTCCTGCATTACAACTGTATCAACACCATTTGGAACCTTTGCACCTGTCATGATGCGAATAACTTCGCCTGCAGCAATATCTCCAGTATAAATATGACCAGCGAAGGACTGACCTACTACTTTAAGTGTTAAGCTATCATTGCCAGCTATTTCATTGCTATGAAACGCATAGCCATCCATGCCTGAGTTGTCACAGGGTGGTGTATCGAATGTAGCGATAACATCTTTGGCTAAAATACGTCCCAGGGCATGGCGTAAGTCAACTTGTTCTATACCTTCTATAGCCTTGATATCATTAATAATACGTTGTTGTACTTCAGTAACACTGAGAAATAGATTGTCGCTATGATTTGAACTCATGGTAGATAGATCCTGTTGTTTTTAATGCTTGTTTAGGCAATAGTTTATAGATGTTGTTGTATAAATTTAGTTATTTCATTGATATTATTTAAATCAAGAATAGGGCATTGAATTTGATCCGGATAATAATTTTCCAGTTGCACTACATCACTTGCGATGGCAATGATATCAGGATCATATGGGTGCAGAAGCGGTTTCTCAAACTGTGGCCTATGTAACTCAATTTTACTTATTGTTTCATGCTTAAAGCCTTCTACTAGAATTAAATCTATTTTGCTTAAATCCAAATGAGTTATTAGTTCATACAAGTTTGGTTCTGGCTGTGATTTAATTTGCTCTCTTGGATGTTCAACCATTAAAGCCCAACGTTTTGCAGAAGCAACTAATACTTGATCAGCCCCTGCTTTGCGTAGGCGATAACTATCTTTTCCCGGCCGGTCTATATCAAATTTTTCATGGTGCGTATGTTTGACTAATGCAATATTAATATTAATATGTTTGAGTGCAGGAATTAATTGTTCAAGTAAGGTGGTTTTTCCGGTTCCGCTATAGGCTGCAAAACCCAATAACGGAGTGTTTTTGAATTTAGTGAGTGCTATCATAGGTAAATTATAACATGAGTGGATACTATGAAAGTGAAAAACTTTACCTAATTAGATGTTTCTTGAGTCCACAAAAAGAGTGGTTATAATGTTTTCTTTTTTCTTAAACAATATGCACTTCAGCATGCTTTATTTCAGGGTGGAAATTCTAAAGTCATTATGCGTGAGTGTCTGGAGCGAGGCCATGCAGTGGGCGTATTAGCCTATGATCCCTGGTTGGATAATATTATTTTACTGGAGCAATTTCGCATTGGTGCTTATGTGAATATTGCCAGTAAGAATATAATAGCTGATACTAACACCCCCTGGTTATATGAAATTATAGCCGTTATTGTTGAAGCAGGTGAGTCGCATGAAGATGTTGCTTATAGGGAAGCAATTGAAGAAGCTGATTGTACTTTATTACATCTTAAATTTATTGCTGGTTTTTATTCCAGTCCAGGTGGTAATTCAGAAACAACAAAATTATTTTGTGCCTGTGTCAATAGTAAAGATGTTGATGGAATTTATGGTCTGGAGGAGGAGGGAGAAGATATACGTGTGATGGTGGTTTCTTTTGAGAAGGCAGTGCAATGGTTAAAATAGGGTCGTCTGAATAATGCCAGCACTATAATTTCTATGCGATGGCTGAAGTTAAATTGAGATGAAATGAAACAATTATGGTGTTAAATTTGACTAAAGTGTTAGCTTTATTGGACGCTAACAGCTTTGTTCCAGAGTTTTTTAATTCATGAGGATCTAATGTAAGACAATAGTATTATGGTCATTGCTCAAAATGGTATGGCAAAAATATAACGATCCCTTAAATTAAAACCAATTATATAAAATTTCTTATTCCAAATGTTACAATTTACTAAAAATAATATGTGGATGAAATGAGTAAAAAATGAACAAGATAACAAGATATAGTGTGGAATTTAAATCAAAATTGGTTCTCGAACTTCTTGAAGGAGGAGAAACTTTAAATCAAATTGCGAGTAAATATGAGATATTGCCAAAAAATCTGATGAACTGGAAGAAACAGTTTTTAGAAAATGTGAGTTTGGCCTTTGATAAAATTAGTGTTGTCAAAGAATATAAAGAAAAGATCGTAGAATTAGAAACTGAAGGCGATCAACTGGCTAAAAAATTAGGAAAAGTGATTATAGAGAGGGATTGGGCTGTAGGAAAGCTCGGAAGCTTGGACTTATAGACTAAAAAAGCAATATTAGATCGAAAAGAAGGAAACCAAGCTATTGAAATAA
>JAUJGA010000081.1:0-2776 GCA_042095675.1 Gammaproteobacteria bacterium
ATCATAAGCTGCATCCATTAAGTCATACAGGCTGTTTACTCTATTGTGACTCATTTCTGCCAAGGGTATTGCAGCTTGACTGTCATGCATGGATGCTGATGTTAATAAACAGCTAATAGGAATACCACCATCTACTGCATCAATATGTAATTTGTAACCTATCCAATGACTGGTGTTACCCTTGCTATTCTTCTTTGAGCCCACATCACAGACTTTAGGCAAATCATTCTGCATTTCTTTTAATGACATACCTGAAATCTGGTTTACTATACGTCTTATTTTCTTCGCTACTACTTCACCTTTCTTTGGCCTGCCTGGCTTACGTTTTACTTTTTCCTCAACTACTTTCTTTGCTGGTGTTTCTCTTGCTTTTATAGCTGTTGAATCCCTGGAGAGATGACCAATAATGTCGTCTTTATAACAATCTGTAATCAGTGCTTTTTGAACTCGTTCTGTTAAACGGTTGTTAGAAAATTCAGCAAAGGCACGAGAAAATGTGGACTCTCCTGGCATATCACTTTTTCTTTCCCAACCACAAATACGTCTTATTTTTATATCTGACTCAAGACACTCTATCAACATTCTTGTTGTGGCCATGTTGTAAACTGCTTTAGCTACAAACGATCGGGCAATAGGTGATCTATCACTTTCTACTCTACCAACCAGTGCATTAGAACTTAGTATATATTCTTCTACTCTTAAGAATTCCAGAATGCTAATGAGTTGTTGCTGTTTTTCAGATATCTCACCAATCTCTTCTACTATCCAAGTAAAAAGTGAGCCTTGTATTTGTTCCCATTTCTGTGCTAAAGTGTCTCTTAACATACTAATAATCCAAGCTTTTTTGTTTTTGTGCGCAAACATATTATAACAAATCTGGCTTGGATTTTCTTCGAAAATTAGCAATTCAGCTAAGAAATTCTCTTAAATTGTTAGTTTTGCAAGTACCTCTTTATAATTAAACAAAACCCAGTCAATCACTGGTTATATTTCAGTAAACTTATGAGCAAAACCCAATGACAAAAAGTGAACCGATAATAGTCAATGGCATTGAATACAATGAACACCCTTCTCCGTCTTCATTAATCAAAGCTACAGAAATGAAATGGGCATTAAAACTCCGCGATAAAGGATGCCTTCGTTTAAATTCTGTAGAGATTTATCAAGCACTTGACAACCCAGAACTTGGTGACAAAAACGAAGCCAAAGGAATGTTACAACTAGAGGGTGACCCAATGGAAACTGGCTCTGTAAACCCAGTTTTTATTTGGTGTAGTGCTATCCCAGAGGCATCACCAGAAAATCTGAAAGGTTTAAATCCTTCCTACGATGCTATAGTTAGAGTTTATGATATTGAAAAGTTTGTTAAAAGAATAGTGTCAACTGCACAGTTTGAAAAATACACACTCTATCCTCATGTTGGAAAAGTTAAATATAACAGAGGTGAAGATGTCTCAAAGGATGAGCTTAATAACCAACAATGGCATTATAATGTATTTCAAAAGAGCCCTGACTACTCACACCAGAAGGAGTATCGGCTTTCATTTTATACTTGCCAACAGATAGACAAGAAGTACATAGATCTATCACTTGGTAATTGCAATGATATTATAGAGATAGAAACATGACTCATATATAGAATATATAATATCACACTATAATTTTGTAAATATAAATCATTAAAAATTTAAATAGCAATTTTGGGTTTTAGCATTAATTGCTTATTCCATACACTCGATCAATAACGTGTAATTTTTTGCTTTAACAGCAATATCAGCATTTGATTGAAGTTTTTTTGATGTAATTAATTTATATTCAATATTATTAATGTAAGCGCTTAATTAACAGCCCTGTTGACTTTTTCTAACTCTAGTTTTTTAAAATTCCATGGAAGCAATTCTTCCAGTTTCTCAACGGTATCAGCATAGGGCAATTTGGTTAGTACATAGACCAAATAAGCATATGGCTCAATATGATTAGCCTTAGCTGTTTCAATTAAGCTGTAATGAATACCACTGGCATGAGCCCCTTTAGGTGTATCGCTGAACAACCAGGCTTTTCTGCCAACGCAAAATGGGCGAATAGCATTTTCAGTCAGAATATTACTGATATTTAACCGGCCATCTTCACAATACACGATGAGCTTACCCCACTGATTATTAAGATAAGTAAATCCTTTGCCAGTTAAGCTGTCCTTTGGAACGTAAGCGCTTAACGAAGTAGCGTCATTCCAAAATATTACCCACTCCCTGATAATAAAATCCCTAATAAATTATCAGGAAAATCAATGAAATCAGAAAGCCGATTAGAATTAAAAAGGTTTTGGACAGGTCATCTCAGCCAGTGGAAAGAAACCAGTTTGTCTCAGGCTCATTACTGCAAAAAACATGAGCTTGTGGTTCACCGTTTTGGTTATTGGAAACGTAAGCTCAATAATTTTCCATTAAGAAGAAGTGGATTTATTAAACTCCCTGCGGTTAGCATTGATCCTACATCAAATATTACAACACTCACTGTACAGTTGCCTAATAAATTACAGATCAAAGGGATCTCTTCTAATAATCTCGAACTCACCAAACAGTTAGCGGAACTACTGAAATGAAATCAGCAATCCGCCCCTCATTAACTTTGCCACAAGTTTACCTGTATTTAAAACCAGTTGATTTTAGAAAAGGCTTTTTGGGTTTAAGTGCTATTGTTGAATGTGAATTAGGGCATAATCCTTTTGAGGGTTATTTGTATGCTTTTACCAATCGCCACAAAAATAAAATCAAGT
>JAUJGA010000082.1:0-2418 GCA_042095675.1 Gammaproteobacteria bacterium
ACTTCTGCATTTTCCATAAAACGCAGTGTATCCTCATCATAATTAATCAATCGCTCTAATAAATTACGAGATTTACTTCGTTTCAATCGACCTCGTTTTCCGTTTCTCTCTTTTTCATCAGGGGGTGGACATTCAATTTCAGCCTCACTTAATAATTTTCTGTATTCTAACAAAAATTGTTTTGCTTTTTCATTATTTAACTCACCACCATCCTGATTGACTGCTTTATTGGCTTTTTCAAGCCATATTTTCATTTTACCAGCCCATTTTTGCTTGTCTTGCTCATGAGCAAAGGTTAATTCACGAAAATGATGTGCATTGCATAAAGAATGTAACGTTTTCCAGAGTCATCTTCCAATACCTGTGCCTGATATTATGTGACTAAACGTGAAACATAAATATCAAAGACCTGACGCTTTTCAAAACCAACTTCTTTATAAATTTTACCCTTAGGCAATGTGCGTTTATCCAGTTTTATTTTTTCAACTTCATCAAGCTCATCTATCTGTTTGAGCGTGCTTCCTTTGTGTCCTTTTTGACCACCTGCATTTTTATCTGTTTTTGCTCGTGTTGATTTTAACCGATTCGGATCGCTTGAGGGTGGGTTACTACTATTTGAGCTATTTTTATTTACTCAATTCGTTAATAGCTTTACCATCAACACCAGCATACTCATCACGGTTCTTAATGAAGGTGATAAGCCTTTTTCATTTTTTAGTGCTAACTCAACTTCTTTTATGGTTGAGTCGATATCTAAACCGTCTATATTCACGCGGTGCCCAAATAGCTATTAATCAATACAGCTATTGTATCATGGGTTTTTTTAGCTCAAATCGATCTGTCGATCGATTTAAGATATTATAAGTATCCACCCCCGACAGGGTATTCTTTTTATCTGTTCAGATCGCTATGGATCAATTCGATCGTTTAAGACTATAATCTGACTGCAATAAAAATACTGTCATTTTTAAAAATGTGGCTTAAAATACCTGTCAAGTGTTTTTTTCATCTTTTTTAATTTCAATTACGCTGAATAGTTACAATAAATCTATGATAAAACCAAAATTATATGATGTGATTATTATTGGTGCCAGTGCTGCAGGCATGATGTGTGCTATAGAGGCAGCTAAGCGTGGTCGTAGGGTAATCGTACTTGACCATGCTGAAAAGGCTGCTAAAAAAATTCGTATTTCCGGTGGGGGAAAGTGTAATTTTTCAAATTATGATGTTAGTGCGGAAAATTTTTTATCACAGAACCCACACTTTGCCAAATCTGCTTTATCCCGATATCAGTATTATAACTTTCTCGCTCTGATGGAGGAGTATCAAATTCCATGGCATGAGCGGGAACATGGACAACTATTTTGTGACCGCAGTGCTGATGATATTGTGCAGATGTTGTTATCTGAGTGTCATCAATATCAAGTCACTATACAATTAGATTGTCATATTAAAAAGCTTGAAAAAAAATCACAATCCCTCTTTGTTTTGAATACTTCTATTGAAAATTATTCTGCTAAATCTCTGGTGGTTGCCACGGGAGGACTATCTGTGACTAAGATGGGAGCCAGTGATTTTGGTCTGCGAATTGCCAGACAGTTTCAAATAAGTTGTATTCATACTCAGCCTGGTCTGGTACCGTTTAGTTATAATGCACAGGATAGAAACAAGTATTTATCATTATCAGGTATCGCTCTATCTGCTGAGGTTAATTATTCAGGACGGAGCTTTATAAAAAATATATTGTTTACTCATAAGGGCTTAAGTGGCCCGGCTATTCTGCAAATATCTTCTTATTGGACAAGTCTGAATAAAACATTATCTGAACCCGTTGAAATTAAATTATTACCAACTTTGAATCTATTTGAATGGCTATTAGAACAAAAAGTACAACAATCCAATGTGATGCTGAAAAATATTTTATCCCAGCAATTCCCAAAACGACTGGTGGATGTATTTGTTCAAGTACAGTCAATGGATAAAGCAATTAAACAATATAATGATGATGTCTTAAAAACGATTAGTGATATATTTCAAAACTGGCAATTCTTGCCGCAGGGAACAGAGGGCTATCGTGTTGCAGAGGTGACGGTTGGTGGTGTAGATACCAATGAGCTTTCCTCTAAAACAATGCAGGCTAAGAAAGTACCAGGCTTATACTTTATAGGTGAGGTTGTTGATGTAACCGGACACTTAGGGGGGTATAATTTTCAATGGGCCTGGTCTTCCGGTTTTACTGCAGGGCAATTTATTTAGCAATAGAGTTACTTGCAAAACTAACAATTTAAGAGAGTTTCTTAGCTGAATTACTAATTTTTGAATAAAATCCAAGCCAAATTTGTTATAATATGTTTGTGAACAAAAACAAAAAAAGCTGGAGTATTAGTATGTTAAGAGATACTTTAGCACAGAAATGGT
>JAUJGA010000083.1:0-12973 GCA_042095675.1 Gammaproteobacteria bacterium
TGATGAAGGTGTTGAATTAATCACCAATGTTCGTAAAAACATGACGGCAACAGCCATGTCAATTTGGGATAAAATCATGTTCAGAAAACGGTTTATTATTGAGACAGTTAATGATCAATTAAAATCCATTTCTCAAATTGAACACTAAGACATCGCAGTGTACATGGTTTTATGCTCAATTTAATGGGTTCACTGATTGCTTATTGTCATAAAGAGGCTAAGCCTACAATAACTGTTAGCGTTAATTATATGAAAACATTGACTATTTGATTGTATATTAGTATTTTCTTATCCAGATCTGGGGTTAAATAATAATTATAAAGATATTTAATTTAAGTCTATTTCTTTAAGTTATTTCTTAAACATTCTAAGTTTTGCCAGTTCAGTTTCCCGCTTTTTAACATCCTTATAGGCTTTTTTGAAAAAAGGTCGCAGAGTTTTTTTAACATCCTTGGCTGCCTGCCCCGATTTTATATCTTTTAACACACAAAAAATGGCCAGAGCATAGGTAATATCATATTGCGATAAATAAGCAGAGCGATTTGCTGTTGTGGGCTGACAACTACCACAGGTGACATTTCTATAAACAAAGGCACTATTGGCAAACATCAATCCAAAGCCCATAAAGACAGACAGAACTTCTGTTATTTGTGGCCAGTTTTCTTCTATATTATCAGGAAAGTCTTTTCCCATCGCCCCCAGATGATACGCCAAACTATGTGCAAAAGTAGCAATAATGGCCTCTGGGTTACCAACCTGGCGAGGATCATAGAAAATCAACAAACGATCTTCTTCTAATACAAACCCCGGTTCTTTTCCATTAATATCCCGTAAAGCCCCTGAAATTTTTAATTTTGGTGTTTGTGTCGCACAACTTTGATCCGTACTCAGGCGATAGGGCCAGTGCTTCACCGCAGCATATTCTCTAACTTTGTCAAAAATCAACTGCGCCATTTCTGCATTACTATTAGCTTCCCCTGGAAAATACTGATTGGAAGGTACAACCAGTTTAGTTTGATTAAAAAATATATCCGCATCAAAATTACTTAAGGCCCATTCATATAACTTAAATAACCATTGAACTGAGTCTTCATCCAAAACTGGACGACTTTTAAATAAATCAAAAAACATACTAAAGAACCTCAAATGATACCTAAATAAGATTCACAGATTAAATCATTTTTTTTAGCAATACAAACTATAAGTCACATCTATTTTAGAATATTAGCAAATAATAATGGATGATTTTGTAAATAAAGACTATACTATGCGCACACATTATAAATACGAGCAGATGTAAGGAGAAAACAATGCTCTCTAATAACAAAAAAACACTATTAATTTCGACATTTTTTATTTCTGGCATTAGTATTGGGGGAGCCGTCAGCGCAGAGCAGGCAGCCGTCAACACAGCACAAAATGCACCACAGAACTATCAGTTTCCAGCTGCAAATGCTTTACCGCATATGCCAGCCAGACAACAAGCTGATACAGCTCAACCTGTAGCCTCTGTTGCAAAACCACAGGCAAGAATAGCACCACCACCTTATGCAATTCCACGTTCACCTTATACTGGACAAAATAGATTTGAACGACCAATGCCGCCTCAGTATGGCCAACCTAATGGACGAAATGCTTTTCGCACAGAGTCAGTACCTATGATGGCTCCTTATAGACCAGTAGGAGCACTCGGCTATAACGGAGGCCCTAATGGATCATCACCTAACGGAGCGAATGCATTTCGTCCTGACTCTATGCCCATACAAGCTCCATTTCCTCCTGGACCTGGAAGAGCACCTGGCTATGGCAGACCCAATGGAGCCGGTCATTATGCTGCAGGACCTTATGGACAAAGATCTAACTCAGGTCCTTTTGGCAATAACCCAATGGATAATTTTGGCTTTGGTCCCTTTAGTAAAAATAGTAATGAAGCTCCTTGGGAAACATGGCCTTTTGGTGGTCACGACAGCTTATGGAATCGTAGAGAAATTCCATTTAAAGACCAAAGTCCAACTGACTGGTTCCAGCCCGGTGATCCTAAAGAAGGCATGGCCATCATGTGGGATGATATGATTTCTGCTCCTGATGAATTAGGTGAAATGCCCGGTGGATGGAATGTACCTTCTATCAGTGTACCTAACCCTGTGGACTTAGAAGATCAATTAGAAAAGGCCAGTAAGGAAATGCCTGATCTGATTCGTGTTTATAACTAGTTCACCTAAAAAGGTAATCAAAAGATAGGCCCTAATTAGTTATTCCCACAAGTAGATATCTTGCTCCTGTGCCCATTTCCCCTCTGGAAGCACAGGATATTTACTTTGTAAACAAAGTAATAAAAGGCAGAAATAAGGGGATCTCACAAGGTTCTTTGTGGAAGAATTTATTCCCGGTCAACGCTGGATCAGTAATACTGAATTACAATTAGGTCTTGGTTGTATTATTGACTCTGATCATCGTACAGTGAGTATTAATTTTGCTGCCAGTGATGAAACTCGTACCGATGCAAAACAAAACGCACCTTTATCTCGAATTATTTATACTCAGGGTGATTCTATACAATCTATTAACGGTGAGAGTATAGAAGTCATATCTATTGAGGAAATAGATGGTCTTATTTCCTATACCGGTATCAATCAACACTCTGAAACACAAACCTTACTTGAAAATCAGCTGGAACATTCTATTCAATTCAACCGCCCTGCTGAGCGTCTATTCAGCGGTCAGGTTGATAAAAATCACTGGTTTGATCTACGTTATCAAACCTTACAACAACTACATAAACTCACCAATTCTAAATTATCTGGACTAACCGGCTGCCGCACCAGTTTAATTCCGCACCAGCTTTATATTGCTCATGAAGTAGCTAATCGTCATGCACCAAGAGTCTTATTAGCCGATGAAGTCGGTTTAGGAAAAACCATTGAAGCCGGTCTTATTATTCACCATCAATTACTTAATGAACGAGCACAACGTGTTTTAATTATTGTGCCAGAAAGTCTGATTCATCAATGGTTGGTGGAAATGTTACGACGTTTCAACCTGATGTTTAGTATTTTTGATAATAAACGTTGTCAGGCAATGAAGTTAGAGGATGATTTATCAGAATCACACAATGAAAACCCTTTTCTCAGTGAACAACTGGTGCTTTGCAGTCTGGATTTTTTAAGCAGCAATAAGGATTATTATCAACAGGCTCTTGCTGGCGAATGGGATCTCATGGTGGTTGATGAAGCACACCACCTAAAATGGACACCTCAGCAATCCAGTCATGAATATCAATTAGTTGAACAATTAATCCAACAGGTGAAAGGAGTTTTATTATTAACTGCCACACCGGAACAATTAGGTGTAGCCAGCCATTTTTCCCGTTTACGTTTATTGGATCCTGATCGTTTTACTAATTTAGAAGCTTTTATTAACGAGGAAAATAACTACCAGTCTATTGCACAGCTTATGGATACTTTACTTTCCGATAATGAATTTAATAATTTACAGCAGAAACAATTAAAAATAATTTTAGGAGATGAATATAATGATGAACTCAATCATACGTCTCCCCTTGATAAATAAAAATTAATATAACACTTATTGGATCGTCATGGTACCGGCCGTATCTTATTTAGAAATACCCGTGCAACCATCAAAGGTTTTCCAGAGCGTAAAGTCTTTGCCCACCCACAAAAATTACCAGTGGAATATCAACAATTATTAGAGAAATTTACTCAATCCTTTCAGTTACAGGATGACTATCAAGAGCAGGAACATGCTGAACAAGATTTTTCAAAACTGGTTCTATTTCCAGAGCAACTTTACCAAATCAAAGCACAATCTGAACAATTATCAAGCTCCTGGACACAGATAGATCCCAGAGTCCAATGGTTAGGAAACTGGTTATTTGAACAACGCTCAAAGTCTAACTCTGCCCAGGATAATAAAACTTTAATCATTGCAGCCAATGCTCAAACAGCCATAGAACTGGCAGATACATTAAAAAAACAATATAGTCTCTATGCTGCAGTTTTTCATCAAGGACTCAGCCTAATAGAGCGAGATAGAGCCGCTGCTTTTTTTGCAGATATAGAAAATGGTGCGCCTGTTTTAGTCTGTTCAGAAATTGGCAGTGAAGGCAGAAATTTTCAGTTTTCTCATAAGATAATTTTATTTGATTTACCCATTAATCCTGATCTTTTAGAGCAACGTATTGGTCATTTAGATCGAATTGGACAAAAGCAGAATATTCAAATTCATATTCCCTATCTTGAAAATACAGCTCAGGAAACTTTATTTCATTGGTATCACCAAGCTTTAAATGCCTTTGAGAAAACTTGTCCAACAGGCAACAATGTTTTTAGTCAGATAAAGAAACAATTATTGACTCTTTTAATGAATAGCAAAGGTGCAATTTCACAGCATGATTTAATCACTGAGAGTCAAAGCTTACATAAAAATCTCGCTCAGGCCTTACATGATGGCAGGGATCAATTATTAGAATATAATTCTTGCCGCCAACCCCAGGCTGATAAATTACATAGTCTGGCTGAAAAAGATGATCATAATCATTCACTATTTCAATATATGGATAGTGCATTTGATGCATTTGATGCATTTGGTATTGATCATTCAGAACATAGCGAACATTGTTATATCATATCTCCCGGTGAACACATGCTTACTCAATTACCGGGATTACCTGATGATGGAATGACCATCAGCTATGATCGTAATATTGCATTAGCCAATGAAGATATGCAGTTTTTCAGCTGGGAGCATCCTATAGTCCGAACTGCCATGGATATGATCAATGCCAGTGAAATGGGCAATACCGCCATGACAACACTGGACAGTTCAAAATTGAATGTCCCGTTAGGCTCAGGCAGTTTGTTAATCGAGTGTCTCTTTTTTTTAGAAACTACTACACATAAAACTCTACATGCTAATCGCTATTTACCTCCCACAATAGTTCGAATTGTCTTAAATGAACAGGGACAAGAGTTAACATAGCACATTTCGGCTGCTGATATTAACCAGGGACAAGAAAAAATAAAAAATCAGAAAGCTCAGCAAATCATTAAATTAAAACAGGAAGAATTAACTGAGCTTATCAATCAAGCGGAATAATTAAGTACTCAATATGCACCGAATATTCTCAATACAGCTCAGCAATCCAGTAAACAACTATTGGCAAATGAAATTGAACGACTTAAATCACTGGCAAAAATAAACCCAAATATTCTCCATGAAGAAATTCAATTTCTGGAACAACAACTACAATCATTAGCAGTCATTTTTCATGCAGTTAAGCCCAGACTTGATGCATTACGTGTTATTATTGTGACTTAAAATCAGTATACTTATTCTAACAATTTAGGCTCGCATAATAATGAAAATGATTGAAGAGTTTTTGAAAAAAGAATCCACTGGTGGCTTGTTATTAATTTGTGCAACTCTTTTGGCTCTGCTCCTCAGTAATACCGGCATGTCCTCTGTTTATGAAACATTTTTGCATATTCCTGTAGAAATTCGCGTTGGTGCACTGCATATTGATAAATCACTTTATCATTGGGTGAATGATGGCCTGATGGCTATTTTCTTTTTATTAATTGGCTTAGAGGTTAAGCGAGAAATTCTAGAAGGTCATCTTTCTTCCGTAAAGCAAGTGATATTACCTGGTGTTGCTGCTGTAGGCGGCATGCTGGTTCCAGGACTAATCTATTTGATTTTTAACCACGATAATCCAATTGCTGCCAATGGCTGGGCTATCCCAATTGCCACAGATATTGCTTTTGCCTTAGGTATATTATCACTGCTAGGTAACAGGGTACCCGTTTCTCTTAAAATTTTCCTTATGGCAATGGCTATTATGGATGACTTAGGGGCTATTGTTATTATTGCACTTTTTTATACTACAGAACTCTCAACTCTATCATTAATTGTTGCAGGTACTTCTTTAACTCTTTTAAGCATCCTCAATTTTTTCGGTGTGACACAAAAATCCGTATATTTTGTTATTGGTGCAGTGTTATGGGTGAGTGTGCTTAAATCAGGTGTACATGCTACTTTGGCCGGTGTTGCCCTAGCTTTTACTATTCCGTTGAATACCAGAAACAAACAAAATAAACATTTTTCACCTCTGAAAGAAATAGAACATGGCCTGAATTTTTGGGTTGCACTATTTATACTGCCACTATTTGCCTTTGTTAATGCAGGTGTGGATATCACTGAAATATCACTAAATCAAATGTCAGGCAATGTACCATTAGGGATTATGCTGGGTTTATTTATAGGCAAACAATTAGGAGTTTTTGGCTTCAGTTGGCTGGCAATCAAGCTCAATATTGCCAGATTACCGGATGACAGTAACTGGCTACAGCTTTATGGTGTATCCGTATTAACCGGAATTGGGTTCACCATGAGTTTATTTATTGTATCTCTGGCCTTTGAAGATGATAGTATTTTTCAATATACCGATAAACTTGCTATTTTGATCGGATCTTTTATATCGGGAATTGTCGGCTATCTGGCTTTAAGAATGAGTAAATAAGTTAGGGACTGTAAATTGTATGATATCATTTCAGACTCATCACATAGGGAGTGAGTAATGCATCGATATTTTTTCCATTATTTAATTCAACTTACATTGATCTTCTCCGCTAATCTATTATATGCCAGTGATACACCACTAAAATCAACAGACTCAAAACGTGTTTTATTAATCGATTCTTACCACCCCACTTATAGCTGGTCTGCCGCTATCATTGCAGGAGCCCATTCTATTCTTGAATCAGAATCTATAGAAATGAAAGTATTTTCTATGGATAGTAAACGTCAGACAGATTTTGGCATTATCAAACAAAAAGCCCTGGATGCCAGAAATCTTATAAACTCATGGCAGCCTGACTTGATCATTGTTTCAGATGATAATGCTTCTAAATATTTAATCGAGCCTTATTATAAAAATACCAGCTTACCTATCGTTTTTTGTGGTATTAACTGGGATGCATCCAGCTATGGCTACCCCTATAAAAATACCACAGGCATGGAAGAAGTTTCACTCATACAAGCCTTACCAAAACAATTAGCCCAATATGCCAAATGAAAGCGAGTGGGTATCTTTTCCGAAGATGTTCTGAGTGATAGAAAAAATGTAGAAAATTATACTCAAAAGGCAGGGCTCAACTTTGACAACGTCATTTATGTCAAAGATATTGAACATTGGAAGAAAGCCTATTTAGCACTACAAACTGAAGTGGATATGCTCATCCTTGAAAATAGTAAAAGTATCAACGGATGGAATAATGAAGATATGCATCAGTTTATCCTGAATACTACTCAAATACCGGCAGGCACAACACAGGAAAGGATGATTCCCTATGTTCTTGTAGGCTTTTTACAAGTACTTGAAGAACAGGGACAATATGCAGCTAAAATCGCATTAAAAATTTTAGGCGGTGAATCTCCGGGCAATATTTCAATTGTTAATAACCAACAGATGAATGCCACAGCTAATCTGGATATAGCAGAGAGACTGTGCATTACCTTTGAAATAAATTTTTTACAATATGTCAAGACATATCGCTGGGAATCAACTGAATAATGAAACTCTTACCTAAACTGAGTTTTTTTACTTTTTTATTGGTGTTATCAACCGCATCAATGGCAATTTTCGTCAGTGTTAATACCATTAAAAGCATTATTGATGAGCCTCTTGCAAAACTCCAGAGGCTAAATGATAAATATCTCGGCCGCAAGCGACCGAGTTTTAAAACAAGTCCAGCTGGCCTGAATGTCTTTCTTTTTGATCTAACTCAACTAGCTGTTCTTGAACGTACTTTCTAATTGTTTCTTCATTTGCATTCCCAATCGTTTCAACAAAGTAACTTTACGTCCACAACTTACCGCCCCAGAAGTATTTTTTCTTAATTTCAGGATAAATCCTGAAAAATTCACGAGCGCTAATACTTTTTATTATTTGCATTACACCACTAGGTGATTGCCTGGTTATACTCCTGATAACCATATGAATATTATCTTCTGGCATTTCAAGCTCAACGATATCAATATCGTATATCATATCCAATTTTCTGAATAATCGCCTTCATCGTTGTACGATAAGGCTCCATAAAAACTTTATACCTATATTTTGGTATCCATACAAAATGATACATTAGCCTAAAGACATGATGCGTATTTCTTTGAAGTTCCATGTACTGAATAATATAGACAGGGACAAGCCCTGTCTATACTATTCAGCACGTGTGCAAGCCCCCTAGATTTTCGCTACGCTCTGTTAAACTTTTTTAACAAACTGGGAATTTAGCTTCATTGCACCGATACCATCTACTTTACAGTCAATATCATGATCGCCATCAACCAGACGTATCGTATATTTTTAACTTTAGTGCCCATTTTTATCACCGATGAAGAGCCTTTAACTTTTAAATCTTTAGTAACCGTCACAGTATCACCTGTACTACCCACATAATCTATATTTTAATTATAGTACAATTATCAAAATATAGCGGAGCTTTGTGGGTAATCAAGTAGTTTTATGTTTTTCCATTAAAATTTCATAATGACGATAATAAATAACATGAGCCATTGTTTGAAATAAAAGTAGTAGTACTAATAGTAAAGCTGGTAATAATAACTGCATAAGACTCAAAATAAGTACGATAAAAATTAATATAACAATTAAAATAACAATATCACTTAATATAGTTAAGGAATAGTCTTTTGTATACTTAAAACTATTAATTAATGCATTAAAAGGAGACTGATTATCAATCATAACCAGATACGGAACTAAAAATAAGCGTGTAAATACCCAGATACACGGTAAAATAAAGGCTAAAAATCCAATAAAAATTAAAAAAGATGTCATGATATTGGCCACTAGCATAAATGGCCAACGTAAAATCCCAGCAAATATACAATTAAGTATAGTTTTAGCTTCAGATTTGGCTAAACTGAGTATAAGTATAATTAAAGCACCTGTATAAATAGGTTTGACAATAATATTGATCATTTGAGCAAATGGCTCAATAGTTTCTAATGAAACTGTCTGTGATGTATCCAATGGATCAATAAAAAATGGCATCAATAGTTCGGCAATTAATACCAGTAAAGCCCCCATTAATAGAGTAAAATACAATAATTTCAGGATATTCTGACGTAAAAAATAATAAGATTGTTTAAATGTCTGGGTCATTGTTTTATCTTTAATAAACTAGATTAGAGCCTTCAGTAACTTAAGTTAAGAATTTAGATTAAAAACTTCAAGTCCAAATTCAAGACATTCATCTTCATGATCATGATTGGAGATCACTGCAATACTGGCAAACTGTCCGGTAAAATAAGTATTGGCAACAGCAAGTAAATCATCAATGGTAACTGCTAAAATTCTTTGTCTGAACCTTTGACGTTGTTCAGTACTACGGCCAAATAGATTATTGTGAAAAACTTGCTTAGCATCACCTGCAGGAGAAGCAGGTTTATCTAAACTACTTATCACGCCAAGAATAGCTTCTTCTAATGCTAAATAATCATGGTGTGTTTTCAATAGCCAATTAATCGATTCATCAAAATCATCCAGTGTTTTTGATAAACGAGGATCGCGATAAGAAAAGAATTTAAAACAGGCATTAGCTGAATCTTGTGTTGCTCCCCCATCATAAGCCCCACCATGCTCACGAATACTCCTATGTAGAAATCCATTACGTAAAAAACCACCTAAAACAGTTAGTGCTGCAGAATCATCATGTTCAACAGGGACAGTAGCATAAGATTTCGCGCAGAAATTAACCTGAGTAGTTGTTAACCAGGCCTGTTTGACATTCTGTTTTATTGCTTCCAGATTTAAAACTGGGATAGTGGTTTGACTTTGAATTTTGGATTCTGACCAACATTGACTAATATCATCTTTACAGGTAGAAAATATTTCTTCTTCGCAAACTAATAAAAACTGAGATTCAGCATTAACAAGTTTCTGATGAATCTGTCTTAGTTGCGCTTGTAATTCAGCTAATGCTTGTGGATTTTCAGAGATTTTTATATCCAGCTCTTTTATAAAGTTGATACTAGCTAAGCCCTTATTCTGATGACTTATATAGGCCACTGGACTCATGAGACTGCTGGCAGCCTGCATAGCCAAAGAATGTCCACTGCCTGTAATACTGCTTTCTTTGCGCATTCTTAATTGAGAAATGAGTTCATTAATTCGTTCACCTTCATCAAAGCGCATAGCAAGGAATGTTTCTTTAAGTAAATGTGTCATCTTTTTATGATTACGAAGTAAAGACTTACCTGAAATTGTATAATAGCCTCTGACTTGCTGTTCATCATCTATATCACCACGAATACTATGATGTGCATAAATACCGGCCGAAACCAATGATTGCTGCACCTGCATTTGTAGATAATCTTTATCACCACAGCCTAATTCACCAAAGCAATAATTAAATACTGGCAGATATTGATATTCCTGATCTGTTAACTCCGGTAAATTGAGGATGAGTTGTTGATAAACAATACCATTAGTCCCCTGATTAAAATTGCTCAATTTAAGTGTTTTAAGATTTTGTTCATGACAATCAGGTACAGAAATCTTATCAGGAACATCAGTAATAGTGACCTTGGGTAAAATATCATCCATATCAGATTTAATTGTATTTTGTCGTTCTGTCAGCTGTTGTGATAAGCTGATTAATGCTTGCTTTTCTGCCTCACTGAGACTTGATTTAATTGCTGCAAGCTTATTTTTTTCTGCATCATTACGCTGCTTTTCTAATTGTTGATCAGGCTTAAATATTAATCTGATACGATGAGTATTATCTAATAAATGTGTTTTTACCAGATGCTTAATATAATCTGAATCAGCAACATTATCTCTAAGATTTTCCAGAGCAGAGTCTAAATTCATATGTGCAATGACATCACCACGATGAATTGCAGTAGATAAACCTGATAAAATTAGTTGCAGACCAAATGGGTAATGGTCTCCGCCAATTTCACGCTGACTTAATTCTAATTGATGTAATACCGCCTCAATTTGTTCTTTATCAATCCCCTCTTGAGCCACTTTTTCAAGTGTTTTTATGATGAGCTCCTCAAATTCATCAACTTGTTCTGCAGATGAGCCTTCAATACCACAGATGAAGCTCATTTCTTTATTAGAATCTTCAAGACCGCATAATGGAGATGGAGCATGGCCTAACTCCGTGGTTTCCAAGGCTTGCAATAATGGTGAAGCTGAATTTTCTAATAAAACATTACTTAAAAACTGTGCTTCTAATTGTTGTTCTAAATCAATACTATGACCTAATAACCAGGCCATAACTAGATGTGTTTTTTCTTTATCATCCTCTTCAGGACTTAAAGCATAAGAATCTTCTATATTGATAGGTGATGTCAAACGCTGTTCATCTTTGACATTAATTTCTTTATCTAGGCGTTCAAACTTTGATAACACTTGATCTTCAAATTTTTTCTGATGAACTTCAGCTTCAATATTCCCAAATGTCATAAATACAGCATTGCTTGGGTGATAATGTATCTGATAAAATTCTTTCAAATCCTTATAAGAAAGTTCTGGAATATCAGTAGGTTCTCCACCACTATTAAAGTGATATGTAGAAGTAGGAAAGAGGTTTTTATTGACAGTCTGCCAAAGTGCACTCACTGTGGAAGACATAGCACCTTTCATCTCGTTATAGACAACCCCCTTATACTCTAAATCTGACTGACTATCATCAGCCTTTGCAAATTCTAATCGATGCCCTTCCTGTGCAAAATCAAGCTCATCAAGGCGTGAGAAGAAAACTGCATCCAAATAGACATCTAATAAATTATTAAAATCTTTTTTATTTTGACTGGCAAAAGGATATGCAGTCCAGTCACTACTGGTAAAAGCATTCATAAATGTATTTAAGGAACGACGAATCATCATAAAGAAGGGATCGCGTACCGGGTATCTTTGACTACCACACAGTGCTGTATGCTCCAGTATATGTGCAACACCAGTAGAATCAGTTGGAATAGTTCGTAAAGCGACTAAAAAAACATTTTCATCATAATCCGCAGTAAAATGATAATGCTGTGCACCTGTTTTAATATGTTCAAATTGATCGACGATAATATCTAAAGATTCAATTCTTTCTTTGCGGATCCATTTAAAGCTTGAATGGTATTTTGAGGGTGTAGATGAAGAAGTATTCGCATTAACATTCATTCCAGACAGTGCTCCAATTATAATAAATTTTTATTGTGCTTATTTTATATAAGTAAGCAATGAAAATCCATAATATACCGAAGTAATACTAAGAATTGTTGCCCAGGGATTTTTTTA
This sequence comes from Gammaproteobacteria bacterium, assembly GCA_042095675.1. Taxonomy (GTDB): domain Bacteria; phylum Pseudomonadota; class Gammaproteobacteria; order GRL18; family GRL18; genus GRL18. Next base: position 12,344 of record JAUJGA010000083.1, read on the forward strand.
TGAAATTTTATTATTTGCGAAAGCAGTTCGCTCGCACTGGGGCATTGAGAATAAATTACATTGGACTCTCGATGTCACATTCAGGGAAGATGATAGTCGTATTCGCAGAGGCAATGGTGCTCACAATATGGTGGTTATTAAACATAATATGGGAGGTACTTGCAAAACTAACAATTTAAGAGAGTTTCTTAACTGAATTGCTAATTTTTGAATAAAATCCAAGCCAAATTTGTTATAATATGTTTGCGAACAAAAACAAAAAAGCTTGGAGTATTAGTATGTTAAGAGACACTTTAGCACAGAAATGGGAACAAATACAAGGCTCACTTTTTTCTTGGATAGTAGAAGAGATTGGTGAGATATCTGAAAAGCAGCAACAACTCATTAGCATTCTGGAATTATTAAGAGTAGAAGAATATACACTAAGTTCTAATGCACTGGTTGGTAGGTACTGTGGACCCCATTGTCAAGACAACTCAATTAAAAAACAAGATATAAAATATCCATTATTATTTTTACTATCATGCAGCCAGTTTTAATTCTGGAGCAACTTCTTTCATCACACCATATATTTCTGCAGGTGTTTTTCCACCGTGAGTGCTGTGTGGCCTTTCGTGATTGTAGAACTCA
>JAUJGA010000084.1:0-3671 GCA_042095675.1 Gammaproteobacteria bacterium
GTTAGAATACAGAAAATTATTAAGTGAGGCTGAAATTGAATGTCCACCCCCTGATGAAAAAGAGAGAAACGGAAAACGAGGTCGATTGAAACGAAGTAAATCTCGTAATTTATTAGAGCGATTGATTACGTATGATGAGGATACACTGCGTTTTATGGAAAATTCAGAAGTGCCATTTAGTAATAATCAAGGTGAACGAGATATTAGAATGACCAAGGTACAACAAAAAATATCAGTGACTTTCCGTAGTCTGGATGGTGCTAAAATGTTTTGTCTTGACAATGGGGTCCACAGTATTTATACGACCAATGCAATAGAATCTTTAAACAGCGTTATACGTAAATCTGTTAAGACTAGGAAGCTATTTCCAAGTGACGATGCAGCACTCAAAGTGGTTTATTTGGCTATAAAAGCAGCTTCTAAAAAATGGACAATCCCCATTCGGAATTGGAAACCAGCATTGAATCGGTTTATAATCGAGTTTGAGGAATAGATAACTCCTCATATTTAAGGGGCAGTTACACAGTTAGGATTACACCCTCAGAAAAAACACTTCACGCCTAATATATACTAACGAGCTTCAAAGCTCCGCTATAATTTTATAACAACTAACCACTATTTCTCACATCTATATACATCGGTCGTTCCCGGCGTTCTACCTCACACGATACTCTTTATCCGTATACATCGAAGCGGTATTTTTTCATTTTCATGGTATAGTTGGGTTTAGTATTATTAAGAAAGTCGGCTTTAATTGGGCGTTTTACGACAACTCTTTTCTTTGCAACTTTCCTGCATACATCCAATAATTCATCGCTATCTAAGTCTTCGCCAATTAATTGTTGAAAAGCCAGCATTTCTTTTTTTATGGCTGCTGATATACTCCTATGTGGGAACATGGGATCCAGGTAGATGACATCGGGTATTTCTTTTAATTGAATTGTTGTATCAAGTTGCCGTGCATCGCCAAAAATAAAGCTTATATTTTGCATAATATCTGCAATATCATCATCATGAACAGCACGTTGCAGGCCATCACTTAATAAAGCTGCTGAAATTGGTGAGCGTTCCATCATAATGACTCTTGCCCCAAGGCTTGCAAAGATAAAAGCATCTTTTCCCATACCTGCAGTAGCATCTAAAACAAGTGGATTTGATATTTTATTAAGACCTATAGCTTTGGCTATGGTTTGACCTTTTCCACCGCCAAATAGCCTTCTATGAGCAACCTGTCCTGTCGTAAAGTCCACAAAAATAGATCCGGGTGGATTTTTACCGGATTGAATTAGTTGCAAATGCTGTGGTGTCAGTTGAAGATAAAAAGGGAAAGTGGGATTGTCCGGGATTATTGAAGCATAATTAAAGCCCCAATGTATAGCAAGCTGCTGTGTTTCTTTAATTAAATTTTCTTCAGAGGGGATTATTGAAATCATTTATTATCAATATGCATAAAAAAAGCTGTAATAGTCATACTATTACAGCTTTATGTTTCTAACTGAATCAGAAACCACAATCACTTATCAAAAGTGAAAATCTTTTATGATTTAGTTTGCAGTATTGATATCAATTACAACACGGCGGTTATCAGCACGACCTTCTTTTGTAGAATTGTCTGCTACTGGCTGAAGTTCACCCTTACCCATAAATTGCATATTAACTGTAGCGCCAATAGAACGTAAGTAGTTGACAACAGCTAATGCACGACGTAAAGAAAGGTTGTCGTTATATGCTTCTGGGCCAGTACTATCTGTATGTCCAGTTACATGAATAATTTCAGTTTTATGACAGCCTTCATGAACAGCAGCTCGAATGAAATCTCTTGCGCTTGCAAGCTTGTATTTATCCACATCAGAAATTGAAGTGTCGTCAAATTCAAAGTGTAGGTCTTTTAGAACAAGAATGTCAGGACATTTCTTTTGCTCACCAATAACAACTGCTTTCACATCATTACCAACCATAACGGCTTTGATACCTACATAACCACATTCTGCTTTCTTTTCATTAGTCGCAGCAAAACGATCACGCCAGCATTCACCATAGCTGTTTTTCCAAACTTCACCAGAAGAGTTTGTAACATAATTTTCTACAAAACCATCACCATCACCTTCAGCAGTGGCAGTTGCAGACATAATTCCCATAGCTAAGCCAATAGCTGATACGGTAAATAGTTTTTTTATTGACATAATAATTTCCATTTTTTTATTTTAAAAATATTTTTAGATTACTTGTTGTACATGATAAGCAAGTAATCGTAAATAATTGATTACAAAATACTACACTGGACTACAGAATAACTTGTGTTAAGTTTTTATGCAAGTATAAGGATTGTCCAATGTAAAATGATTCTGAATAAAAGGTTTCATTCCAACGTGAAATGAGTCTGAAGTAGCGTAATTTATTTAAAAATCGTTCATGATAAACCAATGAAAACGATCATGAAATTAGAAGAATTAGAAACAATTGATCATTTGGATCAATTTCTCAATGGAACTCAAGCGGTAATATTTGAGACTGTTGCTGTTAAAAAAGAACGATACGGGTGGATACAACATGATTTGGTTCGCTTTGATTATCTAAGCCTGAGCAAGGCCAATAAAGGGGTTGTTGTTCGTTATCTGGTTAAAGTTCCTAGCTATTCCAGGCAGCAAATAACACGCTTGATTGGACAATATCGTGACACTTGATATATAAAACATCGCAATGTCTGTGTCGAAAAGTTCCAAACAAAATATACCCGTGATGATATCGGCATGATGGCTAAAATGAATGAACTCTATGATACACCCTGTGGACACACCATTAAAAAGCTCTATGAACGTGCTGCATACATTGTTTTTAATGATACTCGATTTGAACAACTGAGTCAGATATCAGTTAGTCATTTTTATAATCTGAGGAAATCTAAAACTTATAAAAGAATCAGACAGCACTTTGAGAAAACAAAATATAAAGCATCCAATATTGGTGAACGTCGTAAGCCTAACTCAAAAGGTAAGCCTGGCAATATTCGCATTGATACGGTTCACCAGGGGTGATTTAGATAAGTTGATTGAAGCTGAAAAGGTTGAGCGTGAGGTTCGCCGTATTCGTTATCAAATGACAGCGGCCAAATTCCCACATTATAAAGACTTTTCGACCTTTAATTATGCACAATCAGATATTGATAAAACGGTTATAGAGCCTCTTTGTACAGGCCATTTTGCAGAGCTTGCTCATAATTTAATTTTAGTTGGTGGCACTGGCACTGGAAAAACACATATTGCTATTGCATTATATGCAGAGCTTATTTATCGAGGTAAAAAATCACGCTTTTATAATGCAGTGGATTTAATTGATTTATTGATTAAAGAGCAAGCAGAGCAACGCCAAGGGAGTTTAATTAGACGACTGTTGCAAGTGGATTGTGTCATCATTGATGAACTGGGTTATATCCCTTTCCCTAAAACAGGTGGTGCTTTATTGTTCCACCTTATTAGCAAATTGTATGAAAAAACCAGTGTCATTATTACCACTAACTTAGAATTCAATGAATGGGTAACTGTGTTCGGTGATCCTAAAATGACAACCGCATTACTGGATAGAATTACACATCATTGTTCTATTCTTGAAACAGGAAATACATCTTTTAGATTTATGCAAAGCAAAAAAAAGGCTCAAAAATAGCCCCGTAG
>JAUJGA010000085.1:0-1999 GCA_042095675.1 Gammaproteobacteria bacterium
TGAATTGAATGAGGCAATTAATGAATTGAATGAGGCAATTAATGAACGGTTCAATGAAGCAGGTATTAATATTGCTTTCCCACAAAGAGATGTGCATTTAGATATCAGCCAGCCTATTGATATTCGTTTACAGGGAAAATAGCTTTAAGAGCCCTTGGCTAATGAATTTTTCGCCGCTGTCGCTTTGCAAATATTTTTATTGCAAATCGTCAGTGGTGACAAATTTATGTTTGATAAGAGGATAATAGTGGACATGCATTATGCAGGGCCAATATCAGTTTACAAAATGATTCACACTTTGACGCCTATATTCTTGACAAGGTTATCAGGTAGTTCTGGAATTGATTGAATCAATTGTGTTGCAGACTGTTCATGAATATCCATGGCTTTTTTGAGTACAGCAACGCCAACCGCGTCATTTTGTCCAATACTGGACGCAATGGAAGCTGATTGAACTCCTGAAATATCCATTTCATACTCCTTTTTTCAAACACTGTATAAATACAGATAATTATTTAGCGTCTGAAAATAAAAAATCTTTAATAGGAATTGTGTAATAATGAAAAAAAGGTGTGCCTGGTGTAGTGATGATCCCTTATATCAACACTATCATGATACGCAATGGGGCGTACCTGATTATAATGATCAGTCCTTATTTGAAATGCTGATATTAGAAGGTACTCAGGCTGGTTTAAGCTGGATTACGATATTAAAAAAGCGTGCGCATTATCAACAGCTCTTTGATGCTTTTGATGCACAAAAAATTGCTAATTATGATCAACAGAAAATAGACCAACTGATGCAAGACCCTGGTATTATCCGCAATAAACTCAAAATCAATGCAGCAATAATCAATGCACGTCAGTTTCTTATAATTCAACAAGAACATGGCTCGTTTTCAGACTATATCTGGCAATTTATCGGGGGAAAATCTATTATTAATCATTGGAATCATAGCAGTAAAATTCCAACATCTACTGCAGAATCAGAACAGATGAGTCGTTCATTAAAGCAGCATGGCTTTAAGTTTGTGGGGCCAACCATTTGCTATGCCTATATGCAGGCAGTGGGTATGGTCAATGATCATACACGGGATTGTTTTCGTAGCTTAGATTAAGATGAAGTTAGAATGTTTTTGGATATACGCCTTGTCAGGGAATAAATTCTAAACATTTTTTCCATAAGTGAAAGCTCCAGCTGTGCCATTTTTAAATAGTATTCTTCATCTTTACCTAAATGACTGGATTTTCTGGAAAGAATTTGTTTTTCATAATATTTAATTGCTGTTCTACGGTTTATGACTTGTTCTGCAATAACTTGATCATTTGTGCCGATGGCTTTTGCTGTTTCTTCAAGAGTCAGGCAAATATCATGATAGAAATACATAAAAATTTCTCTGGTTGTATCACTAGGGTGATAATCTTTTTGGCTCTGTTCACGTTAAGTGTTGGTAAGCTCCTACTGAGCTAAAGAGTAGTTGTTCATGCGTTAGATTTTTAAACTGATCCAATGATCTTTGCCACCCAAGATAATGATTTAAATATTTTGTAGCAACCTCATTAAATCTTGCATCCATCCCTTCAAACGACTGTGATAGGAATTGATGTTCTGAATATGATAAGCGCTATTTTTTTATCTGGCATACCACTTTTGAGCACGATATGTGTAACATTATTTTCTCTTGAGAATTTCTGGTAGGCATGGTTTTTATCACTAATAAGAAAGGCATCTTTATCAATATTTCAATAAGCATCCAAAACTGATCCACTTTTGCATCTAAAAGTGATCCACCCTACGGGGCTATTTTGAGCCTTTTTTTTGCTTTGCATAAATCTAAAAGATGTATTTCATGTTTCAATAATAGAACAATGATGTGTAATTCTATCCAGTAATGCGGTTGTCATTTTAGGATCACCGAACACAGTTACCCATTCATTGAATTCTAAGTTAGTGGTAATAATGACACTGGTTTTTTCATACAATTTGCTAATAAGGTGGA
>JAUJGA010000086.1:0-16952 GCA_042095675.1 Gammaproteobacteria bacterium
ACTACATTGAACTGTAAAACGTATTTTGCAAAGCCTTACCACTCATGGGAACGATGACAAAATGAAAATTCTAAGGGTTTATTAAAGCAGTATTTCCCTAAGCAAATGGATATGATTGATGTTACTAAAAAAGAAGTTTATGATGTTGTTCACAAGCTCAATAGTCGGCCACGAAAGTATCTGGGATACAAAACTCCTTATGAAGTTTTTGAAGAGCTAACCGTCATTAGCCAGGAAGAGTCAACCGGTCATGCACTTATTACTTGAATTCAGGTAATTTATATTCCACTTCATAAGTGGTTATTAGTGGATTATAGCAATTGATTTATGACATCAATATATCCTTGGGTAGACTTATCCCAGCTAAATTTATTTAGAATATGTTTTCTGCCATTGTTTGCTAATTGTAAGCGCTTTTCTGGCAATAGAAGTAACTTTATTATATATTCTGAGAGCAAACCAGAATTGTTCTGCTCCACAATAATCCCTGTTTTATTGTGTTCAATTACATCATGAACAGCAGGAACATCTCCTGCAATGACAGGACAGCAGCAACCCAATGCTTCAATCATCACAAGTCCCAGGCCTTCAATATCACCATTTTTTGCTTGTTGAAAAGGGAAAACAGCTAGTGTTGATTTTGCATACCATGTTGCAAGTTTTGAATGAGAAAGCCTTCCAGTAAATTGAACAGAGTAGGATATCCCAAGTTTTTTTGATAAGTTGTACAGGTTCTCTTTTTCTGGCCCATCGCCAATAATAACTAATAGTGTGTCAGGGTACTGTTTTCTAACTTCAGCTAAAGCATAAAGGAGTATGTTAACTCCTTTTTTTTCAACAAGTCTTCCGGCAAATAACAGAAGATTTGATTCTCTTTTTATCTGTGGATTTGGAATGAAAATGCGAGTTAAATCTGTTCCCATGGGTATAACTGATAGTTTGTTACTAATCTTAGGTGATAATTCAAGTGATTTTCTCATCATAGCGGTACTAACAACGATGATAGCATTTGATTTTTTCAGCACCCATTTTTTAATTATTATACTCAATGGATCATTTAATCCAAATAAATCACCTCCATGAGAAGTACAGAGGAGTTTTGGTGGATTTTTTTTCAGTTTCATTGCTATTAAAGCTAGAAAACCTTGTGGTATAAGCCAATGGGCATGAATAATTGAAATAGGGTATTTTTTTAGTAGTTTCAGAATAGAAAATAACTGACTGATAAAAAAAGAAGGGAGTAGAAAATACTTTAGTTTGTTATTTTTTAAATTAGTCGTAATGCCGCCATTGTAAACAAATTTTTCAAAATAAGCAGGAGCATATCGGTAACGAATTATTTTTAGATCATTTAACTCTTCATAAGTTTTAGAGCCAGAATAATGGGAAGTTAAAACAATAATATTGAATTCTTTTTTTAAGCCTTGACAAAGATCGTAAACAAAACGAGGTTCAGTATCTTTTTTACAACGAGGGAAGGTTGATGCTAAAACTAATAGATTTTTTTTTTAATCATTTTCAGAGTCTATATTTTTATAATGTAAAGATGATATTTGTTCTGAAATAATACCCATCATAAACATAAAAAGTGCAGAAATAAATAATAATGTACTCATGTTAGTGAATCTGCTCATAGTGATATAAGTATATAGATAATAAATTATGCCGGTTAGAAACAGCGAGCCACTTAGAGGTAAAAATAATCTCATTGGAGAGAATAATGCACCTATTTTGAGGATAATAGTAAAAAATTTTATACCATCTTTAACTAGGATAATATGACTTTTTCCTTCTCGTTGTGCTGAAATGATTGGGATATAGGCAACTGAAAAACCAGAACGAAAAAATGCCATAGTACTGGTGGTGGGGTAGGAGAAACCATTGGGTAGAATGTATAAAAACTTGATAAATTTGTCTCGCTTGACTGCTCGAAAGCCTGAGGTGAGATCTTCTATCTTATGTCCAGTCATGAGAGACGCCAGTTTATTGTATATGCTATTACCTACTTTTCGAAAAAGGCTAGCATGGCTAGATGAGTGCCGAGCACCTATTACCATGTCATAGTTAGAATCTAGTTTTTTTAATAAATATGAAATATCTTCTGGTTTATGTTGACCGTCGGCATCCATAAAAATAAGGGTGTTCGACTTGACTTCACGAGCACCTGTTTTAATGGATGCGCCATTTCCCTTGCTATATGGATGACTAATGACATTAACCTGGTGCTTCTTACATATATCGAGAGTATTGTCGGTAGAACCATCATTAATAATATTAATTTGAATGTCTGGATGTAATAATTTAATTTTAGGTAATAATTTATCTAAATTTTTAGCTTCATTCTTTGCTGGGATAACAATGGCAATATTATTTGGCATATGTTCACTTTATGTGTATTGATATATCAATTTAATCAGTATAATAACATACTTCTTGCTATTACAAATCATATTATCCGAGATGTATAGTGGACCTTCATTTTCTAATTCAAAAATCTTGTACTTATATTCTTTGACTACACTACTTTTATCAAAGGACAGACTCATATTTTCTAAAAACTGTTTCTTCCAGTTCATTAGATTTTTGGGTAATCTCTCATATTTACTAGCAATCTGATTTAAAGTTTATCCTCCTTCTAGAAGTTCGATAACCAATTTTTATTTAAATTCTGCACTATATCTTGTTCGTTTTTTGCTCATTTTATCCACCTGTTATTTTTAGTATAAGTTGTAACATTTGGAATAAGAAACTTTCTATAATTGGTTTTAATTTAGGGGTCGTTATAAATTTGAGAAATGGATTTTAATTGAGCATTAACTGTCTCAATAATAAACCGTTTTCTGAGCATGATTTTATCCCAAATTGACATGGCTGTTGCCGTCATGTTTTTATGAACATTGGTGATTAATTCAACACCTTCATCAAATGCTTCTTCTCCTAATGCCTTAGATAAGTACCCCTTATATCCATAGTCTTTCCCATTCAGGATAAAATTGTTGGTTAAAATCATCGACATCATAGTACAAAGCATCTATAGTTTCCATTGTCAGTCCCTAGTTTGACCTTTTTGATTAGTATTTAAACTATTTGATCATGGACTGACTCTTTTTTCAATTATTTTTTGTTTTCTTATCCAGTATTCAGGTTATATTAATAAAGTCTGATATAATGGTTCCACAATCATTTAATAAGAAGATACTATGAAAAAGCAAAGTTCGTTTAACCGTGAAGAATTATTGCAATGTGGTCGTGGAGAATTATTTGGTCCTGGTAATGCTCAATTACCTTTACCCAATATGCTGATGATCGATAGAATTACTGAAATTAATGAAGATGGTGGCGCTCATGGTAAGGGTGAAGTCATTGCTGAATTATATATCAACCCAGATTTGTGGTTTTTTGACTGCCACTTTCAGGGTGATCCAGTCATGCCAGGATGTTTAGGCCTGGATGCCGTATGGCAATTAGTCGGTTTTTATTTAGGCTGGCTGGGTAATCCAGGTCGCGGGCGTGCCTTAGGTGTTGGTGAAGTTAAATTTACCGGACAAGTATTACCTACTGCTTGCAAGGTGACTTATAAAATTAATTTAAGACGAGTTATTACCCGTCGTTTAATAATGGGTGTAGCAGATGCCTCTATGTTTGTAGATGATAAAGAAATTTATACTATGAAAGATTTAAGAGTGGGCCTGTTTACTTCTACTGAAAATTTTTAAGACATAAAGATATTCTCAAGCCATTAAGAACTTTACTTGTAAAGTTCTTATCCTGTTCTCACTCTGGGAGAGCTAACTTGCGTGCCAAAGAAAATGCTCTTAGAGTATAGATGGACATTACTAACAATATAATAATCACTGCTATTTCCGCACACTCTTTCTCCGCACTACTTTTTTAACACTTACTTTTTTCTTAATAACTTTCTTCTTAACTACAGCTTTCTTTTTTATTGACTTTTTAGCCACAACTTTAACCGATCCAGCCATAATTGCTTCAATTTCTTCAACAGTTTTAGCTGCTTTAGTGGTTAGTATTTCATATCCTGTACGTGTCACTCTGACATCATCTTCAATACGGATACCAATATTACGCCATTTTTTAGGGATTTTACGATTATCACCGGTATAAATACCCGGTTCAACAGTGAGTACCATGCCTGCTTCCAGCATTCGCCATTCACTACCTACTTTATAATCACCAACATCATGAACATCCAGGCCTAGCCAATGCCCTGTTCTATGCATATAAAAAGCCTTATAGGCATTATCTTTGATTAGTTTATCGACTCGTCCTTTTAATAAACCCAGACGAACCAGGCCTTTAGTGATAACTTTGACCGCTGCTGTATGGGGGGCATTCCAGTGACTTCCTGGGTAAATCATTTCAATGGCAGCATATTGTGCATCAAGCACTAATTCATATAAGGCTTTTTGCTCTGCTGAAAACTTTCCATTAACAGGATAAGTTCGGGTAATATCTGCTGCATAGCCTTGATACTCACCGCCAGCATCGACTAAAACTAAATCACCATCATTTAAATTCTTATTGTTTTCAGTATAGTGCAGGATACAGCCATTTTCACCACCACCCACAATTGAAGGGTATGCTGAATCTCGACAACCGTTGTACATACATTCATGAATAAACTCTGCTTCCAATTGATATTCATACAGCCCGATTTTCACAGACTGCATTAATCTTTTATGAGCTAAAGCAGAAATATTAGCGGCTTTTTTCATCATCCTGATTTCATAGTCTGACTTAAATAAACGCATCTCATGCAGAGGATGATCCAGAGCAACAAATTCACCCGGAGCATTAATCCCCATACGCACTTTTTTCTTGAGCTGATTGACCCAACCCATTAAACGCTGATCAAAATCCGTATGAATACCCATGGTATAAAATACCCGGGTTTTATTCTCCATCAGGCCCGGTAAAATATCATCAATATCATCAATAGGAAAAGAGTCATCCACACCGAAATGTTCTAATACACCTTCCTGACCATGACGCCGACCATGCCATACTTCCTGTGTTTCATCTTTTTCACGACAAAATAAAACATATTCACCATGTTTACGCCCTGGAATTAAAACCAGGACAGCTTCCGGCTCCCAAAAGCCTGTTAAATATAGAAAATTACTATCTGGTCTGAATGGATACAACACATCACGGTTTCTAACTTGTTCCCCTGCGGTAGGGAGGATGGCAATACTTTCACTGCCCATTTCCTGCATTAGATTTTTTCTACGCTTAATAAATTCTTTTAAATCATTCATTTTTTATCATTAACCACTTTAATGGAGCAGTGTCTCTATCACTTACTCAAACATAAATCTGCCCGCTGTCTTATTTGCAGGTGAATATGTTTGCAAAACGTCAGCAGGCAGGTTTATTGGCTGAAGGCTCTTACATATCCACTGGAACACGGATAGGATTCATTTCTTCATTAACCAGTAAAACTCCCATACGAATGAATTCAATAAGTTCAAAAACAGCTTCTTCGTCACTTTCATCATCTGCTAAATCATAACTGTCTGCATCAGAAATAGAAACCATTGCCTCAACAAATTCTTCAACTTCTTCAGGGTAATTTGAAAATTCCTGTATGCCCGCCAGACTTAGGCCCATTAAAAAGCCTTGCGCCCATTGGGCAATACCTTCCAGACTAACCATCACTGCTTCATCTTCAGGTAATAAAGGATAAAACTTCAAATCATTATCGGTTAAAGAAGTCATAGTTTCACTATAAAGTAGGGCTAATAACTCATAGGCCTCTTCTGCCAGCAAATCACCTGGAGATAAGCCTTTGCTAAGATGAGAAATCCATTCATTAACTTCAATTTTTTCTTTAACACATAATAAACCACATAAAATACCATGTGCTTCTGAAGGAGTACACTCACTTGCAATATTTGTAAGACTTATCATTACTAGTTCAATATCTAGTTCGGATGGCATATAATCTAACCTATCATTCTGTTTAAACATGTTCTTTAATTTTCAAAAAGAACTAAAAAATGAAATTATACCCTAGTTATGCGATAATTCCGCAATTGATTATGCATTTGCCATTGACCAATGCCTGAATGAACTCTAATATAGTGTTGTTATCAACAATACTTTTTAATCGCAAGAAAAAAGAACAATAATTATGCTTGAAAATACAGCTGCTGATTCGAATATAGAGCTAAAACATCTGGATTCCAGTGTAGATATTTTACTCAACATGATACAAAAACTTAAACAGGAAAATACTCAATTACGTTCTCAGCAGGATTTTTTGCAGACTGAACGTTCTAAGTTAATGGAAAAAAATGAGACTGCCCGCACCCGTGTTGAATCTATCATTAATCGACTGAAAGCCATGGAGTGTAACTGATGAAAGATGAAACCGTACCAGTTACTGTGCTTATTATGGAAAAAGAATATCGTATTGCCTGTGCACACAATCATAAAGACAGTTTGGTTAACTCTGCTACATTATTAAATAACAAAATGCAGGAAATACGTAGTAGTGGAAAAGTCATTGGTAGTGATCGTATCGCTGTTATGGCCGCATTAAACCTTGCTCATGATTTATTGGAGCAACAGCAGCAGTCAACTGATAACACCTTCTTAGAAAAACAAATTCGAAAATTAAGAGATAAGGTTGATACGGTAGTCAATGAAACAAAACAAATGGAACTTTAGTTCTATTTATTTGAAAACACCACGTATTTGGGTATATACTATACTGAAGTTCTATCTAAGCATGTTAGCTCCTGGGTACTTCTTGAGCCGTAATCTTATACCTCGGAGATACTTGTCTGATAATGTGTGCATGCCTGCCCCTTCTCATCCCTTTAATAGGAGATGGGAGGAGAGAAGAAAGCCTAATTTATCATTCATTTCTCCACTTGAACCGATAGGTTCGAGAGCGAAAGAGAGCGACGGCTTAGATGGTTCTTCATCCCACTTATTATGAGTTAACTATTGAACTCTCAACAATTATCAATACTACGCAAAAGTATACGCGATAAACGCCGACTTATTTCTAAACAAGAACAGCTGCAGCATTCAGAATCTATTATTCATCAGCTTATTCACTCCCAAGTTTACCAAAACTCATACGATATTGCCCTATATTTATCCACTGATGGTGAAGTTGATCTCAATTTACTTATAAGCATATTATTTCAGGATAATAAAAAAGTTTATCTGCCTATTATCCTACCTGTACAGAAAGGCATTATGAAATTTGTCCCCTATTATCAAGAAGATTTATTAGCAAAGAATTGTTTTGGAATTTTAGAACCTTATTATGAAGATAAAGATCTCATTGCTATTGGGCAATTAGATTTGATTTTAGCGCCATTGGTGGGCTTTGATAGGGCAGGTAATCGTATTGGTATGGGTGGAGGTTATTATGACCGTGCTCTGCAAAATTTAAAGACAGGAGAACTAAAGACAAAATTTATTGGCGTAGCACACGAATTACAAAGAGTCGAAGAATTGCAAGCAAGGAGATGGGATATTCCATTACATGGGATTATTACAGAAGAAAAATTTAGTTATTTTTAAAGTATTACAACTAAACTAAAAACTTATAGAACCCAAAGTAGCCATACTACTCAATAGCACACTTAAAAATACAAATGATGCTAAAACAAGAATAGGATCAAGCTTGAAACTTCTTTTTTTTGAAACTAGACGCTTATTGCGACGGTTTAAACTATAAGAATTCACTTTAAATAGCCCCTAAATATACACATGGTAAATTTATTTTTATTGTCTGACCTTTATACAACAACAAAACACTAAAAGCAAATGTTTTCATGCATTTACTATGATTATCTCAAAAAACTCTTATATGCAGGGTTATTGGTTTCATCCCAATAATTATAAGCAAGTTCATCCAGATATTCATGGAAAGCGTCCAACTCATAATCGTGCACCTGAATACCAGCCAAAACCCGGCCAAAAGCCGCACCGTGATTACGATAGTGAAATAAACTAATATTCCAATTTTTACCCATACCACTTAAGAAGCGTAGTAAAGCACCAGGACGCTCAGGAAACTCAAAACGGTATACGTGTTCATTTTTTATTGTTGGAGCATGACCACCAACCATATGCCGCAAGTGTAGTTTAGCTATTTCATTATCACTCAAATCAATAATCGAATATTTTTCCTGAATGAGTAACTCAAATAACTCCTGTTTTTCTACTTCAGCATCGGCTGTCTTGACACCAACAAAAATTTGCGCAATTTTAGCATTAGAGTAACGATAATTAAACTCGGTAATCCCCCTATTTCCTATAATTTCACAAAAATGTAGAAAACTACCAGGACATTCATCAATTTCTACTGAAAATAAAACTTCCCTGTTCTCACCCAATTCAGCACGTTCTGCAACATGTCGCAAGCGATCAAAATTGATATTAGCACCACTATTAACCGCAACAAAAGTTTGATTCGTTACTTTATTTTCTTTTATATATTTTTTTAAGCCTGCAACTGCTAATGCTCCAGCAGGTTCCATCACAGTACGAGTATCATCAAAAATATCTTTAATGGCTGCACAAACTTCATCTGCATTCACTAAAATCATTTCATCTACATATTTTTGTGCAATTCGAAAATTTTCTTCTCCCACTTGTCTCACTGCCACACCATCAGCAAATATACCTACTTGATCCAATATAATACGTTCATTAGCAATTAATGCATCATGCATTGAGGCAGCATCATCAGGTTCAACCCCAATAATTTTTACACTGGGGTATAGATACTTAACATAAACAGCAATACCGGCAATCAAACCTCCGCCACCAACAGGAATAAAAATAGCATCCGGCTCTGTCTGACACTGCTTCATGATTTCCATGGCCACGGTACCCTGACCAGCAATCACTTCAGGATCATCATAGGGATGGATAAATGTTCTGTCCTGTTCTTTTTCTAGAGCCTTCGCTTGCTGATAAGCCTCATCATAGCTATCACCATGAAGTTTAACCGTACCCCCTAACCTTTTCACCGCATCTACTTTTATATCAGGTGTTGTTTTAGGCATCACAATAACAGCATCAATATCCATTTTATTGGCTGATAGAGCAACACCCTGAGCATGATTTCCAGCAGATGCAGCAATCACGCCTTTATCCTTTTCCTGCTGGCTCAACTGCACCATTTTGTTATACGCACCGCGTAGCTTAAAAGAAAAAACCGGTTGTAAATCCTCTCTTTTTAAAAGTATTTGATTGCCGGTACGAATAGATAAATTAACCGCCTCATCAAGGGGCACAATATCAGCGATTTCATAGACACGAGCTTTAAGGATCTTTTTGACATAATTTTCTAACATAATTTTATCTTACCAGTCGTAAAATCAATGGAATTCTTCACTAAAATCAAGGATAATAGGCTAAATATTTTTATTAATCAAGGAATTAAAGATGAATCAAGACGAAATGAAGCTAGCAGTTGCACAAGCAGCAATAGAATACGTTGTTGCAGATACGATTATAGGCGTAGGAACAGGCTCTACAGCTAACTTTTTTATTGATGAACTTGCTAAAATAAAACATAAAATAAATGGTGCTGTGGCCAGCTCTGAAGCAACTGCTGAACGTCTGCGTGGGCATGGTATTGAAGTTTTTGATTTAAACTCTATCAGCGAAATGTCTGTTTATATCGATGGTGCTGATGAAACCAATCAAGCTCTACATTTAATTAAGGGTGGTGGTGGTGCTTTAACACGTGAAAAAATTGTGGCCGCCGTAGCTGATAAATTTGTCTGTATTGTTGATGAAACTAAATTAGTCAGTTATATGGGGAAATTTCCCCTACCTGTTGAAGTGATTCACATGGCTCGCAGTTATGTTGCCAGAGAAATTGTTAAATTAGGTGGTGAGCCAGTGTTACGCGAAGGTTTTACAACAGATAACGGAAATCTCATCTTAGACATACATGGCATGGAAATCATGGAACCAGTCAAACTAGAAGAGCAATTAAATGATATTGTCGGTGTAGTCACCAATGGCATATTTGCCATGCGCCCTGCTGATGTATTATTAATTGGCACACCTAATGGTGTAAAAGAATGTTTTTAAGAGAAGTCTTAAGTGTGAGATATTAGCTCACACCTAAGACCTTTATTTCTTAGTATCAGCAGTAATTTTTTCCGCTAAAAAATCAACCACTTTGAATACATTATCATGACTTTCAGCCAGTGTACCATTTGTCATGTATTTACCTTGTACCACAATATTGGGCACAGACTCAATACCATAGGCCTTGGTCATATTCTTTGCTTTACGTGTTTTTGCAGCTACTGTAAATGAACTTAAGGCATGCTCTAATTGCTCACCACTAATGCCATTTTTTTCAAAAATAACTTTTAAATCATTCATTGAACGGGCATGTTGACCTTCACCATGCATAGACTCAAAAATAATAGGATGCATTTTTTCCTCTACACCTAACACTTCAGCTGCATAATACAAACTTGCCAAAGCTTCCCAATTATCACTAAAAACAGCAGGCACCTGAATTAATTTTACATTATCAGACTTTTTTTTCTGCCATTTTTCAATATAAGGCTCAAAACGATAGCAATGTGGACAGGCATAGGAGAAAAATTCAATAACTTCCACTGTTCCATCAGTCGGTGCAGGCTGGACTTTCTTTAATACTTTAAACTCAATTCCTTCATCATATTCTGCCGCTACAAAACTACTCATCGTTATTAATATAACTAAAGCTAAAACCTGACGCATAATACTATCCTTTTAATTTATATTGTAAAAACAACGTATCTATTCAGCACATTGACTAACAAATAACAGTTGAGTCTTATGCTCACTTATTTTTAGAATTTAGAAAACTCACTACGTTCAGATAGTTCTAAGTACTAAAAACAAGCAACCATAAGACTTTTGTTGATTTAGAGTGAATAGTTATAAAACAACTATTATTCTATGACTATAACTCACCATAGGAGTGTAAGCCTGATAAAAACATATTAACACCAATGAAAGCAAACAGGGTAACAAATAAACCGATTATCGCCCACCATGCCAATGGACGACCACGCCAGCCTTTGGTCAATCTTAAGTGTAGCCATGCTGCATAATTTAACCACACAATAAGAGCCCAGGTTTCTTTAGGATCCCATGACCAATATCCACCCCATGCTTCTGCCGCCCACATAGCACCCAAAATAGTTGCCAGAGTAAAGAAAGCAAACCCCAAAGCAATGGATTTGTACATCACATCATCTAAGATTTCCAAATCAGGGAAACGCTTAATAATAACGCCTTTTAATCCTGCATGCTCTGCTGTATTGTCATCTTTAGCAATAGAATTAATAGCTGAATCCTTAATCAAATAGGCAACAGCTAACATCGCAGCTAATGCAAATGCTCCATAACCAACAAAATTAGCCGGCACATGAATCTTCATCCAATAGCTTTGTAATGCAGGCACCAGAGTTTGTATTTCACTAGCGCCACGAGCACCAAAGCCATACCAGAACAAAAATGCTACAGCCGAACTAATGACCAATAAAACAAAACCACCCATTGAGTATGTTTTATTTTTACCTTCATAATAAAGATAAAGTAAGGCCGTAATAATTGAAAATAAAATAAATACTTCATATAAATTACTTACCGGAATATGGCCGACATCCACATGAGTTAAATAAGATTCACGCCAGCGTACCAATAAACCAACCAATCCCATTACCGTAGCTGACCAAGTCATTATAGAGGCTGTTTTATTAACAAAGTCTGAACCACCAAACAAACCAATAAAATAGGTGACCGTGGCTAATACGTAAAGGGCTGACATCCACATGATCGCTGACTTGCCCGAGATCAAAAATTTCAAAAAGAAGTTGCTTTCGCCTAAGGCTAAATCATTCCCATACACATAAATAGAGAATAAGCTAAGTACTGCGACATAAATAGAATAAGCACGAACTGTCTTCCACAAACAGCCCCATGCAATCATAGAAACAATTGTGCCAAACAAAATAGCAACTTCATAAATATCCATTAGGGATGCATACTGTTGCCATGCGTAAAAACCACTAAACAGCATTATAACGGCCCAGCCCCAGTCAAATAGACTAAGAGAGCGCCAATAACTGCGTTTCTCAAATAAATTATCCATTTCCTGAGCTGTTGTTGTATTACTTTCTAACATTATTTTTCCTATGGGAGAAAACTCTTCATCTATGCCTGCTATTTCTTAGCAGTATATTGATCTAATAATTGTGATAGTGCCTGAAATTCTTTAGCAAACTCTTTTTGGTGACGAGCACCTGAACCAGAGGCGATAAGTCTCACACCATCTTGCTCTAAATCTATGCTATAGGGTTCAATAATGACCAAAATACGCTTATGAGCCACATAAAACATGAGTATAATACCTATGCAGAGTAAAATACACCCCAAATAAACGAGGTCTTTACCCGGTGCTCTAGTGATTTGAAAGCCTGATGCTTCCTTGTGTTCAAATGATTTAATTTGTATGTATACCGGAGAACTATAATTAGCCAGTACGCCCATCGTGTTGAACATATAATCATAAAATAGTTCCTGAGCCGGAGTTATATTTTTACTAATATCACCCCCTTCTTTTTGTAGAACTTCTAAATAGACTTTTCCTAGTATTGTTTGTAAAACTTTAAAATAAGATTCTGTAACTGAATCTCTTTTATCTTCCGGTACTTTTGAATTAATATCCTCCAGAACCTGATCAAATCCACCACGGTTAAATAAATCAGCCAGGCGCTGCATCACAATAGCAATTCGATTAACTGACTCCTAATCGACTTCTGCATCGCTCTGCAGAGACAATGCTGCAATTTTTTCAGCAAGACGCAGCATTTCCTGTTGATTATTTAATAAAGCACGCACCTCAAAAAAACGTTTCACACTCATTTGATCATCTGCTGGTATAAAAAGGTACTGAAATGGGTCAGCAACATTATTACGTAAACCACTAAGAAAGAAATAACGACCTTCCTGTTCTTTGTGATTCATATAATTAATAAATTCAACAGCCTGGCCCGAACTATCACGTAAGCGAAAAGTTAAGCTAGGACCAATGTTCTTAAATTTTCTACCCGTTTTTTCTGCATCAGGATTGGGCTGGATATTAAAGACTTTAAATTCACTTAACTCCAGTTTAAACTCACCTCTGTAAGTAGGTAATATTTTTTTTCACCCACTACCTGCTTAATCGACATCATCTGTTGTTCCTGTGCATCCAGAGACCAGGCCTGTAAGTCCATAATAGAGCCACCATTATCAAATGAAGATTGATAAATAGCAAAATCCTTATAAATCAGTGGATGGTTAACTTCAATGCTTTTGGCAATTTTTTCACCGCTATCCTTATCCTCAATGACAATATCACTTTCAAATGACTTAGGCATACCAGAGTCATAATGTTCTATGCGAAAATCATTTAAAGTAATGGTAAAAGGGAGTTCCTGAACAAGCAAGCCATTGAGCATTTGTAGAAAAACCAGCCCCGTAGTTGAACCCTCCGGTATATTCGCATTACCACGAAAGACATGATTTTCATCTGCTTTAAGACGGCTAATATCAGGGACCTGAGAAGCAAATATATCACGGGTTTCAGGTTTAAGCTGACCGGCAACCTCACGCAGTTTTAAATTAAAATTACCATCATAAAGAGCACTCAGGCAAATGACAATAATGGCACCATGAGTAAATAAATAACCTAGGCGATTAATGGAACCTTTTTTGGCTGCAATAGTAATGATACCCTGTTCATTCTTATAACGTGTATCATAGCCACCATTTTTAAGCTTTTCCTGCACGAATTTTAATGTGTCTTCAACACTGGATTGTGCCGTCCAACTGCCAGATGAGTGCATCAATTTAAGAGATTTAGCTGAAACGCTTAAACGAAAACGACGCAATTCACGTACCACCACAGGAATATAATGGTAGATACAGGCACTGGTAGAAACAAGAAGAAAGCCAAGTAGCAAAACAAACCACCAGGAACTATAAATATCATAGAGCTCCAGAGAGCGAAATACCTAAAACTAGAATGGACCAAACTTTATAATATAGCTATTATAAGCCTGATTCTGCTGTAATATCGTACCAATAATAGATGCAATACCCACCATTACAAATAAAGTAATCGCTAGCTCCATCGAGCCAAGAGAGTTCATAATAACTTTGAAAGCACCATGCTCCTTTTTGTTTGAACGCTTGCGTTCAATTTGTTCAGAAGGCTGCTGACTACTTATATTATTATTTTCCATATTCATACTTAATACAAAGGGCTATTAATAAACAAAAAGGGGTGGTCAAAAGACCACCCCTTTTTTAAAAATTTAGAAACTTATATTTTATATTAAGGTTGTAAACCTTGAATATACTGTGCAACTGCTTTAATTTCCGGGTCGCTCATACGTTTAACAGCATTACGCATCATCTTACTGGGGTCATTAGTACGACCTAAAGTTTCATCAGCAGGATTTTGAGCGGCTGTTCTAAAGTCTTTTAACTGTTTTTCAGTATAAATTGACTTCTGACTGGAAAGTTGAGGATAGCCTGAACCAGGATTTCCATTCCCAGCTGGACCATGACAAGCCATACAGGCTGGTACACCAATCTCAGCAATACCACCCTTATATATAGCCTTACCTGCATCAACTAAAGCATAATCTGCCTGACCCGGCTTTAACTTTTGACTAGCGAAAAAAGCAGATATATCCTGCATAGCTTGATCATCAAGAGGAATAATCATAGCATCCATCGTGGCATCCTTACGTTTGCCCGCTTTAAAATCTTTCAACTGCTTATAGAGAAAAGCTTCACTTTGCCCGGCAAGATTCGGAAAATTAGGGGCAATAGAATTGCCGTCTGCTCCGTGACAAGCAACACAAGTTGCAGCTTTGGCCTTACCTGCATCCGCATCACCTGCCGCATGCACCATTCCAGTTAAACCTGCTGCCAGAGCAACAGCAATTACAATTTTTTTCATGGTTTTACCTAAATCTTGGGGTTCTATAAATTTATTATTAAAAATGTCTCAGCTAAAAACTATTTAGCAGAATCAGCCATATAGACAACAACTTCACGAATTTGAGCTTCAGTTAGTTGAGTACCACCATTTGGTGGCATTGCACCCTTGCCAGTAATCACTGTTTTAACCATCGCATCAATACCT
Organism: Gammaproteobacteria bacterium; assembly: GCA_042095675.1. Taxonomy (GTDB): domain Bacteria; phylum Pseudomonadota; class Gammaproteobacteria; order GRL18; family GRL18; genus GRL18. The sequence goes on from JAUJGA010000086.1 coordinate 15,209, forward strand.
GTCGTTATTCTTGGAGCCCATAACTTTTTATCAGCAAATTTTGGAGCACCGGCAACACCAACGTCATGACATGCAAAACAAGCAGTCTTATATAAAGCTCTGCCATCGGCAAATGATGCTGTTGAAGCAATAAGTAATGCTGAAGCAGCTAAATTTTTAATTAAATTTTTCATTGAATCATTCCTGAACGTTTATATTAAATCTTCTAATTATGGGAAAAAATTTGGCTTATTTTACACAAAACAATCTCACTTGACCAACATTTGTTTATAATAAAGTGCTAAAATACCAAAATATCTTAATTAAAACCGACTTATATCAATAATCGGTCTCCTATAAAGTAACAAAATCAAACTGAATATGTCTGAATCCAATAATATACAAGCTAATAAATCCCAGTCTATAAGTAAGCCCTGCTCTAACATTTATAACCAGGCAAAGTTTTTACTTAGTGTGAATAAGCTAGCACAATTACCAGAGGACAATGCTATTGAAGTGTCCTTTGCCGGGCGTTCCAATGCAGGAAAATCCAGTGCTATCAATACAATTACTAATATTAAGAGCCTGTGCCGGACTTCAAAAACACCAGGTCGTACCCAGATGATCAATTATTTTTCCATTGATCCTAAACACCATCTGGTTGACCTGCCAGGCTATGGTTATGCTAAGGTACCACTGCAAGTTAAAAATCATTGGCAAAATTTACTACAGCGTTATCTGGTGGAACGCAGCTCTCTAAAGGGCGTTGTGATAATAATGGATGTGCGTAGACCATTTACCGAATATGATACACAAATGCTAGAATGGTGTCGTCAGTCTCATCTGTCCACCCATATTTTACTCACCAAGGCAGATAAGCTTAAACGCGGTGCGGCAAAAAACACCTTATTTAAAGTACAAAAACTTTTAAAAACTGACTATGCCGGTACTACAGCACAGCTTTTTTCCTCTTTAAAGAAAACCGGGGTCGATGAGGCCAAAGGTGTACTGAATGAATGGTTTGAATTAACACAATAATTAAGGAATATGTGGATGAAAGAATTTGGCGATAAAATAATGGAACTATTTAAACAAATTAAGGACCCCAAATACTTTTATATTGGTATTGGCATTCTAGTTGTCATATTTCTATTACTGCCTTTTTTAAAACTACTGGCTATTATCCTTGCTACTGTCTTTATTTTTATCAGCATTTTACCTGATCATAATATTAGTAAAAAAATCCATAGTTTAATAGAACAGTTTAAATTCTGGTAAACTATAATTATGAAAGGCCACACAAGGCACATGATGGAAAAACACTTGCTCAAGCATATGGCATGATGATAAAAGTTGTTTCAGAACTAAAATTGGCTGCATAAAAGCGAGCCTATTAACGATGGATATTTTATATCTTATTTTTTAACTGACTTGTCTTGACGATAGGGTCCACTTTAATATATTCTGGTAAAGTTGAAAAAGTATGACGACAATCAGCACATTGATGACGGGGGATGGGAATATCGTTAACTGAATCATTTCCATGATTAATTCGATCAGGCTTTCTATAATAAAAGCCATGACACCAAATCACCACTGCATGGCAATACGTGCAAAATTTGGAACGATAAAGATCGGGAGACTCTTTTAGTGTATTTCAGTGTTGACCAAAGGTGAGTATTTCTGACAGTATAGGACGCCTGGGCAATTTCCTTTGATAAGTTAGAGTTTTAGACGACACTAATTATCTATGATTTTGCCCTTT
>JAUJGA010000087.1:0-2251 GCA_042095675.1 Gammaproteobacteria bacterium
GCAACACAAATGATGTTGATTCACCACTGAGCATGCAAGGTTGACTGGATTTGTATAAATCCCAACAAAAAGTAGAACGTGACTTTCGTTTTCTCAAGAGTCGAGAGTTTTTAACAGCTTCATTTTATTTAAAAAAGCCTGTTCGGATAGAAGCTTTATTAATGGTGATGACTTGCTGCCTGATGGTTTATGCTGGACTTGAGCATAAAATAAGAACTCAACTTTAAGAAAATGACCTGCATTTTCCCAATCAAAAGAAAAAGTCGATTCAAAATCCAACGGCACGCTGGGTATTTTTTAGTTTTATGGGAATTCATTTACTGAGTATTGCTCAGGAACAACAGATTGTGGTGAACTTACAAGAAAAACATAAAATAATCCTTCAGGCTTTGGGAACGCCTTTGATTTGGTTTATTCATAAAGTGAGGTGCGGAATGACGGTTTTATCAACAGATGCTAGAGTTCAGCTATGTATCGTCCATATGGTACTTTCCTTACGCACTTTACGTTCAACACGATGGTAAAAAAGTTCATCTAACTGATGGGCTAAAGTGCCTAATGGTTTAATCGATGCCAGACCATTTTGACAGACTGTTAACGGCGTTTTACCTTGCAGTGAACTATGAGGAATTGGATGGTAAATCTGGTCAATCCATGCCCATAAGAGATGATTAATTTCTGTCAGTGTGAGCATTTTATGAGGGGATAGTTCAGTTAAAAATTGTGCTCTCAAGGTACGGTGCCAGCGTTCAATTTTACCTTTTCCCTCTGGAGCATAGGGCTTACAATAAATAAGCTGGATAGATAATCGGGCGCAAATTCCCTGTAGACTTTTAGCTCGATAAGCAGCGCCATTATCTAGGATTAAACGTTTGGGTAATCCTCTGCGTAACAAGACCTGTTTTAATACATATTCAATCTCCAATGCTGTTTCACTGGAACAGAACAATGAATGTAAAATCAGGCGAGATTTATCATCCATTAAACTAACCAGATAAGACTTTTGCACTTTGCCATTTATAACAACTTTTAGTCCATGCATCACATCACCATAAACCATATCACCGGGATAATCTGCTTCAAAGCGTCGTAATTCTTTATGCTGATCACTACCTGTAGGGCGTGATAATCCATGGCGGACTAATAGACGATAAACACTGGAACGGCTGAGTTGATGTGAGCCTTCCTGTTGCTCCATCTGCATTAATTTTAACAAAGTATTAAGGAAACGCCGTGGATTCTCCTGTTTGGCCTTAATAATGGTCTGTTGTAGTGCAGGTGGAATTTTAGATTGTCCATGATCAAGACGTCTTTTAGGCGTTAATCCTTTCACACCTTCTTTTTTATAGGTGTAATACCAGGATTCAATGGTTTTCTCACTCAGTAAAGTATGGCGAGAATTTGGAATATCATAATGTTTGAGTGCCAATTGCTTGATGATGGTCTTCAATTCTCCTCGCTCTAAATATTGCCTGCTAATCAGTTCGCCTAAAACCGTCATGCGAAACAAAGCAACCGGATGAACTGCTTTCATAATAAAGTCTCCTTTGAATTAAAAATCAGAGACTAAATTATTACCCGTTCCAGCATAATGGCTAAAGTGTATGGAGCCCCCTAAAATTTCAGGGGGCTATACCGGATCAATTCATCATGGCACAACCAACCCACCTTTGTTGAGTAAAAGCATGGCATGAGAAAATAGTCTGGATTTTAACCAGTGATTCCAAAATGGTGCACAATTAGCAAAATAGCCCATTTCAGATAGCTGATTGCAAATCTCATGATGATGCAATGCAAAATAATCCAACAACCAATTAATCCAGCGTTTGATGGTACTTCTAGAGATAGGTAAGCATTGATGGATTTGATGAACTGACCAGCCATTTAAGCTCAACCATAAACACCATTTCTGGATTGCCCAGAGATACCAACGTCTGGGGGCAATATATTCTGGTAAAGTTGAAAAAGTATGACGACAATCAGCACATTGATGACGGGGGATGAGAATATCGTTAACTGAATCATTTCCATGATTAATTCGATCAGGCTTTCTATAATAAAAGCCATGACACCAAATCACCACTGCATGGCAATACGGGCAAAATTTGGGACGATAAAGATCGGGAGACTCTTTTAGTGTATTTCAGTGTTGACCAAAGGTGAGTATTTCTGACAGTATAGGACGCCTGGGCAATTTCCTTTGATAAGTTAGAGTTTTAGACGACACTAATTATCTATGATTTTGCCCTTT
>JAUJGA010000088.1:0-6050 GCA_042095675.1 Gammaproteobacteria bacterium
CCATATGCTTGAGCAGGTGTTTTTCCATCATGTGCCTTGTGTGGCCTTTCATAATTATAAAACTCAAAATATTCCTTTAGAGAGCTTTTTAGCTCGTCAATACTTTGATAATCTTTAAGGTAAACTTCTTCGTATTTCACATTTCTCCAAAGGCGTTCAATCATAATATTGTCCATTGCTCTGCCTTTTCCATCCATACTGATTTTTATATCATTTATTTTAAGAAGGCCTGTAAATGCTCGACTGGTGTATTGAGCACCTTGATCCGTATTAAATATTTCTGGTTTTCCATGGCGCCGTAATACGGTTTCCAGACTGCTGATACAAAAGCTTTCTAAAGGAATATTTTTAGTTTTATAATTATGAAAGGCCACACAAGGCACATGATGGAAAAACACCTGCTCAAGCATATGGCATGATGACAGAAGTTGTTTCAGAACTAAAATTGGCTGCATAAAAGCGAGCCTATTAACGATGGATGTTTTATATCTTATTTTTTAACTGACTTGTCTTGACGATAGGGTCCACTTTATCTGGAACAACATCCGGAAGCACTGATTAAAGGTAAAAAATATTAACCTGGTTTCTATAAGAGACTAAAATTCTGCATTTATAAGAAGATCTATAATGTGATATAAATTGCTGCTTGATATTTTCTTAAAATTCAGTTATTTTCATATCTGCTAGGGGTCCTTGAGAATATCAATTCTTTGAGGCGAGAAACACCCTTCGAACCTGATCCGGTTCACACCGGCGTAGGGAAGCATTGTGTTTGTACAATCCAACTTCCATACGTTTGTTTATTAGTAACTACTCAGTCTAAATTAACAAAAGTCTTATGGTTGCTTGTTTTTAGTACTTAGAACTGTCTGAACGTAGTGAGTTTTCTAAGTACTAAAAATAAGTAAGCATAAGGCTCAACTGTTATTTGTTAGTCAATATGCTGAGTAGTTACGTTTATTATTATTAATGTAAGGAATTGTATGAGCGCTATACCAGAAGAATTTATCCGTCAGACCACTCAATTATCTGCAGAAGTCACTCAGCCCTTTTCAGGCTCAAAAAAAATATATGTACAAGGCAGTCGCTCTGATATACAAGTGCCTATGCGTGAAATTTCTCAGGACGATACTCAGATGAATGAGGATGTAGAAAAAAATCCTCCTATCACAGTTTATGATACTTCAGGTATTTATACCGATCCGGATGCTCAGATTGATTTGCTTAAGGGCTTACCTGCATTAAGAGAGAACTGGATTGCAGAGCGTAATGATACTGAACAATTGTCAGGTCCGAGTTCGGAATATGGTCAGCAGCGCCAAAGTGATCCTGAACTGGCTCACTTAAGATTTGAACATATTAGTGCACCCCGTAAAGCCATATCAGGTAAGAATGTTTCGCAAATGCATTATGCTCGTCAGGGTATTATTACACCTGAAATGGAATTTGTGGCGATTCGTGAAAATAATAAATTACAGGAAATGCGTGAAGCTGGTTTGATGGGACAATATCCCCAGCATCCAGGTGAAAGCTTTGGTGCCAGTATTCCGGAGCAAATAACTGCGGAGTTTGTGCGTGATGAAATAGCCATGGGGCGTGCGATTATCCCTGCCAATATTAACCATCCTGAAATAGAGCCAATGATTATCGGGCGTAACTTTATTGTTAAAGTAAATACTAATATTGGCAACTCTGCGGTGACTTCCTCTATTACGGAAGAAGTAGAGAAAATGGTCTGGTCTACCCGCTGGGGTGGAGATACCTTAATGGATCTTTCCACAGGAAAAAATATCCATGAAACCCGTGAATGGATTATTCGCAACTCTCCAGTGCCTATTGGTACTGTACCGATTTATCAGGCTTTGGAAAAAGTAAATGGTAAATCTGAAGATCTGACCTGGGAAATTTTTAAGGATACTTTGATTGAACAGGCAGAGCAGGGTGTGGATTATTTTACTATTCATGCGGGTATACGCTTGCAACATGTGCCTTTAACAGCAAAACGTCTGACCGGCATTGTTTCGCGTGGTGGTTCTATTATGGCTAAATGGTGTCTTGCACATCATACAGAAAGTTTTCTTTATACTCACTTTGAAGAAATTTGTGAAATTATGAAAGCCTATGATATTGCATTTTCATTAGGAGATGGTCTACGTCCTGGTTCTATTGCTGATGCTAATGATGCTGCACAATTGGGTGAATTAAGAACTTTGGGTGAGTTGACACAAATTGCCTGGAAACATGATGTGCAAACTATGATTGAAGGTCCCGGACATGTGCCAATGCATATGATTAAAGAAAATATGGAGATCCAACTGGAAGCCTGTAATGAAGCACCTTTTTATACCCTGGGACCTTTGACTACTGATATAGCTCCGGGTTATGACCATATTACTTCAGCTATTGGCGCGGCTCAAATTGGTTGGTATGGTACTGCTATGTTGTGTTATGTCACGCCGAAGGAACATTTGGGCCTACCTAATAAAGAAGATGTACGTGATGGCATTATTACTTATAAACTAGCTGCCCATGCAGCAGATCTGGCTAAAGGCTTCCCTGGTGCTCAGGTGAGAGATAATGCAATGTCTAAGGCACGTTTTGAGTTTCGCTGGGAAGATCAGTTTAATTTAGGTTTGGATCCGGAACGTGCTCGTGAGTACCATGATGAAACCATGCCCAAGCAAGCTCATAAAGTGGCTCACTTCTGTTCAATGTGCGGACCTAACTTCTGTTCTATGAAGATAACTCAGGATGTACGGGATTATGCGGCAAAACATGGTTTTGCTGATGTGAAGGATGCGTTAAAGGAAGGGATGGCTGAGAAGTCTGTTCAATTTAAAGAGACAGGCAGTCAGATTTATAATAAATCTTAAGGATAAGAGAGGTTTTATATCTATAAAGCCCCTTCTCCCAGAGGGAGAAAGGGCAATAAGAGCACTAGCCAATAAGGCTTATTTCTGTAAATCTACCTTCTTTGCTTTTCAGCCAGCAGGTAGGTGATGAGAAATTCCCTTGTGACAATTGATACAGGATGAAAAAAGTTGTAAATCTAAGTATATAGAGCTTAATAATCAAAAGTATAATTAATATTTATCAAGTAAATTTAGTGTCAACCTGAAAGTGTATTAATTCTTTAGTCATAGGATGAAAAAACTCTATATAATCTGCATGCAGGTGTAGACGGTTAGACTTTTTTCCATAAAGATCATCCCCGACAATAGGTATATTTAAACCATTGATGTGTGCTGAATGAATACGTAGCTGATGTGTTCGTCCAGTAATAGGGTAGAAATAAACTTTGGATTGATTAGTTTTTCGTTCAATAAGCTGCCATCGGGTTTGAGCAGATTTTCCATGTTCATAACAGACTAGTTGTCGAGGTCTATCATCTAAATCTACCCTTAGTGGTAAATCAATAATGCCTTCCTCCTCTTTAATCAAACCCTCCAATACAGCTATATAACGCTTTTTAATAGTACGTTTAATAAATTGTTTTTGCAGATTTTTGTGTGCCTTTTTGCTTAAGGCGATTAACATGATGCCTGAGGTAGACATATCCAACCTATGTACAATTAAAGGTCCTGTAGCCTTGGGGTAAAGTTGCTTGATACGTAAATAAACTGAGTCTTCTATGTGCGTTCCCGGTACACTCAGAAGCTCTGTGGGTTTATTAATGACAAGCATGATATCATCCTCGTAGATGATCTCAATATTTTTTTCTTTTCCGCAATGAATCAATAAGGGGTTATCATCAATTTTAATTCCCTCAAGCATATGCACTAAGATGGGCTGGCATTTTCCATGACAGGCAGGGTAAAAATTCTGATGTTGTCTAATCGCTGATTTAGGTGAAGCACCCCACCAAAACTCAGCCATTGCCAGCGGTTTCATACCCCATTGAAAAGCATATTGTAATAACTTGGGAGTGGCACATTCACCAGCACCCGCAGGTGGTATTTTTTGCGATGTTGTTTTAAAAATATCTTGCAGATTTTTTTCAATTCCATACCGGTTTATAAAACTATACTGATTGAATATTTTTTGTTGTAAAGAAGCTGACAAATCTTTACGCTGTTTTTTTAAGGCAGTAATTTCTGACCTAAGCTTTATAATGTTTGCTTCAGCATTTTTGGTTTTTTTATCACAATAAGTATTTAAGTCTTTTAATTGATTTTTTTCTTTAATACTTTCTCGTGCTAATTGATCCTTAAGTTTTATGAACTCTTCAGGAGTATAAGTAATAGATGCAGAATTTCTCTGTGATTTTCTATCTTTTCTGTTTTTGATTATAAATTCTCTATGTGCTTTTATTTGCATGAGAGATGCTTCGTTTTCAGACTTTAAAATTTTTTCTAAATGTGCAATTTCAGGGTTGGATTCTAAATGTTCAATCTGTTGATTGATGCTGTTTATTTCTATCTGTCCTATTAGAAAAAATCCATCTGGTTCTAATAAGTCAAACACTGGAGGGACGAATTTAGTCAGATGATTCTGCTCAGCAAGCTTTCCAGAAAATGCAGATAAATATCCAATCTCATTATTTCTGTTCTGTACCAGTAATACACCGAACATTTTTCCAATAGCAGTATCTTTATCCCCTATAATGCCAAAATTATGCCGCCAGTCTTTTTGTGTCTGAAGGTGGTTTTGTAATTCCTGAGCCGCTAATAAGCATAAAGGGTGAGGTTGATAATAGAAGGGGAAGGTAAAATTTTCAGGTAAGGTGTATGAATCAATAGAATTTTTGAAAGAAGTAAAGCAGTTTTCTTTTAGAGACATATTTTGGTATTTTTATAGTTAAGTTAATTTCTTGCTAGATCTATTAAAGGGGTGTTCGGAAATAGTTTTAAAAAAACGCATTTCGGTGTGCAGATTGTAATTCAGGAGGACGCTCAATCTTTTAGTTATCAAAGGTCATCCATGTAACGCTCATCCTCGGCATGACCACCATGGACGGTGGAAATGCAGCTGCCGGTGCTGCCCATGCCTCGAAAAGCCTCCTGAGCCACAACCTACACACCTCATCAATTACGGATAACTACAATATTTTCGAACGCACCCTAAATAACCCCAGATCTGGATAAGAAAATACTAATGTACAATCAAATAGTCAATGTTTTCATATCATTAACGCTAACATTTATTGTAGGCTTAGCCTCTTTATGACAATAAGCAATCAGTGAACCCATTAAATTGAGCATAAAACCATGTACACTGCGATATCTTGAGTGTTCAATTTGAGAAATGGATTTTAATTGATCATTAACTGTCTCAATAATAAACCGTTTTGTAGCTTGATATAGGTGATGTCCGTTGTCCACACCTGATTCGCTTTTTTAATAATAACCTGGTTTTTATCATTTTTAAATTGTCCCAGTAAATAAGGATATTTCTTATGTTCTTTTATGGCTATTGTCATTTTAGATTTTGGATATATAGCTCTGATCCCCATAAAAGCCATCGCACTTTTAACTAATTTTCTACCGATTGTAAAATTATCTCTCACAATTGCTTCCATATCCGCCTATGGCCGTAATAAGGAAACTCTGTATAAATTACTTCAATTGCATGTAATAATTTAAAGTCAGAATTTGTACTAAATTTTGCTTTAGCATGATAATAAATGGCTGTTTTACTTATATTTAGCATATTTAACGGGTTGTTCAATGAAGGAGTATTTTTTATTTCAATAGCTTGGTTTCTCCTTCTTTTCGATCTAAGATTGCTTTTTTAGTCGATAAGTCCAAGCTTCCGAGCTTTTCCACAGCCCAATCCCTCTCTATAATCACTTTTCCTAATTTTTTAGCTATTTGATCGCATTCATTTTCTAATTTTACAATCTTTTCTTTATATTCTTTGACAACACTACTTTTATCAAAGACCAAACTCATATTTTTTAAAAACTTTTTCTTCCAGTTCATCATATTTTTGGGCAATATCTCATATTTACTCGCAATTTGATTTAAAGTTTCTCCTCCTTCAAGAAGTTCGAGAACCAATTTTGATTTAAATTCCGCACTATATCTTGTTCGTTTTTTACTCATTTTAGC
>JAUJGA010000089.1:0-9458 GCA_042095675.1 Gammaproteobacteria bacterium
AGGGCTTACCTATGGGAGTCTAATGGATAATTTTGTAAGTATGATGAGAAAATACGGTTAAAACTGTACAAGTATCATAAAAAAATCGGTCACTCCGTGACAGGAGTATTTTTAACATTTAGCCTCTGGAGTTTTGCAAGAGGCTCGTTAGGCTCTTTTTTTAGAAGAAGTCACTACGTTTGCTATGCCCGCTTTTGGGTGCAGACAGTTCTAAGTACTAAAGCAACCACAAGACTTTTGTTAATTTAGACTGAAGTGGTTATCTTAATTTTTTTCCACCATCATCTTTGTGAATTTTTTTTATATTGATGGCCTAATCGCAAATAAATTAACTTTTGCTTATATTCTAAACCACATTGATTTTGTAAGGGAAATAGCTTATAATATGACGAAAATTTCGATGATGTTTTCCCTGAATTTATAAATATATACTGCTTTCAAAAGGAAGTAGTGAAGATTTTTCGTAACTACTCACCGTGAACTATACAAAGGATTATAGTTGCTTGTTTTTCAGGCTTTGAACTGTCTGAGCGTAGCGAGTTTTCAAAGTCAGAAAAACGAGTGAGCCTAGTCCAGCAAGGATTATTGTTTATAAATGTGCTGAATAATTACGATTTTTCTTTGTTTTTAAAGTTTGTCAATAACGTTAAATCACTCACAGCTTAACCTTCTGGTAGCAATTACATATGAACTCAATTAGACGATTTTTGCCCTTCCTGAGATGGTTTCCGATGGATGGAAATACTGTCAAGGCTGATGCTATTGCCGGTATTACAGTAGCTCTGGTATTAATCCCTCAATCAATGGCATATGCTTCTCTTGCAGGTTTACCTCCCTATTATGGTTTATATGCCGCATTTTTACCGGTAATGATTGCAGCCTTATGGGGTTCTTCCAGTCAGTTGGGTACAGGTCCTGTTGCGGTTGTTTCTTTATTGACAGCATCAGCTATTACACCAATAGTAGTAGGTATGGGGCTTGAAGTCGGCACACCGGAGTGGACAGAAGCTTTTGTAACGTTAGCGATTATGCTGGCCTTTATGGTAGGTGCATTCCAGTTTATGCTGGGTGTTTTCAAATTGGGTGTGGTGGTGAACTTCTTATCTCATCCCGTGATTGCAGGATTTACTAATGCTGCGGCAATGATTATTGCTCTGTCTCAGTTAAATAAAATCTTTGGTGTTGATAAGCCACGTAGTGAATTCTTTTTAGATGATATCTGGCAAATGATTTTAAATCTTGGGGATGCACATTTTATCACCCTGGTATTTGGTGTGGCGTCGGTTGTCGGTATTATGTATGCGAAACGGAAATTCCCTAAATTACCGGGTGTTTTGATCACCGTAGCCGGTACCACTATCGTAAGCTGGGCTATCGGCTTTGAAAAAATGGGCGGTGAAGTGGTGGGTACTATTCCGGAAGGTTTGCCTTCCTTTGCAGTACCGACTTTTAATATGGAGTTATTCGGTACTCTGGTGACCAGTGCGATTGTTATTTCATTAATTGGTTTTATGGAGGCGATTTCTATTGCCAAGGCAATGGCAGCAAAAACTAAGGAACGTATTGACCCAAGTCAGGAACTAATCGGTCAGGGGTTGGGCAATATGCTGGGTTCAATGACTTCAGCCTATCCTACCAGTGGTTCATTTTCTCGTTCAGCAGTGAATATTAATGCAGGTGCTATAACCGGTATGTCTTCTGTTTTTACGGGTATGATTGTGTTAATTACCTTATTATTTCTGACTCCTTTACTGTATCATTTGCCAAAAGCAGTATTGGCAGCAGTTATTATGACTGCAGTTTTTGGATTAATTAATTTTGCTGCTGTTAAACATGCATGGAAGGCTTCACGTCATGATGGCATTGCATCTATTGTAACTTTTGTTGCCACACTGGGCTTTGCTCCTCATTTGGATAAAGGCATTATGATTGGCGGTGGTTTAGCAATTTTACTTTATTTATATCGTACCATGAGTCCACGTGTTGCTATTTTAGGACGTTATAAAGATGGTACTTTACGTGATGTAAAAGTTAATGACCTGGAAACCAGTGAACAGATTATAGCTATTCGTTTTGATGGCTCCTTATATTTTGCCAATGTTGCCTTTTTTGAAGATGCTATTCTAGAAGCGGTAAGTGATAAGCCTAATGCGGAATATATTCTTATTGTCGGTGATGCAATTAATCAGCTGGATGCTTCCGGTGAAGAGGTCATACATCATTTATTATTGCGCTTAAGAGAAAATAATATTCAGCTGGTCTTCAGTGGTTTGAAAAGACAGGTATTAAAAGTCATGCGTCAAACCAGCCTGATGAAAGACCTAGGTGATGAAAATATGTTTGCCAATGAAGATATGGCGCTGGAGTCCATTTATAAACGTCTGGGTGAGAATTCAGAGTTTGATTCCGTAAGCTGTCCTCTCACATACCCCAGAGCAACCCCAGCTTCTGAGTCTGCGTAAATAAGTTATTATGAGTAGGTGTTAGCTATATCTTTTAGCTAACACCTCCACTATCTTTCCCCTATTCTTCAAACTTATAAAGCTTTTTCTCTTCTTCAAGTGCACTTTCCCTAGCACTAATTTTTGATAAGGTATAAAAGTCCTTTTGTGCTGCCAGCTTACGAGCAATTTGAAGTTGTAATATGGCGGCATCTAATAGACCGCTTAGGTAATAATATTCAGCTTCAGCTATGTGTGCCTGAACTAATTGCTTGTCTTTTCCTAAAGCCATTGAAAGCAGTTTATAAATTGCCGGGTGTTTAAAATTATCTTTATTAAAATTTTCAATTAACTTAATACTTTTCTTTAGCTGGCCTGACTGGATCAGTGCATAGGCATAATTACTGGTGAGCGCCAGGTTATATGGCCTATCGTTTAGGGTGTCAGAAAATAGCTTAAGCCCTTTATTTTGTAAGATTTTATCATCAGTTGCAATGTAGGACTTGGCCAATGCAATAACATACGAATTATTTTCTGAATCAGACTGATGGAGTTGTTTAAATATTTTAATGGCTTCCTTATAGTTTTGTTTGCGAAATAAAGATAAAGCATAGCCATAATATTCTTGTGGTCGTATTTTTATTCCTTGTCCAACACTGCTATGTTTTTTTATTCTTTCAGCATAAAAACTTTTTACTCTATTGGCATTACTGGCAGTCAGAACATGAAGCTTGGTTTTCATTAAGTGGTAAGTCAGAGGACTTTTAAATGCCTTCATTTGTTTTTTATATTGTTCTGCTCTTTGCTGGGCCTCTGCAATTCGATTGATAGTAATAGGGTGAGTGCGTAAAAATTCAGGATAATTAGCACCGCCTACAAAGCGATTTTTACGTTCTAATTTTTGAAAAAAACCAGGCATACCAATGGGATCATAACCTGAGCGACTTAGATATTGCATACCTACACGGTCGGCCTCTTTCTCATTTGAGCGTGTATAATTAATTTGTGCCTGTTGTCCTGCAGCAGAAACTCCAAGAGCTGCTATAGCTCCGGCATCTCCAGAGCCTGTTGCTGCTCCCAGTAGAATTCCGGCAACCATACCAGCCATAATCGGGATACTGAGCTGATTTGATTTTTCAAAGCTTCGTGCTAAGTGCCTTTGGGTGACGTGTGCAATTTCATGCCCCATAACTGAAGCTAATTCACTTTCAGTGTCAGTGGTTAGAAATAAACCGCTATAAACTGCAACGACACCACCTGGAGTAGCAAAGGCATTGATTTGACTGGAGTTGATTAAGAAAAAATGAAAATTCTGATAGGCATCATCACTATTGGCGACTAATGAGTAGCCCAGATTTTGTAGATATTCATTAATTTCCAGGTCATCAACAATTTGATGTGAATTGCGGATCTGTGTGGCTATTTCACGACCAATTTGTTCTTCCATTAATGGCGTTAAGTCCACACTGGATGAAGCACCCAAATCCGGCAATTTAATATCCTGAGCATAAACGGGAACGAAAGAGAGCTGTATATAGAGGCAGCTGGATATAAACTTTTTTAGAAAATTATTCATTTTAAAAAATTGCTATTACCTTGATTTTATTCGTAATAAAACTTGAAATACACTGCTATATTAGCATACAATTGAATGCTTTTATTTTTGTGTGGCAATTATCACTAGCGTAGCAGTCCTGTATTATAGCGGATTTTACAATAGTTATTTATCTTTTATAGGGGACTTCTTTTTTTATGTATGGCATAAAAGAAATAGATGTAAGCGAGTTAAATCAGCAATTTGAAAATTTGCCTGATAATGTAAGGCTTATTGATGTACGTACAACTGCAGAGGTTGCACGAGGAAAAATCTCAGGTTCTGAAAATCTTCCATTGCATGTAATTCCCATAAAGATGGATGAACTGGCTGAGGTGGAAAAAATAATTTTTTATTGTCAAACAGGAGCTCGTTCAGCACAGGCTTGTGCTTTTATGACTTCGAAGGGTGTTGATAATGTGTATAATTTGCGTGGTGGTATTGTTACATGGGCGCAAATGGGCTTTCCTATCAGCTGATTTATCTTTGTTTATGAGATATCTCTTATGGTGGGCTTGTATATTACTAATGAATTATATTAGAATGGTTGGGTTGACGAGCTGATGATAAGCTTTATTTAGTTATAATGACTATTTAATCCGAAATCAGTTTTAATTAATAATAAAACTTTTTACAAAATAAATAACGAGGGAATATAGATGGCTGACTTTGATCAAGAATTAGACGCTTCAGGTTTAAACTGTCCACTACCAATTTTACGTGCAAAAAAATCATTAGCAGGATTAGATGTTGGTCAGATACTTCACATTATTGCAACCGATCCAGGTTCAGTAAAAGACTTTGAAGCATTTGCTAACCAAACTGGTAATGAGTTAATGGAAAGCAGTGAAAATGGTGGTAAATTTGAGTTTTTAATCAAAAAAGCTTAATTCTCTTCATTCCAAAAAAAGCCCACTCTATGTATATCATAGAGCGGGCTTTTTTTTGCTTTTTATTCATTAATAGAGAGAGGTACTTGCAAAACTGCTCTCAGCCTCCCCCTTCTTTAGAAGGGGGAAGCTAAAATCATAAAATCTATTAGTTTTGCAAGTACCTCGAGAGAGCTTTTTTAAATTACTTATTTATTCCTGATTACCCACAAAGCTCAGCTACCTCTTGGATGTAATATATCTACCGAAGCCAATAACTACGGTAAAGCTGATTTATTGCACTAATACAAACATGTCATTTTTTCTCTAAGATTGTATATTCTTTCTTGATTAGCCATAATGCTCAGCTACTTTTGAAATTTGTGCTATAATCAAACTATCACTTAAGCGGAGTATAGAATAATGGCTAAAAATAAAATTCAATTTCAAGAAGGTTATAGCTTATTTGAGTTTTTTGAAAATTATGGTACAGATGAGCAATGCCGAAAAGTTCTATTTAATTGGAAGTTTCCAAATGGATTTATTTGTCCTGAATGTGGAGCAAAGAAGTACTGCACTTTAAAGAATTGTAATCTTTACCAGTGCAATCACTGTCACCATCAAACTTCAGCAACAAGTGGAACTATTTTTGACAGTACTAAGTTACCCTTAACTAAGTGGTTCTTAGCGATTCATCTTATGACACAAATGAAAACAGCCATATCAGCTTTAGAGTTAAAGAGACAACTGAAAGTCAGCTACAATACAGCTTGGAGTCTAAAACAAAAGATCATGCAAGTAATGAAAGAACGTGATGATAGCAAGCCTTTATCGGGCATTAGTCAAATTGATGATGCTTATTGGGGTGGTGAACATCGTGGAGTTTCCAGGGGGCGTGGTTCAGAAAACAAAAAGCCATTTGTTGCTGCTGTTTCAACTGATGAAGATGGCCATCCAATAGCAATGAACTTGAATGTTCTCAAAGGTTTTCAGCTAGAAGAAATAAAAAGATGGACTCATGATCATTTGATGCCAGGAAGTACAGTTTACTCTGATGGACTCAATTGCTTTCCAGCCATTGAGAATGCAGGTTGTATACACAAGCGACTAGTCACAGGTGGAGGCGCTTCAAGTGTTGATAAGAAAGAATTTATCTGGGTTAATACCATGATAGGTAACGTTAAGAATTCCATGAGAGGCAGTTATCATTCAATAAACTCCAGGCATTTACCTCGCTATCTTGCTGAGTTTTGTTATCGATTTAACAGAAGGTTCAACTTAAGAGATATGATGCCAAGATTTCTCTGTGTCGCAGTGAGAACACCTCCTATGAATGGCAACCTCCTGAAGATGGCGGAGATTTATGGGTAATCAAGAAATATTTAGATCATTATCTTGGGTGGCAAAGATCATTGGATCAGTTTAAAAATCTAACGCCTGAACAACTATTTTTTAACTCAGCAGGAGTTTACCAACACTTAACGTAAACAGAGCCATTTTTTATAATTAGTGTCCATCCGTAAATAGAGTTTTTTATGCTCTTAGCTTCCCCATTCTTCGCCTAAGAGCGCCTACTTTTGTTAGAAGGGGGAAGTAAGATAAAGAGCAATTTACGGATGGACACTAATTAGATAATTTTAGTTGTTGAACGACCTCCCCTTTTAATAAATGTTGTTCAATAATATCATCTAAATCTTCCTCATCCACATAGGCATACCAGGTGGCTTCAGGGTATACTACGACAACAGGACCTTCCTGACAACGTCCCAGACAACTAGCACTACTGATACGTATTTGATCTTTCCCGTAAATACCTAATTCCTTACATTTATTTTTAACATATTGTCGCATCGCACGGGCATTAAAACGTTGGCAGCATGAACTGCCATCTTCCCTATCATTGATACAGAAAAAAACATGTTTTGAATAATATGACATTTGTATTATCTTCCTTTATTTAGAGACTCATCCTGCTCCTGTTTCTCAGGATTAGCCGATGCTATAATAAGCTCAATTTAACTTTTATACACTTATGGATTATTTTTTGTCGATTCAGCAAACCATTTCACAATTAGGCAATCAATGTGTTCTCTGTGGTTTATGCCTGCCCCACTGTCCCACATATCAGCTATTTCATACGGAAAATGAATCACCTAGAGGGCGAATTTCTTTATTTAAAGCTGTGGCAGAGAAACAACTAGAAATTAATCAAGCTTTAATAGAACCATTGGAACATTGTTTATCTTGCCTGGCTTGTGAAAAAATGTGTCCTTCACAAGTTAAGTATTCCCAAATTAATCGTTTAGGGCGACAACTAGTGGCAACTAATGCTAAGACTGATATTATAAATAGCCAACAGACCTGGTTACAGCAATTATCAGAAAGACTTTTGCTCACTCCTAATTTACAGCCATGGCTTAAAAAAATAATACAATTCGCCAGGCCATTACAAACAGGTGCATTCTTCCTCTGGGAGAAGGCTGGGATGGGAACAAAAGAGTCAAATACCTTAGCTCTACTTAAAACATTGTCTCGTGAAATCTCAAGCACTCAAATAAAGCTAAAAACCTCCTATCTTATTAGTGAGCCTGATAAAGCTAGAGGTCACGTGCTTCTGTTTAAAGGCTGTAGTGCTGACCTTTTCGAACAACAAAGCCTATTAGATGCAATTAAATTGCTCAATGCCTGCCATTATAATGTTATTGTCCCAGAAAAACAGTCCTGTTGCGGTGCCATAAAACTACGCCATGGCGATCATAAAGGCATGTTATTACAGGCACAGCAAAACATTAATGCCTTTACTAATGACAATGAAAATAACTATGAGGCTATAGTTTCTCTAAATAGTAGTTGTTCAGGCCAGTTAAAAGAATATGCCGAGCTGGACTCTTTAATAAGTAGTGCGAAAATATTTTCTCACAAAAGTTCTGATCTGATGGCTTTTTTACATAAACAAATGACAACCTCTCAACTAAGCTTTGCACCTTTAGATCAACACGTCATTGTTCATACAACCTGTAGTTTAAAAAATATTTTGCAGGAAGAACAATTATTATATCAATTATTGGCATTAATCCCCGCCATTAAACTACATAAACTCAATAGTCAATATTGCTGCGGTGCTGCAGGCAGTTATATGCTGCAGTATCCAAAAGTGTCAAATCAACTGCTTCATGATAAACTAGACGAAATAAAACAACAGGACTCGCAACTTTTAGTCTCATCTAATATTGGCTGTAGTTTACATTTTAAGCAGGGCCTGGAATACTCATGGAAGAAAGTAGAAGTGATTCATCCAGTGAGTTTGCTGGCTCGGCAGTTGCTTATAAAAGCTAGTGTTTAGATAAAACTTAGGACAAGGAATATATAGTGTCATTGGAAAAACGTCAATTTTCAGCCTTCGATCATTTTTTGATTAATATTGATACAGGTATTCGTACAATTTTTGGAGCTCCTGAAGTGACAGAAAGGGTGAACCCTGCTAAGGATAAGCCTGAAACTGAGCTTAATGATAATGAGAAAGAATTAGCTGGCCGTTTAATGCGTATTAATCATGCTGGTGAGGTCTCAGCACAGGGGCTTTATCAGGGACAGGCTTTAACTGCTAAATTGCCTGAAGTACGCCAGCAATTGGAACGTGCAGCACAAGAAGAAAATGATCATTTAGCCTGGTGTGAAAAACGCTGTAAAGAACTGGGAACACATGTCAGTTATTTAAGCCCTTTCTGGTATTTTGGTTCATTAACCATTGGTGCTATTGCTGGAAAAGCAGGTGACCAATGGAGTTTAGGCTTTGTTTATGAAACTGAACATCAGGTGGTACGTCATTTAGATGAGCATTTAGCACAAATGTCAGAAAATGATCATAAAAGTCGTGCCATACTGGAACAGATGAAGGAAGATGAATTACATCATGCAGTGATTGCCAAAGATGCAGGTGGTGCTGATTTGCCTGGTACTGTTAAGGCTGCCATGAAAGTATCATCTAAGGTGATGACAACCGGGGCTTATTATTTGTAATGAGTTAATTTTTAACTCCAAAGTAATTGTAAAACTAACAGATTAAAAGCCAACCCCCCTCAGTTTACTACTTTGTTTACAAAGAAGTTATCCTGTGCCCCTTTCTACCAAAAGTAGGCGCTCTTAGGCGAAGAATGGGAGGTTAAGAGCAGTTTTGCAAATACCTCTCCTAATTAAGTATAAAACTCAACCACGCTTCTCTGCTGTATATAGTGTACCCCAAAATTTGGACAATAGGTTAAGATATAAGACCTAACCAAATGTGAAACCTAAAAATGAGTAAAAAGAGAAAATCATTCAGCAATGAATTTAAAGCAAAAGTGGCCATTGAAGCCATCAAAGGTCAGAAAAGTATTGCTGAAATTGCTTCAGAATTTGGAATTTGGAATTCACAGTACACAGATCAATAATTGGAAAAAGCAGTTACTAGCGTGTGCAGCCGATAGTTTTTCCAAAAAGTTAGAAAACAAAGAAGCTGAACATGAAAAGGAAAAAGAGCATCTTTATAGCCAAATAGGCCAATTACAGGTGGAG
>JAUJGA010000090.1:0-1686 GCA_042095675.1 Gammaproteobacteria bacterium
TCTTCAAGAATTGTTTCTATCATCGGCTGGTGTGACATTAAGCCATCACCACAAATCATAAACCCTTGCCGTGGATGGGCTTTTTTAAGATTGGACATAAAACGTTTGGCCGCTTTACTTTCACAGTCCTGTTTTTTTGTACCATCACTATTTTTAATGGCTTCAGGCATAACAGGCAGTACTTGTTTCTTATCTGGATGCATAATAGCACCCTGTAAAACAGCATGACTAAAGTGGACACTATCGTCAAGACAAGTCAGTTAAAAAATAAGATATAAAATAAGATATAAAATATCTATCGTTAATAGGCTCGCTTTTATGCAGCCAATTTTAGTTCTGAAACAACTTCTGTCATCATGCTATATGCTTGAGCAGGTGTTTTTCCATCGTGGTTGATATCTCTCAGGACAGTACAAACCGATTATTCCAGTCCATAACAGCACTCAGATAGACAAAACCATGTGGCATCCGAATATACGTCAAATCAGTACACCAAACCTGGATGTTTCGAGGAATATCAATCCCACCCAGCAAATACGGATAGATATTGTTTGCCTTACAGGGCTTGCTGGTATTCGGTTTTGGTGCAACTGAGATTAATCCCATAATCCTCATCAGACGTTGTACTTTTTTGCGATTAATTTTATAACCCCTTAACCGCAGAGCATTTCTAATTTGGCGACTGCCATAAAATGGATGTTTTGTGTACAGTTCATCAATTAAATTCATTAGTTTCAAATTATTACTATTTTGAGGCTCTTTAGGCTGATAGTAATAGCTGAAACGATTCAGATTAATTAAATTATATTGTTTTTTGATGCTCAACAGAGGGTGCTCTTTTTCTATGCAACACCGCTTTTCATCCGTATTCAGTTGAACATCTTCAACTTTTTTGACAGCCAGTTTGCCTCCTCCTGTAATTGGCCTATTTGGCTATAAAGATGCTCTTTTTCCTTTTCATGTTCAGCTTCTTTGTTTTCTAACTTTTTGGAAAAACTATCTGCTGCACCCGCTAGTAACTTATTTTTATAATTATTGATCTGTGTACTCTGAATTCCAAATTCTGAAGCAATTTCAGCAATATTTTTCTGACCTTTGATGGCTTCAATGGCCACTTTTGCTTTAAATTCATTGCTGAATGAGTTTCTCTTTTTACTCATTTTTAGGTTTCCCATTTGGTTAGGTCTTATATCTTAACCTATTGTCTAAATCTTGGGGCACACTATATTAACTGCCGATCAATTACTAAAATTTGTCACATAGACTTAAAAAATAGTTTTAGTTTTATAAGATTTCTAGTTTTAAAGGGCTTACCTATGCGAGTCTAATGGATAATTTTGTAAGCATGATGAGAAAATACGGTTAAAACTTTACAATTATCATAAAAAAATCGGTCACTCCGTGACAGGAGTATTTTTAACATTTAGCCTCTGGAGTTTTGCAGGAGACTCTATATATTATTAATTTCCAGGAGATTTAAAACATGGCATTTACAGCAAGTGGAATAATTATTTCACAATTATTCCAATCCTCTTTTGGTAGAGCAGTAGCGTCTATGGATGGATTGACAGCTTGGGTTTCTCGATTTGATAAGAAAATAGTTAAGGGTATGAGTACAGCTGAAGCAGAGCGGGATATATTGAGAGAGATGAATTTTTCACCTGAGAGTGAGTCTATTTATGGTGA
>JAUJGA010000091.1:0-9423 GCA_042095675.1 Gammaproteobacteria bacterium
GGTATGGTTGCTATTACGGGGCTTTTCGAGATATGGATGCCGAGGCTGAGCGTCCCCGATAATAGAAACCATACCTCACCAATTGTGGATTACATACACTATTGCCGAACGCCACCCCTTCTTTTATCTCTTGATCTATTCTTTTGCTCTTTCTTAAAATAACGAAATATATTTGCAGTGATTTTACAAGAATTCTAATGCTTATGTTATAATTTTATGTAATAACAGATAATAAATTTACTTATTTTTAATATACTGCCTATATAAAACTATGAAATATCAAGTTCTGGCTCGTCAATATCGTCCTAAGAATTTCTCTACTATGGTGGGGCAGGAGCATGTGCTTAAGGCATTGGCTAATGCTTTAGAGTCTGAGCGTTTGCATCATGCTTATTTATTTACCGGGACTCGTGGGGTGGGTAAAACCACTGTGGCCAGGGTGTTTGCTAAGGCCTTAAATTGTGAGCAGGGGATTACGGCGAATCCTTGTGGGAAATGTGCAGCTTGTGTTGAGATTGATGAGGGACGTTTCATTGACTTGATTGAAGTAGATGCTGCCTCACGTACTAAGGTCGAAGATACTCGTGATTTATTAGACAATGTTCAGTACGCACCGACGCGTGGTCGATTTAAAATTTATCTGATTGACGAAGTTCATATGCTGTCTGGGCATAGTTTTAATGCCTTATTAAAAACCCTTGAAGAACCACCGCATCATATTAAATTTTTACTGGCGACCACAGATCCACAAAAATTACCGGTGACGATCCTGTCTCGCTGTTTGCATTTTAATCTGAAAAGTTTAACTATTGAGCAGATAGAACAGCAGTTAAGCTTGATTTTAAATACAGAAAAAATTCCTTTTGAAAACAATATTCTCAAGCATCTGGCTATTGCTGCTGATGGTTCTATGCGTGATGGTTTGAGCTTGTTGGAGCAGGCAATTGCCTATTGTGATGCTAAGCCTAATTTGGCTGATATTGAAGTGATGCTGGGTAGTGTTCAAAAGCAACGCATATTTGAATTATTAACCGCTCTTGCTAATGAAGATGGTTCGTCTTTGATTTCACAAAGCCGAATTTTAGTAGAGCAGGGGATTGATGTTAAAACAGTGTTAGCTGAATTAATTACAACTTTACAACGTATTGCTCTATACCAGCAGGTACCTGATGCTATTGATAATAGTTTGGGTGATAAAAATGCCTTAGAAACAATGGCTGCAGCAATTTCTGCAGAAGATATTCAGCTATATTACCAAATTGCTTTAAATGGTCGTAAGGATTTGCCATTCTCTCCACAACCTCAGGGTGGTTTTGAGATGATTTTACTGAGGATGCTGGCGTTTAAACCGGCTATAGTTCAAGGTAATCAAAAACAGTTGCAGGAAAAAATTAAAGTACCTGAAACTTCTAATCTAGAATTTCCTAAAGAAAGAGCTGTAGTAAATAGTATTGTTGAAAATAACTCTGTAGAAACAAATGTTGTTGCAAGTAGAGTTGTGCTAAACGAACCTACGACAGATGAAATAAATTCAAAACCATTAACAAATCCGCTACCTAAGATTGATCAAAGCCCAGTTCAAAATTACAGCCAAAATCCTAATGCAATGCCGCAGGATTTGGATTTACCTCCGGTAGAAGCTTATTCTCAAGAAAATCATTTTGAGTCAGCTGAAACTATACCGGAAGGGCATTTAGAACAGGATTATTTGCCTTATGCTCATAACACAGGGCAGCTTGATGGTGTAAAAAAAAAGTTATCTATAAATGAACTATCTGATAAAATTTATTCTTCTAAGCCTGAAGTGGAACCTGCTATTGTTGTAGAGAAAACATCAGAAGCAGAATTAACATTACCAGAACTAATATCAGAGCCAGAAATACAACAAAGCCTTACGCCCAGGCATTCATCAGAAAAAAATATAAAACTAGAGCAAATTCCTGCGCCAAATTTTCCTTGTCTGGATGAGAAAAGTAGTGATTTAGCTGTTTATTGGTATGATCTGATCGAGCGTTCTCAGGTTGATGGTCTGGTTCAGCAATTAGCAAAGCATTGTGCCTTAGTTAGACAATCAGAACAGGAAAACATTCAAGTTTTTGAATTATTATTAGAATCAGTGCATAAACACTTACTCAATGATAAAATGAAAAAACGCTTGCAGGAAGCTCTTTATGAGACTTTGGGTGCAGAAATTAGACTTGATATTAAGGAATGTCAGTTACAAAAGTCTGAGCAATTACAAACACCTAGACGGCATGAAATTCAGGAAGCTGAGATGTTGCAGCAAGATGCCATTAAGTCTATTTATGCAGATGAAAAAGTTGATATGCTGTTGACTGCTTTTTCAGCCCAGATAAGAGAAGAAACAATTAAACCTTGGATAGGAAACACACGCTCCATTAATACAAAATATAAGGATCTGATATGAAAGGTGGTTTAGGCGGCTTGATGAAACAAGCTCAACAAATGCAGGAAGATATGCAAAAAGCACAGGCTGAAATTGCTGACATGGAAGTGACAGGGCAGTCTGGCGGCGGCATGGTTTTTGTAGTGATGACCGGACGCCGTGATTTACGTCGGGTTAATATTGATGATAGCCTGATGGATGACAAAGAAATGCTGGAAGATTTAATAGCCGCAGCTGTTAATGATGCTGTACGTCAAATTGAGCAGCAATCTAAAGGTAAAATGTCTGGTATGGCAGATGGTTTAAATTTACCACCAGGCTTTAAACTTCCGTTTTAATGGCACATTCCCCTTTAATTAATCAATTAATTGATAGTCTTAAATGCCTTCCAGGAGTTGGAGCTAAGTCTGCACAACGCATGGCCTATCACCTTCTGGAGCGTGATAGAAATGGGGCGAGAAAGATATCTCATGCTTTGACTCAATCAATGGAAAATGTTGGGCATTGTCAAAGCTGTCGTATTTTAACTGAATATGAACTCTGTGATATTTGTCAAGCAGCAAAGCGTGATAAGCAGGTGCTTTGTGTTGTTGAAACTCCCTCGGACGTATATGCCATTGAGCAATCGGGCTCGTATCATGGGATTTATTTTGTATTGATGGGGCATTTATCACCCCTGGATGGTATTGGCCCTCAGCAATTACATCTGGATACTTTAAAATCAAGAATAGAAAATGAAGCAATTAATGAGCTGATTTTAGCCACCAATACGACGGTGGAAGGGGAAGCTACTGCTCATTATATTGTAGAAATGTTAAAGCCATATAATGTAAAAGTGACTCGTATTGCACATGGTGTGCCTTTGGGGGGTGAACTAGAATATATTGATGGTTCAACTTTGGGGCACGCTTTAAATGGGCGTCAGGAGTATAGTTAGCAATCTGTTTTTTCTTGTGAACCATCTTTGCTGTGGTTATCCAGATAAAACAGGCCGACGGGTTTATTCTGAGTGAGGATTTTAAAAGAAGCTTTGTTAATGTACCCCAAAACCACAAATCATGAATACTGATCAAGGATATCAGTACACAGCAAATGAGCACGTACATATTTTAGTAAAAAACAATATTTCTATATCCATGGATGCAAAAGGACGCAGTATAGATAATATTTGCATAGAAAGATTTTGGAGATCCATTAAATATGAAGATATTTATATCCAGGGTTACAACATCATAAATGAGACCAGAAAAGGGATTGGTCAATATATGGATAAATATAACAAAAAACGATTACATTCAGCTATTGACTATTTTACGCCTTATGAAGCCTATTCAAAGGCAATGAATGATGATGTGTTTTATCAGGAGGCAGTCTGAACATCTGAACGGGTGATCTCCGTGTGGACAAAACGTGAATTTCCTTCGTTCCTCAGGAATGTGATGGATAAGTCATTGATAAATCAAGAAGACGATTTAGCAACAACTTAACCACACAAGTTCACCCTTTGATCACACTACGTCACATCAAATTATGATGTGTATTTAGGGTGCCTGCGGCGCAATAATAACAAATAAAAAGATTAATATATTTTTTTACATCAAAAGAAAAGAAGCAAAGAACAAAAGCAAAATAAAGAATAAGAAATTAACTAAAACTGGTCTTTACAAAAGGGTACACTTTACAAAGTATACTCTATCACTCCAACATTATTTGATCTACCCCTGCTTAGCCCAAGAATTGTGCAAATATTCCATAACTACAATGCTCAGGTAATAGGTTTTTACCTGAAATTGCAAATGAGACACAACAATGCATTGATGCATGTGTTGACTATATTCTAACCAATAACATCCCTGACTATGGGTGAATTATTTCGTGTTAATACATTTATTCGTATTGCAGTTAAAGATTTTTTGATAGAATTATCATTTATCCAATTAAATCAAAATAACCATGCCTCCAATTTATCATTCAAATAAAGATCAGCCATCACTTATATCTGATCATACGTCAAAACTATTGCTTGGCTTACTAATACTAGCAATATTATTGTTCTCTTCTGGAATCATTTTACCAATGATAAGTGTTTCAAAATTTGTCATTATCAAAACTTCTTTCTCTATAGTTTCAGGTGTAATTGAGCTGTTTCGTAATGGACAATTACTGCTATCTATTGTGGTTGCTTCTTTCAGTATTATCCTTCCAATAATGAAAATTAGTATTTTATTTAAATTACTTACCATGAAAGAAATAGCTAATCCTCAAATAAAACACTATTTGCATCTTATGCATGCGTACGGGCGTTGGGCTATGCTTGATGTGATGGTGGTTGCAGTACTTATTGTCACGGTTAAATTGGGGGCAATTGCCAGCGTTGAAGTACATTATGGCTTATTTGTGTTTGGGGCGGCTGTGGTATTAATAATGTTTATTACTAACAAAGTGGTTCACTTAACGGACAAATCTATTTAATCAGTTAATATACTTCAGTATTCCATTGACCATTTTTGATAAATTTTGCTTTTATGGTAGGCCAATCCAACTCTTGCTGTTTGGCCAGGTTAGAAAAAACCTCATCTACCCCTTCTTCCATACCCTTTAATCCACAGAGATAAACGGCAAAATTTCCTGCACAAATCATCTCCCAAACTTCTTTTTTATGTTCGGCAAGTTTGTGTTGCACATAACCCTTTTCTTTATCTTCGTTATGTACACGGGACAAGGCGCGAAATGCTTCAAAAGTCTCCTGAGTCATATATTGACCAATATCGTCATTTTGATTATTAAGAAACAATGCATCCATTGTATTTTTAATACCATAGAAAAGACGGATACGGCCATTCCAAAAACCTTTTTCTAAAAAGATATGCCGTATAAAAGCACGAAATGGCGCAATGCCTGTACCTACTGCAATCAAAATCAGATCAGTGTAATCATCATCGGGTAACAAAAATCGACGCCCATTGGGACCAATTAGTGCTACAGAATCACCAGGTTTTAGATCACATAGATAGTTAGATACGAGACCTGGAACTCTAGCACCCGTGATTTCATCTTCAATGAAAACCCTTTTTACACAGATGGTAGCTGTGGTTGAACTACCGTCATCCCCTGTTCGTGCAGATGCAATGGAATAGAGGCGTGCTTTGTGTGATTTTCCTGCCTTTCTTTCTCCTGGTGGAATAATTCCTACCGACTGACCCTCTATATAGTGGATGCCACTATCAGTTACATCCAAAATGATATTACGTATCTCATCGCTGCTATCGGCTTCAGTTAGTTCCGTGCTAGATAGTACCCTAGCCATAAAAGGGGACTTAGGCTTATACACCAAAGTTGATTCTGGGATACTGTATTTTTTAATTTTCATAGTTTGATTGGTAATAAATTTTACAGTTTTTATATTACATAAGGTTGCTGGAAATTAATTTGTTTGATAATTTTTATTATGTTAACATTTTTCAGATAATATAATTCATGATAATTATCAAGTTCATTTAAATTTAAAGGCATATTAATGCGTAAAAAAATTATCTATTCATATGATAAACAAAAGGTTAATTCTGATCAGAAATGGCTGGACATCGAGAAAATTGCACTAGTTGAATTCACCTCAGAAAGGAAGCATTTCCAATCGAGTCTGCACTGCTATCAGGTAAAGTCTCGGAATGGCGTGCCTCAGATCAAGGAAAACAGATAATTATGCTTCTCTTTGATAATCCTCAGACGATTCATTGGATCAGGTTGATATTTGAAGAGTTAGAGCTTGAGCGTACGCAAGAATATATTTTGCGTTGATCTGCGGACGGTGGTCAATCCTACCATGAAATCATAAGACAGCAGTGGAACTTTAGTCCTGAAGGTGCAAGCAGTGAAATTGAAGATTATCAGGTAGAGCTTCCAGCAGTAACGATTCTTGAGTTGAGCATCAATCCCGACATAAGTGAGAGAAATGCATTTGCGTCTTTAAAAAAGTTACGACTTGCCTAACAATATATCATCAAAGAGCTGGAAAGCAACATACAGTTTTATTTCATTAATTGATATATTGTATCAAAATATCAATGGAAATTTTACTTTCTGACCCCCCATAGCTTTTGATAAGCCATATATATCAAGCATTACAAAAACACTATGTGTACAGGTTAGATAAGCAATAATAATCGTCCAGGTGACTGCAGCACTTGTACTGCTGAAAAAGTAAAAAAACAGTAATCATTCCAACTATAAATATGCCGGCAAAGATAATCGTAATAAAAGTTTGTCGGAGGTGTTTATAGGCAATGGAAGCAGTTCTATCTGCATACTTTTTAACTCAACGAATATGGACTAAAAGTCCTATTCAAGAATCATATTACCTGTATCAGCATTTGAAGGATTACGGTGATGTTCCAAATATTCATTCACCATTTCGTCAGTAATATTTCCCGTTGACCAGGCTCCATATCCTATTGCCCAAAAATGCCTTCCACAGTAACGCTTCTTTAGCTCTGGAAATTCGTCCTGAAGCCTTCGGGAACTTCGTCCTTTTAGTCTATTCACAAAATCACTTATCGATAATTTTGCAGGGTATTCAATATGCATGTGAATATGATCTTTACTAACAACACCTTTCAATATCTGAACATCATCAGAATCACAGATTTGATCAGCAATTTTCGACACATTATTTGTACATCACCTTGTAGCACTGGGTATCTGTATTTTGTCACCCAAACTAGATAAACCATTAAGATACTTATGTTATGCCCATTTCTTCTATGTTTTTTCATAAATCATAGACTAACATTTGCCTTTTAAAATGTGTAGCAGCTAAAGTCTTGCACTAAAGTGCATAGTTTTGACTAGCGGACTGAAACAATAAATACAAAAGCACTAAAAAAGGAACTATCGGAATCAATAAAAGATTCGCAAGAAATAAACCTTCAGCTAATATTGCAATATTTATTTCTTTATCTTCAACTTCATTTATATTAACATTATTTTCAGTAATGTTATCAGAGTGACATAAAGTGGTCATATTATGGAGCCTCGACTTAATTATAGTATTTCTAATACCCTTTCTGAAAGATAGCCTAAAGCAAATTTATTGTCTGATTTAACCACAAATGGGGATTTTGTGAACAAATTACCAGTATCTCAGCAGATTATTTATTCTAAATCACAAATGTTTATTAATGGCTATAGCAACAGGTTTATCCAGCTTTTGCCATTCCAATATCCCAGTTTCACCAATTAGATCCCATGACTGAGGCATTGCTTGACCCATTGCTGAGATACATGCCAGAAAAATTAACTGTAAAAATTTAGTAACTATTCAGCGTAATTTTTTATTCATATAAAACTAACTGATAAAAGCAGGCAGTTTTCTCTTAAAGAGTAAATACATAGCATAGCCAGATGTGACTCCCTGTTTTTTACAAGTCGATAAATAACCTCGAATACGACAAAATATTTTAGCACCATCCAGACTACGGAAAGCCCCTGATATTTTTTGTTGTACCTTGGTCATTCTAATATCCCGTTCACCTTGATTGTTAGTAAATGGCACTTCTGCATTTTCCATAAAACGCAGTGTATCCTCATCATACTTAATCAATCGCTCTAATAAATTACGAGATTTACTTCGTTTCAATCGACCTCGTTTTCCGTTTCTCTCTTTTTCATCAGGGGGTGGAGATTCAATTTCAGCCTCACTTAATAATTTTCTGTATTCTAACAAAATTGTTTTGCTTTTTTCTGATTTAACTCACCACAATCCTGATTGACTGCTTTATTGGCTTTTTCAAGCCATATTTTCATTTTACCAGCCCATTTTCACTGTATAGAGTTTGCCAGATTATCAACTTGGACATAAAATGTAATTTAATCACTAACTGAAGCATTCCTGAAAACTATGTTACTCTATAAATGGAATCTGGCAACATGGCAGATTGCAGGAGGAATGGCAGACATTTTGAGAAATCTTCCAAGTCTGGCAGATTTGCACCAGTGTGCCAGAATGGCTAAATTAAGGTTATTTAGTCAGATATTCAAGAGGTTTGTTTATCATACAAGTATTTCTGTAAAGTGCCAGATTGCATATTCCACTCTTTTGGATGTTTTTAAGCACAATGTGAAGTTGCTAGTTCAATAGTTCAGCTCATGCGAACAAAAGATAACATAAGCACATATTATGTGCCATTATGTGGCGTATTAACGCCACTAACCAGTAGTCGTCACTTATGTATAACCAGTACCCGTCATGGTCTTGTTTTGGAATAACGATTACACATTAAATGAAAGCACCTTGATCAACATGTTCCACTGTTTCTCCCAAAGCCATCCTGACACATCAACAAATGCGAAGAACCGCTCGCTTCCTTATGTTACAATATAAAGGTAGTAGAACGGAAACATAAATGCATGTAGTGAAATGCCGAAACCATTCCATCAGAAGTGGATTCAAACATGACCTGTTTCAAGTTTTATATCTACATCATCATTTGTAAAATATCACAGTAAGTGTGTGGTTATTATTAAGAACACGTTTTCAGTGGGCATACAATGCTATCGCCAGTGAACCTAACCACCACATACATATATGTTACAGTGGCTGACAACCATACTTCGATAACACTGTTAAAAGAAGCCCATAGTCAAGCGAATCCAGTATGGGAGATGATTAATACAATGTGATGATCGTACTGTCCGTTATTGGATATATGTACATGCATTACAGTGGCTAGAAATGTCAATTAAGCTGGGAAAGTATAGTTTGTCGATGCCAAGTGAACGTGATATATGAGATGAATGGGCTTCAGATATACACCAGTTGCCGTTTGTGCTGTTCATGTTTGGCTGTTGTAGGTGCTATGCAAATGTAGGTGTTACAACGGCTGAGAAACCTAACTTAAACAACGAAGTTGACATTTGGTGTGATCGAAGGACAGATGTATTCGTACATACATGTGTAAAAAGTGTCCCTACCCCCACGTGACGTAGCATTATAGGGGCATACTATTTATCATAAAATG
>JAUJGA010000092.1:0-12930 GCA_042095675.1 Gammaproteobacteria bacterium
ACACCTGCTCAAGCATATGGCATGATGACAGAAGTTGTTTCAGAACTAAAATTGGCTGCATAAAAGCGAGCCTATTAACGATGGATATTTTATATCTTATTTTTTAACTGACTTGTCTTGACGATAGGGTCCACTTTAGATTACACAAACCATTTATGATGCGAACTATCAATGGATTTTTTTAGGTAGGGATGCTGATAAACCAGAAAATATTATTGATACCAACCAATATATTGTCAAAGATGGTAAAAGAACCTTATTAATTGATCCCGGAGGGATGGAAATTTTCTCTGCTGTGTTAGCAGCAACATTGAGTGTGACAAAGTTGGAAAATATTACTGATGTTTTTGCATCACATCAGGACCCGGATGTTGCTTCATCTTTGGGTTTGTTGCAGGAGATGCAACCTGATATCCGTCTGCATGTTTCTGAATTATGGGAAGGTTTCTTACGTCATTTCAGTAGTGGTGATATTGAGTATATGCCTATTCCGGATAAAGGCGGAACACTACGTCTGGAAAATACAGAATTACGATTTATCCCTGCTCATTATTTGCATGCATCGATGAATTTTAATATTTATGATCACACCGCTAAAATCCTCATGAGTGGGGATATTGGTGCGGCACTTGAAAAGCCGGGCATGCCTTTATTTGTAGATGATTTTAATAGTCACAAAGAAAAAATGTCCTTCTTTCATAAACGTTGGATGCCATCTAATGAAGCTAAAAAAAATTGGGTTAGAAGAGTAAGGGAACTGGATATTGAAATCATGGCCCCTCAGCATGTGCGTATGTTTAAGGGAGATGATGTTAAACGTTTTCTTGACTGGTTTGAAGCACTGAATATTGGAATTGCAGTGCATGGCTAAGTTAGCCTCGTGTTATTTAATCAAAAAGCTTGCGAAGCAGGCTTTTTTCATATAGCTACTTGAAAAATTAATAATAAACCAAATATATTGCTTAGTTATTAATTAATTTAGGTATGTTCTTTACCTAATAAAAAATAGGCTGAAAGTTTGCTCATGAGTTTGACAAATATTATTGAAGATAAATTAACAACAACTTTTTCTCCGGATTATTTATTGGTTGAAAATGAAAGCCATATGCATAATGTACCTACAGGATCTGAAATGCATTTTAAGGTGCAAATTGTATCAAATAGTTTTGATGGTGAAAGTTTAATTAAACGGCATCGTGCGGTGAACAAAGTATTAGAAAAGGAATTAGCAGGTCCCATTCATGCACTTTCAATCCATGCTTATAGTAAAATAGAGTGGAATAAGCGTAATGGGCAAGTCAGTGATTCACCTCCCTGTCATGGCGGTGGAAAGTAACATTTTATATAAAGTTTAGGGGTTAGTATGGCGACGTTTGATGTAACAGCAGATAATTTTAATGAGATTATCACTAATAATGATTTTGTTATTGTAGATTTTTGGGCACCCTTGTGTGGTCCCTGTAAAGGCTTTGCCCCACTTTATGACGAGCTATCAGAAAAGTATCCTGATCTTGTTTTTGCTAAAGTGAATACAGAAGAACAGCAGGCACTGGCTGGTGAGTTTCAAATCCGTTCCATTCCAACTATAATGATTTTTCGTGAACAAATTATTATGTTCTCTCAACCAGGTGCACCTCAAAGCCCTCAGATGGAACAAATTATTGAACAGGTTCAGGGCTTGGATATGGATGAGGTTAAAAAAGATATTGAACAACAACAGGCTGATGAAGCTGCTAAACAATAAGCGATATAGCTGTCAATAATTATGAAATTTTACTCGCAAGAGTTCAATCACGAGCAGTCTGAAAAAATTGGTATTCTTCTGGTGAATTTAGGTTCACCAGATGCCCCCGATGCCAAATCAATCAGACGTTTTTTAAGTGAATTTCTATCTGATCATCGTGTCATAGAAATGCCTAAGTTTATTTGGCAAATTATCCTGACTTTCTTTGTCCTTCCTTTTCGTCCCTATAAATTAGTGCCCTTATATCAATCTATCTGGACAGATGAAGGTTCACCCTTAGTTTCTATTGCTCAAAAACAAAAAGAACAATTAGAAATGTTATTTACAGAAAGAGCCAAAAAAAGTGGCATAGAAAACAAACTTAGCTTTGCTTTAGCCATGTGTTATGGCAAGCCTGATATCACATCAGCACTAAAAAAACTGACCAGTGATAATGTCAGGAAAATCCTTGTACTTCCGACCTATGCACAATATTCAGGCAGTACCACAGCTGCTATTTTTGATTCAATTACTTCAGAATTACAACAATGGCGTTGGGTTCCGGAATTACGCTTTATCAACCAATACCATGATCATGAGGCTTATATACAAGCTTTAGCAAACTCTGTGCAAATATATTGGCAGTCTCATGAGAAAGGACAAAAGCTTGTTATGTCTTTTCATGGTCTGCCAAAGGTATATCTCACCAAAGGTGATCCTTACTTTTGTCAATGCCACAAAACAGCTCGCTTATTAGCAGAAAAACTTCAATTGAGTGAATCACAATGGGCAATTACCTTCCAATCCCGTTTTGGAAAACAGGAATGGTTAAAACCTTATACCAGTGAAAGTCTGATTGATTTAGCCGTTCAAGGAATAGAATCTATCGATATCATCTGTCCGGGATTTAGCATTGATTGCCTGGAAACTTTAGAAGAAATAGCAGTAGAAAATAGAGATGTATTTTTAAATGCTGGTGGTAAAACGTATCACTATATCACAGCATTAAATGATTCATTATCGCAAATAAAAATGCTGTTCAGCCTGATAGAACAACATATCCAGGGCTGGGATGTAATTTCTGATTCAGATGAATTATCACATAGAAAGAAATTAAAAGATTCATTGAGTTTATAATTAAATAAAATTATTTTCCTAATAAAGAAATCCAGGCTTCACTAGATCTTAAGGTTATATCGAGGATGATGCTGGGGAAAATACCACCTAGCATAATTAAAATAATAAAGATTATTGCTATTATTAATTCACGTTTACGTAAATCCATTGCTTCAGCAACGACATCATTTTTAATGGGTCCTAAAAAGGCATTTTGATAAATGCTTAGAAAATAGGCTGCACCTAGTACAATTCCAATGAGAGCTGCGATACCTGCACCAGTATGAGTCTCTAAGGTACTGATGAGGATCAAATTCTCTGCCACGAACCCATTGGTTCCGGGAACGCCCATTCCTGCCAGACCAAAAATAAAGAAGAAGCTGGCTAATAAGGGCATTGTTTTAGCGACACCGCCAAGGCTGACCAACTCAGTGGAGCCTGTACGATGATGCAGGAATCCAATCAGAATAAAAATACCTCCCGCAACAATCGTAAAATTAATGAGTTGAAATAATGCGCCCTGAATTCCCTGAATAGTAAATGATGATATGCCTAGAATAACCAGGCCTATATGGCTTAGGCTAGAAAAGGCCAGCATTTTTCTTAAGTTAGTCTGTGTAATAGCAAGAATGGCACCATAGAGTACTCCAGTTATTCCTAAGCCGGCTAATAACCAATGAAAATTCTGTGCTGCATCAGGAGCAAAAGGAACAGTAAAACGAATTAGACCATAAGCACCGAGTTTTACACCCGTCATAATGGCTGCAATACTGGCTGGTCCTTCCATAGCAATGGCGGGTAACCAGGTATGTAAGGGAAAAATAGGAGCTTTAAACGCAAAGCCTAATAATAATAGAAAGAAAATTGTGGTTTGGTACTCTGCAGCTAGTGGATTATTTAATAATTGAATAATATCAAAAACTAATTCTCCTGAGCCTGTGCTTGCATGATTAAACGCGAGTAGTATGAAGCCTAAAAGAAGCGGCATGCCTCCAGCCATCATGACTAGAGTATATTTTACTGCGGCATAACGACGATTAGGACCAACGCCCCAGAAGTTAATTAGAAAATAAATGGGCAGTAATGTAATTTCCCAAAAAAAGAAAAATAGAATGGTATTTAAAGAAACAAAAATTCCAATGGTGGCTGTTTCTAGTAGTAAAATTAAAACATAGAAAACTTTTGGCATACTTTGAATGCTAGTCCATGAGGCGATGATAACACCAATAAATAGTAGACTTGTGAGAGGTAAAAATAGGATTGAAATACCGTCAACACCAACAGTGTATTCAATATTTAAACTGGTGATCCAGGGAATTCTTTCAATGAATTGAAAACCTGGGTTTGCAGCATCAAAATTAAAGACCACGAATAGAGAGACAAATAAAGTAATGATACTGGCAATTAAGGCAATTGACCGAGCCTTGAGTTGATCAGATATTATTAAAATTAAGCCTGAGGCAATTGGCAGTATCAGTAATAAAATACTTAGAATAGGAAATGCTAATATGGACTCTGGGCTTGTCACTATGGTTTTTTCAACAAAAGTTGTAGTCGATTCAATCATCAAAAATCCTTAATGATACTGGCTGTATAAATCACCCAGCCCTTGCATAGAGTTTTCAATCAAGCCCAACCAGGGCTCTGAATAAAAACCGGTGATTAATAAAAGAGTGATAATACTGGCTGCCAGTATTTTTTCTGGGACTGAGGCTCTTTGAGTAGCTTTTTTATTCCAGCCACCTAGTTTAAGGGACAAAAATGCCTGTTGAAATGCCCATAATAAAAATCCGGCAGCAATGACATTACCTAGTGCAGCAGCAATAGTGATTAAAGCACCAAAGCGGTGAATAGAAGCTTCCAGAACCAGATGTGCTGCATCAAAGCCTGGTGTACCAGGCATACCAACCAGACTGAGGGCTGATATAAAAAAAGTAATACCGATAATAGGAATATGATCAAATAAGCCGCCCATTTTACTCATTAACATGGTGTGAGTGCGATGGAAAACGAAACCAGTCATAAATAATAAGCCGGAGATGGCCAGGCCAAAGTTGATTGATAATAAAATGGCACCTTCAAAGGCAATTTGATTAAGACTAAATAAACCGATCAGCAATACACCGGTATGACTAACGATAGCAAAGGCTAATAAACGACGTAAATTGACTTGCATCATTGCCATCACTGCCGCATAAAAAACACCGGCAACAGCAAAAGTAACAATATATTCATGCCATTGTAAGACGGCTTCAGGTAATAGAGGTAAAACAAAGCGTAATAGGGCATAGATGCCTACTTTAAGACCGACTAAAAAAACCGGAGCAATGGCAACTGTACCATGCTCTGCGACTAAGGGTAACCAGCCATGTAAGGGAAATAGAGGGATACGAATGGCTAAGCCATAAAAAAGTAAGAAGAAAATAATGGATCGAATTTCACTGCTAACCACGACATCTTTAAGTAAAGTGAGGTCGAAAGTCCAGTCATTACCGGTAATATGGCTATAGTTCCAGGCTAGCATAGTAATACCAATACTAAGTAAGGCAATACCTGTGAGCATAAATTGCAGGTAACGAGCCATGGCAAGTTCTCGCTCAGGAGAAGTTGCCCATCGGCGTAACATATAACCAAGAATTATTAATTCGATAAGTGACATTAAAGTAAACCACAATAAATCCAATGTGGTGAATAAACTCATTAAAATTGATTCAACAATAAGTACTAGAAAGGGTAGATGTTTGAGCCTCTCAAGAGGAATAATGCTGGCATAAACCATGACCATAAAACTGAGTAAGCCAGTGAGTAGAATAAAAATAATACCCATGCCATCGACAGCTGCATGATAAGATAAAGGGGCTAGTAATGTGAGTTGTTCAGAAAACTGCATGGCAACACTGGATTGATCAAAATGCCGATAGAGATCAAAGGTGATTAACATTTCAATGGCACTTAATACAATACCCACTTTCATTAAATGTTGGGAATTTCTAAACCAGTATAAAACAATCAAACCTAATAACGGCATGACTTGTAAGCTGGTTAATATGGGATATGATGATTGGCTAGCCCAATGAATTTCTAAAATGTCCATTTGGCTTTCCTTAAATAATCACGACGAATGTCGCAAATAGTATTAATATTAAATAACGAGGCTCGCTGAGTAATTCTTCAATTTGCAATAGATAGTGTCCGATAATATTGAGCAATTTAAGTAGGCCTTCACCGCCACTTTTTAGTACTAGGTGTTCTTCAAACCAATAGAGCATATCCGCTAATTTTTCCATTAACTTGCCAGCAAGACCATAGGCACGACTCACCTGCTCTTTATGAATAGCAGAGGTACTGGAGTTGGATTTTTGTTTTTCCCAATCAGCTACAGAGGATATTGCACTGGTTTGTTCAGGTAGACCCACCAGGCGATTAATGACTTTTTCATCAAAACGTTCAGTATCATGAGCCAGACGTTTAATTGGTTTGACCAGTATCCAGTCAGCAATAGGATCCAACCAAAAACGTTGTAAACTGGCAGTATATAACCAGGTTTGTTTTCTCAGCATGGGGTGAACAGGACGGGTTTCTTTATCCATCATATGCATCATTGCAGGTGCGTGTAAAAATTGATAAGCACGCCAGATTGCATGCAGCACCAGATGCCAGCTGGCTAATTCAAACCAACCCATACCGCAGCTGAAAAACATCAGACCAACCTGGGAAGTTGTTGAAAAGATTAAATTGCTCTTCACATCGGTTTGTACCAGATTGCTAAAAAATCCGTATAAAGCAGTTAGCAGACCAATAGCAGCTAAAAACCCCATAATAATAGGGGCATTTTCTAATACAGGCTGCAGGCGGATCATTAGGTAAACACCGGAGTGTACCATTAGTGATCCATAAAAAATGGCACTGGATGGAGTAGGTCCTTCTAAAGCTCTGGAAATCCAGGGGGCAAAAGGACCTTGTGCTGATTTTGCAATAGCCGCTAATAAAAAGCTGGCGGTCAAAATATTACTGCCCAAAGGACCAATGGTATAAGTAGAGTTTATAATTTCAGTCCATTGCAAGGTGTTGAGCAGGTGATAACACAGAAATATGGCAATAATAAAGCCGGCATCACCAATGCGATTAGTGATAAAGACCCGGGTGGCATTTTGTACAGCAATGGGACGATCATAGACATAAGCAATGAGCAGGTAAGAACTAATGCCAGCTAATTCCCAGCCGGTGAACATCAGTACGACATTGCCTGCCATGACGATGAGTAACATGGCGCCCATAAACAGACTTAGAATCATAAAGAAACGCTGATAGCCAGCTTCTCGATGCATATAGTTGACTGAAAAACTAATCATTAATACTGAAATTATGGCAATTAATGTCATTATAACCAGGGCAAATGTATCAAGATAGAAGCCAAAATTAATTTGATAGTTACCACTGGCGAACCATTGTGCCAGATGAATATGACCAGGTATTTCAACAAATAGAGCATGTAAGTCAACAGCAATAACAATTAATAGTGTTAAGAGTGCAGCACTATTAGCAATAAAAGTAGTTTGTCTTTCGCCTGATTCACCACGGTTATTTCCACTGATAAAGCCAATGGCTATGAGTAGTGCGGCCAACATCGGTATGATAGGAATAAGCCAGACGAAGGTATTTAATAGGGCATTAGCGTCGTTCATCTATTGGCTCCTTGTGCTTGTCGTCCCCGCACAGTCACATCTTCTGGTTGTTTTATCAGGCTAAGATCTAGTGCTTCACTATGACCTGAATACCATTCAGGTGATTTTTTAACTTCAACCAAAGTTTCCTGCTTGCCTTTCCAGGGAACAAAACCAATATCAGGTTTAAATTGTGTTAATTGTTTACTATCAGGATCTTTGGCGGTTAATAAAATCCAGCCATTACCAATGAGTTCCTGCAGGTCAGGTTGTCTGGTATAGATTTTAGTCAGTATTTCTACGCTATGCTCAACCACAATTTGTAAGCGCATGGCTTCATGTATTTCAATCATTTGTCTGGGCAGGCCGGTTCTTAAGTCACCACTGCTGCCATCCATAACACCAAATAAACCATTTACATTATGAGTAATTTTTGAACCACTGCCATAGCGTTCATTATCTACAGTAGAAAAATAATATTCCAAACTAATACCAGCGCCCACAGGGCCATTAGCCAGTAATAATTTTTCCAGTATTTCACCCTCTGGATCAGTGGTGGGATCATAGGAGATTAAGAAAATACGGCGATCAAAAAAAGCACCCTGAGTAGCACTGCGACGACCAATATAACAAATGGCATTAGTGGCATGGCCTAATTCAGGACGTGCCTGACTAATATCATGGGAACGGCCAATCATATGATTCAGAGCCTGTTCTTTGGATGGATTTTTAGGTGCTGAAGCTAAACGACGGCAACGTTCATGAGCAGACCATTGACTGGCTTCATAAACTTCATCGTGCAGCTTATCAAAAGCTTTTTGTAAGTGCTGTGGAATAATATCAGTATCATACCAGACCATTTTTTCATCACAGGTATTATGTTGACTGCCTAAAAACCAGGTATCACTGGAAATATCCAGTCCTCTTTCTTTTAAACGTTGACGAATTTCAGGACGGTTGACAATAGCGGCAACAATACGAGCATTGGGTCCACTATGACGACCACTACAGGCACCACAATTATAAGCAGATAGGTGAGGATTGTTCTGACTGCTGGAACCATGACCAACGATGACAACAAGTGGAGCAAAACTATTAGTTAAACCAATATTACGTAATAATGTTTCAACCTTATCAACCTGTTCATCATCTGTATAACCCAATTGCTGATTATCAGGGGTGGGATTTTCTACAGGATGTTGACAATTAATAGCTACTTCACCAGGCACACTTGATTCAAATTTTTCCCGTAGTGATTCAGCTAGTTCACCTATTTGTCTTGGAGCAAATAGCTTAGCTGCTAAAGTCAATAGTGCTGCTGGAGCGGAAAGGGCAATTAGTAGCGCTGAACTTAATAGGTTACGGCGGGTTTCCTGGTTAATCAGTGCTTTTGCCTGTAATCGTGAATGACGTTTTTGCTGGTGCTTAGCGAGTGCAGACTCCTGCCCTTTATGAGCTACTTCTTTAAACTCATGAGTAGGAACAAAGACCACAGGTGTTAAGGGGATGACTTTTTCATCATCCATTCCCAGCCAGTTCATTGGAACACCAAAATGAGCGGCAGCACCCAATGTTTCTATATTGGGATTCAATTCTTCCAGATGGCGACGAATCCCTTCTTCTCTATCATCCATACAGAAGACTAATTGTGCATCAGGGATATCAATGCGTTGTTTCCAGCGACCCCTGCCCTCATTTTCTACTATGGCATTAAAATATATTTCATGATAATGATGCTCATAGGACTGCAGCCAGATATAGCTATTTTTATCACCTTTCATTTTTTTGGTCAGAGCAAAAATTTCTTTAATCTGCTCACTAGTTATCTGTGTAACATCCTTTGCAGTTAGACCTAAATGCTGGAATTGACGGAATAATGGCCAGGCATGTTTGCTGACTCGATAACCTGAAAGCTTTGTACCGACAGGGCTATGTTGCCAGGTCCAAATCATATTAGATAAGTTTTGCCAGATACTATAATGGGTATAGTCTGTTTTTGCTCGTTCAATTTGATGTGCACAAAGGCTGGCAAGATATTCAGGTAGGCGTTCATTGTATAGGGTATAACGTACCAGAAAATTAGAAGTACGACGGCGAAAGTAGTACTTGAGCGTATCCAGATTGGCTTCAATGCGCCAG
Source organism: Gammaproteobacteria bacterium (assembly GCA_042095675.1). Lineage (GTDB taxonomy): Bacteria > Pseudomonadota > Gammaproteobacteria > GRL18 > GRL18 > GRL18. The sequence goes on from JAUJGA010000092.1 coordinate 9,643, forward strand.
AACTGACCACAGGTGCGTTGTGCGAAGATGCGCTCTAAAACCAGGCGAACGGCCAGATAATCCAACATATTAACAGGAGCATTCAGGCCCTCATAATTAGGATTATCATGGCGCCATAGGAACATACCGGACCAGCCGGGTAGTTCTAATGCAAGACGTTCAAGATAGCCTGTCCAGCGATCATGAGCAATGCCCTGACGCTCAAGCTCCTGAATAATGGTATCCATAGTGTCATCAGGCAAGCCTTCGATATGATCAACCCAGTCATCCAGTTCTTCAAAAATCCAGCCTAAATCATCATGGGCGATACTTTTCCAGCTTAGATAAAAGCCTTTATTTTTATCTATAGGATGCCAGGCAGCCATGCCCTGATCGAGATAAGATGCAACATGTTTTAAAATAACCGGGCGAATTTCATCAATGATATCAATTCCAGTTACCGCTTTAATAAATCCACTGAGTGTAATTTCATGCCCAACACTATCAAATAGTTTGCCTAGTAGCTGACGAGATTCTTTTTGAGCATGTTTATGGGTAAGAGTGTGTGCCAGTGAACTATTATCTTTAGTATCAGTTTCGAATAATTGTTGATTCAACATGGTTTCTGCCTGATCCGGAGACATATCTATCATGTCTTCCGGATGCAGTACATAGTGCTTTAAACCCAGGGCTGTTAAAGTTGCTTGCCAGAGAGATGATACAGCATCCTGTTCGCTTGCTGTATTTCCTTGTGTCTGATGTCGTTGAATAATTTGCTGAGCAACTTCTGTACTAAGATCACTTTGAAATTGATCTAAGGCATTGAGTTCTTCTATTTGCCAGGTTAGCTGGCAATGGGTAATGGCTTTTATCTGATACAATAAATTGTTGAGAATAATATCTTTATCAGTAATCTTTTTTCCATTAGGTGCAAAGATAATATTATCTAATTGAAGAGAATTATCTTCGTTTATAACTGCATTAAGATCATCCAGATTGATGCGATCTTGTGAATATAGCTCACGAAATTTTTCATCACTTAAATAACCATTGGCACCTGAGATTTTCTCAGATTGAGCCAAAGCCTCAGTAAAGTTAAGGTGCTGATAACCATGCAGAGTATTATGATGAACAAAATCTTTAATAGGAGCCTGAGCGGGTAGAACATGTTCTAAATGCTCAATAAGATGTAAGATTTGTTGGCGTATATCATCCATGTTAAAATTATTCTCTACAAATTCTGTGAAAATAATTGGCTGAAATTAGCAGCTGAGGCATTCATTAAATCCAGTGCATACGAAGGAAAAAAACCCAGAAATAAAAATCCAAAGACCAGAATACTCACAGCAAAAACTTCGACAGGCTGCAGGTCAGAAATATCATCCATATTAGAACGACTGGGACCGGTAAATAAACGTCCCATGGTTCGAGCAGCATATGCAGCACTGATCATGACAGCCAGGCTGACGATGATGACTGTCCAGCCCCATTCCTGGAAAGTACCGATAATGACATGTAATTCTGCAATAAAGGCGGCAGTACCGGGTATGCCGACGGCGGCAATAAATGCTAATGATGTAAAGACAGTAAAGCGAGGTGTTACTTTGACTAAGGAGCCATAATCAGTTACTTCCCGAGTATGAGTGCGTTCATAGAGCAGACCAATGAGTAAGAATAAAGCACCAGCAACCAGACCATGCGCAATCATCTGCATCAAAGCACCGGTGAAGCCGGTAATATTTAAGGTGGCTATGCCTAATAATACTATGCCCATATGACTAATGGAGGAATAGGCGATCATTGCCTTAAGGTCAGACTGTCTCCATGCTAGTAGTCCACCATAAATTAAGCTGAATAGTGCTAATATCATTAAGAAAATTTGTAGGTATTCAATGGCATCAGGCAGCATATAGGCGGAGCGTATTAAACCATATGCACCCATTTTTAATAAGATGCCGGAAAGCAAAATGCTGACGGGACTTGGCGCTTCAACATGAGCCAGAGGTAACCAACCATGAATAGGAAAAATTGGCATTTTGACACCGAAACCAACTAAAAAGCCAAGAAAGATCAGAATCTGGGTCTGTTCTGGTAATGTTCGAGCTCCTTCTAATATTGCCGGCATTGAAAAAGTATGTCCTGGGGTAGCATCAAATAAAACCAGCAGGCTTATGAGCATAAAAACTGACCCCCCCATGGTATAGAGGACAAAGTTCAATGAGGCCATACTACGGCGCTTACCACCCCAGCGGTCAATAAGAAAGAATAATGGAATTAGTGTCAGTTCCCAGAAAACGTAAAATAATGACCAGTCCTGAGCCATAAATACACCTAACATAGCTGCTTCTAGTAGCAGCATTAACAGGTAATAGCCCTTAATGTGTTCTATAATGCCGCGTGAAGCAATAATAGCAATAAAACTTAATAGTGTGGCTAGTAAAACCATAGGGAAAGAAATACCGTCAATGCCTAATGAAAATGAGGTCCCCATACGGGTATTCCAGGGAATTATTTTACTAAATTGTATGGCACTGCTGCTGGCATCAAAGGCTAATAAAAAACTAGCAGAGTAAAGTAGTGTAACCGTGGAGAATAACAGAGCAATTTTGCGAATCAATGGCGATTGATGAGGAAGAATACTAATAACTACAGCACCGACGATCGGTAGTAGTAGTAACAATGTTAGACTATACATAGAATGAGTTCTGGATAAATGTTGTAAAAACTAGGAGCACTCAGCAAATAAAACTTTGCCTCTGTCGCTTTGCAAACCTTCTTATTATATAAAGAGACATTGCAAGTAAGACTGGGGTAAAGTTTTATGTTTGATAAGAGTGTTGCAATAAGCAATAAATTATATATGAAAGTAAGACTTTTATCCAGTTAAAAATATTACTATATGCTAATAGAACATTGTCGGTTTATTAATTAAGTCAGTACTAAAAAATATTACAAAGCCATAAACAATGGTGCTTAATAATTGTCTATGACTTCATAGTTAACAAAGAACAGGAGAATAAAAAGGGGAAAATATTTCCTGTTTTTCAGTGGATCTTATGATGATCATTTAATCCACAGAAAACTGTTTAGGAGATTAGCCATGTCGTAATCTTCTAACATTTATCTAGTATAGCCCTTGATTATGTTGTTAATGTTTCCATTATATTAACAAAAATTAATGTTGCTCAAATAAGGTGAATTTAGTGTAATATGAGCACAAATTTGATGTTATTAGAGCTTGCTATGCAAATATTAATTGTTGAAGATGATTTACAAACTACAAACTACAAACTACAAACTACAAACTAC
>JAUJGA010000093.1:0-2025 GCA_042095675.1 Gammaproteobacteria bacterium
CATTGCCCACATTGTGGTGGAAAAAAATACATAAAGTACGGGTTCGCACATGGTTTGCAACGCTATCATTGTAGAGCTTGTAGAAAGACGTTCAATACATTAACAGGAACACCTTTGGCACGTTTGCAGCGCAAGGATAACTGGCTTGAGTACTTAGGCACTATTTGTAATTCACAGACGATCAGATCCAGATCTGGGGTTACTTAGGTTCTATATCTTTTAAATGCTTGCCTACTGCTAAGCGAGCACCTAAAAAACCAAGAAAACAACCACCAAATAATACCCCCAGACTAGTGGGAATATCCATAAGTCCCAGTGAAAATAAGTTTTTACCATAGAGGGAAGTTAGGTTTGCTAATGGGTCATTAATGATTATAAGTGAGCTGTTAACCAGAATAATAGCAATAAAACTGCCAAAAAAACCATACCAGAATCCAGTATAAAGAAAAGGACGGCGAATAAAGCTGTCAGTGCCGCCAATCAATTTCATCACGACTATCTCATTACGTCTATTTTCAATGGCCAGGCGTATGGTATTACCAATAATAAGCAGTACGGCCAGAACTAATAGGCTGGCAATAATCAGAACACCTCGCTGGGCAATATGTATAATGGCATAGAGTCGTTTTAACCACTGTACATCCATCTGTACTATATCAACCTGTTTTATTTTTTTTAAGCGTTTCACAAGATCATCTATCTGTGTTGGTGATTGATGATCTAAATTAGGATAAATAATTAATAAGTGAGGAAGTGGATTATTTTTTAGTGCTTTCAGGGCATCACCAAAGCCAGAATTTTGTTTAAACTCTTCAAGAGCAGTTTTCCTATTAATGGTTTTTATTTGTGTAATTTCTGTTAAGGACTCTAATTCTACTTTTAAGACTTGAACCTCTTGTTCTGTAATATTTTTTTTCATAAACAAAGAGATTTGGCTGATATTATCAAAGTCACTGGAAATTTGTTCTGCCTGATCTAAAGTGACAAATAAGCCAGCAGGAAGAGATAGTGCAATACCAAGAGCAGCTGAGGTCATTAAGGTTGCGATTGGAGTAATACTTAACTGGCCTAAAGAATAAAAAAACACTTGAAAGTGACGGATAAAAAATTCTTTAAGCTGACAGGCTAAGCTGGGTTTGATTTGTTTAAATTGCACATGATTGCTCATTTTTGTTCCTTTACATTCGCTAATTGGCCTTGTGAAAGATGTACAATAGGCTTATTAAGTTTACTGATGAGAGGAATATCATGAGTGGCAATGAGTACGGTAACGCCTACCTGGTTGAAGGCTAAAAATAAATCCATAATTTCACGTGAAAGGTCTGGATCTAAGTTTCCAGTAGGTTCATCTGCTAATAATAGGGCAGGCTTATTGACTACGGCTCTGGCAATACTGACTCTTTGCTGCTCTCCACCAGAAAGAGTCAGAGGGTATTTTTTTTCAAAGCGTAATAGACCAACTTTATCCAGTGCTGCATGTACGCGTTTTTTAACTTCGGCAGACGAATAGCCGCTAATAATCAGTGGGATTGCGACATTATCATAAATAGTTCGATCATAAAGCAGCTGGTAATCCTGGAAAATAATGCCCATGTTACGACGTAGATAGGGGAGGGTATGACGATTAATTTTATTGAGGTTTTTACCGCCGATGATGACATTACCGGTAGTGGCACGTTCAATTAAAGCTATGAGTTTTAATAAGGTACTTTTTCCTGCTCCTGAATGTCCGGTGAGAAAAGCCATTTCACCAGCTTTTAAATGAAAATTTACTCGGCTCAGAGCTTCATTGCCACCTTCGTATCGTTTACTGACTTGATCAAATAAAATCATAACAGCCCTATAATGACTAACTAGTGATCATCCATACCCCAAGGGCACTTCCTGTGGTCGTAAATTGCTCTTGAACTTACTTCACCCTTCTTCAGAAAGGGGATTGAGGGGGTTGAATCTTTTGAGCTTGAGTTTTAATATCCAAGGTCAAAATCCTAAACCCTAAACCCTAAACCCTAAACCCTAAACCCT
>JAUJGA010000094.1:0-7033 GCA_042095675.1 Gammaproteobacteria bacterium
TTGAAACGATTGGAAATGCAAATGAAGAAACAATTAGAAAGTACGTTCAAGAACAGCTAGTTGAGTTAGATCAAAAAGAAAGACATTCAGACCAGCTGGACTTGTTTTAAAACTCGGTCGCTTGCGGCCGAGATATTTATAAATGTGGCATAAAATACCTGTCAAGTGTTTTTTTTCATCTTTTTTAATTTCAATTACGCTGAATAGTTACAAAACTATTTGTATTGTTTCGGAAGAAGTAGAAAATGCCGTCAATGATATTTATCGTCTGGAACAGAATACTGAAAAAATGGGTTCTATTCTTGATGTGATAAAAGGGATTGCTGAACAGACTAATTTATTATCATTAAATGCAGCGATTGAAGCTGCCAGGGCAGGTGAGCAGGGAAGAGGTTTTGCGGTGGAGGCAGATGAAGTACGTACTCTGGCCAGTAGAACACAGGAATCTAATCAGGAAATTCATGAGATGATTGAAAGCCTGCGTAGTGGTACTCAAAATGCTGTGGCAATTATGAACAGAAGTAATGAACAGGCAAAGATCAGTGTAAGTCAGTCTAATAATGCAGATGAATCATTGAAAAGTATTAATTCAGCAGTTAATAAAATTCTAAAAATGAATAACGATATTGCTTCTTCGGTAGGACAACAAAGTAGTGTAGCGGATAATATCAGTGTTAATATTATTGCGATTAAACAAGTGGAGGAAGAAACTGTAAGTGGTGCGAATCAAACAGCAACTTCAAGTGAAGAATTAGCACGTTTGGCAAGTCACTTGCAGACCATGGTTGCTCGCTTTAATGTATCATAATATATTTATCTTGATTATTGTACAAATAATGTTATTCTATCCCCTGAAGTTATTATGATAACCAAGGGAATTTTTTATGTCAGCAGAAGTGAGTTATTTACGACCAAAAAATAAGCGTTCAGTCTGGACTCCGGAACTGGAAGTTATTGATAATGAAGCCGAGCCATTAATAGAAATACCATTAGAAGGATTTATCACTGCAGGCTTGCCAATCGAACGGGTTGAGCAGAGTGAAAACATTGCTGTTCCGCAAAGTATGGTGAGCCGTAATACTTACGCTTTAAAAGTCTGTGGTCACTCTATGATTGATGATAATATTCAGGATGAAGATGTTGTTATTATAGAAAAAACAGAAAGTGCCACTAATGGACAGTCTGTTGTCTGTCTGATTAACAATGAACAAGTTACCTTAAAGAAGTTCTATATTGAAAGAAAAGGCATTCGTCTACAACCTGCCAACCCTGATATGGAGCCTATTTTTCTTAAAAATGAAGAAGTTCAAATTTTAGGTGTTGTTTCTGGAGTCGTAAGAAACTTTTAGCTAGAGTCTATCCGTAAATTGCTCTTGATCTTACTTCTCCCTTTTTCAAAGGGGGACTGAGTGGGTTTAAGTTGTTGATTTTTCAACACCCCTTCTACCAAGAGTAGGCGCTCTTAGGCGAAGAATGGGGAAGCTAAGAGCATAAAAAACATGGACACTATGTAGAGTTGGAAACATGTTTACTACTCTAGCTTATCCCAGCGATTAGCTTACACCTTATACTTAGTGAATAAGAGTTCAAGGTAAAATCTGATTTCTTACTGGTGTATGAATAATTTTATCGAGAGACTTCTCAATATTAATTCAATAAGCGCCATGATGCAAAGATTTTTTTATTTCATAACGGGTGTTACTTAAATTAACGTTGCCAACTTTTAACAGCAACAGTCTCAAATATTACCGTTTGAGTTCCATTGAGAAATTGATCCAAATGATCAATTGTTTCTAATTCTTCTAATTTCATGATCGTTTTTATTGGTTGATCATGAACGATTTTTAAATAAATTACGCTACTTCAGACTCATTTCACGTTGGAATGAAAGCTTTTGTTCAGACTAATTTCACATTGGACAATGCTATAATGTGAAGAATTTGTATTTCTTGTTACAATATAATATCTTTAACTTTTTAATCATTAGGCAAGTATCTCATTATGTCTGGAAATTCTTTTGGTAAATTATTTGTTGTTACATCCTTCGGCGAGAGCCATGGTAAGGCAATTGGTTGTATTGTTGACGGTTGTCCTCCTGGTGTTGAACTATCTGAAGCTGACTTACAGTTAGATTTAGATCGTCGCAAACCTGGTACCTCACGTCATACCACGCAACGTCGTGAAGATGATGAAGTGCAGATTCAGTCTGGTATTTTTGAGGGAAAAACTACCGGTACGCCAATTTCTCTGGTGATTTATAACAAAGATCAGCACTCTAAAGATTATGGCAATATCAAAAACACATTTCGTCCTGGGCATGCAGATTATACTTATCAACAAAAGTACGGTTTTCGTGATTATCGTGGCGGAGGGCGTTCATCAGCCCGTGAAACAGCCTCTCGTGTGGCAGCCGGTGGTATAGCAAAAAAATATCTTAAAAATGTACATGGTGTAGAAATCAGAGGTTACTTATCACAATTAGGTCCTATTAAAACTGCTCAGCCGGGTGATAAAAATTTTGACTGGAATATTGTTAATAACAATCCATTTTTCAGTCCTGATGCCACTCAGATTCAGCCTATGGAAGATTATATGGATGCCCTGAGAAAAGAAGGGAATTCCATTGGAGCCAAAGTCACTGTGGTGGCAACTGGTATCCCTCCTGGTCTTGGAGAGCCTATTTTTGATCGTTTAGATGCTGATATTGCCCATGCCATGATGAGTATTAATGCTGTAAAGGGTGTTGAAATTGGTGCAGGATTCGATTGTGTGGAACAAAAAGGTACTGAGCATCGTGATGAAATCACCCCTGAGGGTTTTTTGTCTAATCATGCCGGTGGTATTTTAGGTGGAATTTCTTCTGGTCAGGATATTATTGCGCATATCGCTATGAAACCAACATCCAGTTTGCGCTTGCCGGGTAAGAGTGTGGATTTAGAAGGCAATGCTATTAATGTGATAACAGAAGGACGTCATGATCCCTGTGTTGGTATTCGTGCCACGCCGATTGCTGAAGCTATGCTGGCCATTACTTTAATGGATCATTTATTACGCCATAAAGCCCAAAATTGGGATGTGAAATCACAAACGCCTATCATTCCAGCCAGCTGTTCCTGATAGTTGATAACCTTTTTTGATTAAAAATATTCCCTATTGGCGCCTATCCAGTTTCTACTGGTTTTATTTTGCAACATTAGGCGCATTCATTCCTTATTTTAGTTTGTATCTGTCTGATGCTGGTTTTAATGCAATTGAAATAGGCCAGTTAATGGCCGTCATTATGGGGACAAAAATTGTTGCCCCTTATCTCTGGGGCTGGATTGCTGATCATCGTGGTAGTCGTATATGCATTATTCGTATTGGTGCTGTTTTAGCCATGCTCGGTTATACCGGAATTTTCTTTTCCATTTCCTTCTGGTGGTTATTTCTAGTACTGATGGTATTCAGTTTCTTCTGGAATGCAATACTGCCGCAGTTTGAAGCTCTGACCTTTAACCACTTATCAAAAAATGAGCATCAATACAGTTGGGTAAGAATATGGGGTTCTATGGGCTTTGTTGTAGCTGTTACTATAATGGGAATAGTATTCAGTTTAGTTTCAATCAGTCATTTACCCTGGTTTGTATGGTCTTTATTAGGAGGTATAGTACTTTCAACTTTTTTAATTTCTGACAATTCAGGTTCAGTACATAAGGAAAGTCACCAGCCCCTGAGTCATATTCTTAAAAATAAGCAGGTAGTGGCCTTATTACTAGCTTGTTTATTAATTCAGGTCAGCCATGGCCCATATTATACATTTTATTCTATTTATACCGAATCTAATGGCTATGATAAATCATGGATAGGGGTATTATGGGCTATTGGTGTATTATCTGAAGTCATTGCTTTTGCTATGATGCCTTATTTAGTAAAGAAATTTGGTTTGAGAACACTATTATTATTTAGTTTGTTTTCGGGTTCTTTAAGGTGGTTATTGATAGGTTTTTATATTGATAATGTTTTCATCACAACTTTTGCACAAATATTCCATGCATCAACATTTGGTATTTATCATGCAGTAGCCATTGCTTATATCCATCGCTATTTTAAAGGAAAAAATCAGGGTAAAGGTCAGGCGCTTTATAGTAGTATCAGTTTTGGTTTAGGTGGGGCCATAGGTAGTCTTTATGGTGGATACTTATGGGAGAGTGCAGGTGCAAGCATGACATTTACAATTTCTGCTATACTTTCTTTTTTAGCTTTTATGATTTCCTGGAAGTATACAGAGAAGGAAAAAAATTAAACTTATTTATGGGATATTAGATGCTAACCATTGTAAAATTAACAGGAGAGCTGGCCAATAATATAGTCTTTATAACAATCTGTAATCAGTGCTTTTTGAACTCGTTCTGTTAAATGGTTATTTGAAAATTCAGCAAAAGCATGAAAAAATGTGGATTCTCCTGGAATATTACTTTTTCTTTCCCAACCATAAATACGTCTTATTTTGATATCTGATTACAAACGCTATATCAACTTTCTTGTTGTTGGCATATTGTAAACTGCCTTAGCTACAAACGCTCGAGCTATAGGAGATCTATCACTTTTTACTCTACCAACCAGTGCATTAGAACTTAGTGTATATTCTTCTACTCTTAATAATTCCAGAATGCTAATGATTTATTGCTGTTTTTCAGATATCTCACCAATCTCTTCTACTATCCAAGGAAAAAGTGAGCATTGTATTTGTTCCAATTTCTGTGCTAAAGTGTCTCTTAACATACTAATACTCCAAGCTTTTTTTGTTTTTTTTCACAAACATATTATAACAAATTTGGCTTGGATTTTATTCAAAATTTAGCAATTCAGCTAAGAAACTCTCTTAAATTGTTAGTTTTGCAAGTACCTCTTAAGGCTTTTATTAAATTCTAACTACGTCGGCCACGAGCACTTTGAAAATCAGTTGTGCGTTCATTACTGGGGTTAAACCACTTGAGTTTATCATGTAAAGTAACCACATCACCGACAATAATTAAAGTGGGTGCTTTAACTTTTTCACGCTCAATGATCTCAGATAAATTAGCCAGAGTACCGATATGCACACGTTGATTTTGTGTAGTTCCTTGTTCCACCAAGGCGGCAGGTGTATCATCACTTAAACCATGTGCCACCAATTCATTATGAATAACTTTTACCGCTTGTAGGCCCATATAAAAAACAATGGTCTGATGAGGATGTGCTAAAGCTTTCCAGTTTAAATTAACAGTACCATCCTTTAAATGCCCTGTCACAAAAACACAGTACTGAGAATAATCTCTATGCGTTAAAGGAATACCAGCATAACTGGAACAGCCAGCAGCTGCTGTGATACCCGGTACTACCTGAAATATCACATTATTTTCTTTCAGTGTCTCAATTTCTTCACCACCACGACCAAAGATAAAGGGATCTCCCCCTTTTAAGCGTAATACCCTTTTACCTTCTTTGGCATAACGTACCAGGCATTGATTAATATTTTCTTGTGGCACAGCGTGGTTATTTCGTTCTTTACCAACATAGACTAATTCTGCATCACGACGCACCAAGTCAAGAATTCCTTGGGAAACTAGACGGTCATAGACAACAATATCTGCCAACTGCATTAATCTTAAAGCTCTAAATGTTAATAAATCTGGATCACCGGGTCCTGCTCCAACCAAATAAACTTCACCAGACTCTTTACTAAAATCTTCATCGATAGCATGTTGTAAGGCATTTCTGGCAGCATGCTCATTGCCCTGAAATAATAACTCAGTAACTCTACCTTCAAGAATCACTTCCCAGAAATGACGACGTTGCTTCGAATCAGGAAATTTATCTATGACCTGAGTTCTAAAACCACTCACTAACTCTGCTAATTTACCATATGCTGCAGGAATATAGCTTTCTAATCTTGTACGTAATAAACGTGCCAGAACCGGAGAAGCACCACCCGTTGAAATAGCAATTTGTATAGGTGAGCGATCAACTATTGAAGGCATAATAAAACTACACAAATGAGGTTGATCCACTACATTTACCGGCATTGAGCGTGTATGTGCTAGTTTTGAAATATTTTCATTGGTAGTTTTGCTATTGGTAGCAGCTATCACTAAAACACTATCACAGGCATTACTATCACAAATATCCAGCTCTTCAAAACGGCGTTCAATATGCTTAATAGCTCCTGTTTTGGCCATATCAGATACTTCTCGACAGAGTTCCGGCGCAACGACCTGAACCTGAGCACCCGCCTTAACTAATAAAGCTATTTTGCGCGCCGCCACCTTACCACCGCCAATAACTAAACACTGACGACCTTTGATGTTCATGAAAATCGGAAAAAATTCCACTTATTACTTACCTCTTTATTTAATCTAATTGCAACTACTCAGTCTAAATTAACAAAAGTCTTATGATTGCTTGTTTTTAGTACTTAGAACTGTCAGAACGTAGTGAGTTTTCTAAGTTCTAAAAATAAGTGAGCATAATGCTCAACTGTTATTTGTTAGTCAATATGCTGAGTAGTTACATCTAATTTTAGCTACTTTATAAAATTATAGTCCCAGCATGGGTTCTAATTCATCATCCATATCCAGTTCAGAAATATCGTCAAATCCACCCACATGCTGACCATTAATAAAGATTTGCGGTACACTATCCTGACCTGTCTCAGCAACAACTTTTGCAAATTTTTCCGGCTCTGCTGCAGTATCTATTTTTTCAATCTCAACGCCCTTTGATAGTAAAAGTTTTTCTGCATTCAAACAAAAAGGACAACTATCTGTATAGTATATAGTAACTTGAGACTGTTTTTTTTGATTCATACGACTTCCTGAAGACTTTATTAATATATTAACGAATTATTATATCATATTAAAAATTAAAAAAATGCAGTAACTATTCAGCGTAATTGAAATTAAAAAAGATGAAAAAAAACACTTGACAGGTATTTTAAGCCACATTTTTAAAAATGACAGTATTTTGATTGCAGTCAGATTATAGTCTTAAACGATCAAATTGATCCATAGCGATC
>JAUJGA010000095.1:0-1626 GCA_042095675.1 Gammaproteobacteria bacterium
GTGTTCCTGTTAATGTATTGAACGTCTTTCTACAAGCTCTGCAATGATAGCGTTGCAAACCATGTGCGAACCCGTACTTTATGTATTTTTCTCCACCACAATGTGGGCAGTGGTTTTTTTCATCAAGTGATGATTAAATCATTGAGATAATTTTGTTATCATCATCAAGCTGGCGTATTAGCTTTCCGATCTCAGTTCGCTCATCTTTATCCAACTGGCTGATTTCATTCAGCAATATGCTCAATAGTTTCTTTTTCATAGGATTTCACCTCTTTTATACTATATTTGATTATAGTACAAAAAAAGAAAAACAACACTTAATGTGAACAGAGCCTTTTTAATTGATTGTTGGCGATCATAGATGAGCCACCAGCATCAATTGCCCTATTGTTTTATTCTTCATGTAAGCGAAAACCAAGCTTGCGCCTGGATCTTCAAATATGAAGTCGTCACTGTAAGATGTGTTTATCATATAAGGAGCACTATAGGCCATAACAGGGCGTCCCTTAATACAAATAAGAAAAGCTCAATATTCTTTCATTAATTTTTTTCTTCTTATGTTGAACTAGTATCATTACCAAGGGAAATTGACAAGATAAGGCGGTGCTATTAGGTATCGCATAGAGGATACGATATAATGATCGGGAATATGTTTAGTAATAAAAAGAAATCATTATGAGTTTATATAACCCAGAGAAAAGTTGTTATTTTTGCAGAGTTGCCAATGGTGAAGCTGATCCTTTTATATTCGAGAACCAATCATTCATTAGTATATTTGATACCAATCCTGTGAATCCTGGTCACGCACTGATTATGCCTAAAAGACATTTTATTTCGATCTTTAACTTAAATGAAACTGAACACGGTGACTATTTTGAAGCGATTAATAGCGTCAAGCAGATTATAGAATCAACTGATATGAAATCACTCTACAAGGAAATGCTCAAAAGAGACTATCTTAAAGACCGTCCCAAAGATCACATTGAAACGGTTCTGAAATTACCTTTTCTAGAAAAGCAACCTAATGCCTATACGCTAGGGAACAATGATGGGAGAGAAGCAGGGCGAAGTATAAACCACTTACATGTCATTATGTTACCTCGTTATAAAGGAGACGTGGAAAATCCAAGCGGCGGTATCCGAAATATCATTCCTGCCCGGGCTCAATACATAAGATTTTAATTTCCACATTAACTCAGGTGATTTTTCAGGAGCATCAGTATTTTCCAATAGTGGAATGAGTCTGAACAAAGTGGATTTTTCTCAATCCAAATATCAGTAGTAGTCTTATCCACATATCCACCTCCCTGAAATTGACCGGAGATGCTTGCGATATATTTCAAGGTCTATTTCTTGGGTTGTGGGTATGTGGATAAGGCGGACTTAGATGCTAATTTCCTCTGTAGTTCCACTTAACTTATCTTTAATTCTCGTTCATCAATTGATTGAAATAGTAACCTTCGGGCTTTTTGCAGCCGTTGAGCAGATTGATTATCTGTCATTGCATAAGCAATTTCATCCATTATTTTGTAAAAACCCATAATGCCTTTTCTTTGATTGCTGCTTATGAAACATCCAATATTCTTCAAAGTCACCACTGGATTTTAAAGAACGAAGTGTTAATAC
>JAUJGA010000096.1:0-7309 GCA_042095675.1 Gammaproteobacteria bacterium
TGCCTGACCTTCATTGCTGTTTCCATTAATATCACCTATTTCTCCAAGCAAATGCTTGGTATTAAACTACATTTGATAGGTGGATCAATTTTAAATGCAAATTAACCCTAAAAGTGGATCAGTTTTACATGCTTATTAACACATCAATGGCCATTTGAGATAAAGCCTCACCCAGAGCAAATGCCTGATGAGAAAGAGAAAAACATAGACAAATAGACAAAAACAAAACTTTTTTAGTGGCAATCATAAATATTCCTAGTGGTTAAACTGTCATTAATCGAATTCATTAAAGATGCTACGGTACAAAAATATGGACTCGAAAGCAAATTCATTGGATAATATGAAGATGCAAAGCACAAAACTATCAAACCATTGGGAAGATTCTGTTCCCAGCACTTATGATGTTGAAGAGACTAAACCACATATTGATGAGCTACAGAAAAATCAACTTATTCAACGTATTAAAACACTGCTTATAGAACAAAATGCGGTACTGGTCGCACACTATTATACTGATCCTGTTTTACAACGTTTAGCAGATGAGACTGGTGGCTGTGTTGCAGATTCTCTGGAAATGGCACGTTTTGGCAAAGAAAGCTCTGCACAAAAAATCATTGTTGCCGGTGTTCGGTTTATGGGAGAAACAGCCAAAATTCTTTCTCCTGAGAAAAAAATTGTGATGCCTGATTTAGATGCGACTTGCTCTTTGGATTTAGGCTGTCGTGCTGAAGATTTTATACCATTTTGTGATGCTCACCCGGATCGGGTGGTGGTGGTTTATGCTAATACCAGTGCTGAGGTCAAAGCTCGAGCTGACTGGATTGTGACATCAGGTATTGCTAATCAGGTGATTGAGCATCTGGCGAAACAGGGTAAAAAAATTCTCTGGGCTCCGGATCGTCATCTGGGTAAATATATTCAAAGTGCTACTCAGGCCAATATGCTACTATGGCAGGCCTCCTGTATTGTACATGATGAATTCAAAGCCGACACCCTATTTGCCTTAAAACAAAAACATCCTGAAGCTAAAATTTTAGTGCATCCAGAATCAGCATGCACTGTGGTAGAAATGGCTGATGTGGTTGGCTCTACGACACAATTGATCAATGCAGTTAAATCGATGGATGCGGATATTTTTATCGTTGCGACTGATAATCGAATTTTTTACAAAATGCAGCAGGCAGCCCCAGATAAAACCTTAATTGAAGCCCCTACGGGTGGTATAGGCGCCAGTTGCACCATGTGTGCTCATTGCTCATGGATGGCAATGAATAGTCTACAGGGTGTTTTACATGTGCTGGAAAATAGTATCAATGAAATCATAGTGGAAGAAAAAGTTCGTGTAAAGGCATTTGAGTCTACTAAACGTTTATTAGACTTTGCCACCAGCCTCAAAAAAAATGACTGAAAGCATTATTTCCAACGAGATATTTAGCTCTAAGAAAAAATTTCGCCATCTTTTCGAACAAGGTTTGGTCAATCTCCTAAAACACGATGACTTAGGTGTTTTTATTCTGGTCATGGCCAATGCATGCTTTGATCAGCATGTACATAATTATACCAATGATGCATTATTAAAAAAATATCATCAGCTGGTTAAAAAATATCAATTCCTATTAGTGGATGGGCAAATATTAACTGAGCCTGAAGATGATATTCTGGTTTTTCTTAAACTCATGGCTATGGGCTTTGACAAAGTCAGCCAAACGGAGTTTCGTCAAACTGAACAATGGACATTACAATTTAATCATATTCGTTCTTTACGACCAGCACGAATCAGTAAAAACCTGATTGAGGGCATTAAGTTAGATTTTAATCATGATGGATTTCACTTTAATAAACATTTTTTACAAAAAGAGTGTTTCTGGTCAGGAGAATTAAATCACAAACACATGGATATTTTTTATAATAAATTTCCATTTGCACGTTTTCATTCTCTATTAGTCCCAGATAGAGAAGCCTGTTTAGCACAATATCTGACACAGGAATATCATCAGTATATCTGGAAAATTACTGAAGAGTTAGCACTCACTCTTCCTGGTATTGGAATGGCTTATAATTCCTATGGTGCATACTCATCTGTCAATCACCTACATTTTCACCTTTTTATTAAAGAGCATCCATTGCCTGTTATGGATCCTATCTGGGTACACAATGGGGGAAATAAAAACTACCCCATTGATTGTCATATATTTGAATCAGCAAAAGAAGCATGGCACTTTATTGATTCATTGCATCAGCAGGAAATTAGTTACAACCTAATATATTTATCAGAAAAAATCATTTGCTTTTCCAGAAAGCATCAAGGCAGCTACTCAGATGCATCCTGGAGTAGTGGTTTTGCCTGGTATGAAGTGAGTGGAGGTTTCACAACATTTAATCATACTCAGTTTTTGTCTCTTGACTGTCAGCAGCTTAAACAAGAATTATCCTTACTAAAGCTTGATAATGATATGAATTAGCACCACTTCTTTGTAATAACTACTAATAGAAGAGATAAAGAAAGTATGTCCAATAATTAGAACTTTGGTTCCATGATCCGCAAAATAATAACAGCAGACGAATATATCGCTATGGCCAATTTTCTCAGAGAAGATGTTTTCGATTTACGTGAAGCCGTAGAATATGATCCGGATGAGATGGGACGATCAGGTATAATTGTTAAGCCATTAGAGAAAATTGTAAGTGCATTTTATGAATCTTTTGCCGATGGTAGTTATGAGTTCAAGGATGAAGATTTACCTTATATGAACACCGTCAAAGAAAATAATTATACTGCTATTTTACCAATGCTAAACCTGCTCAAAGAAGTAAATCGTATCCATAGAAATGGCCTGGATATTGACTAGTGGCTACACCATCTGAGCATACTCAATATTGTAGTCATTGCGGTAATGAAATTGAAAAAAATGCCGGAAGTTGTTCTGTGTGCAATGCGCCCACACACTTTCATGGTAAAGACTGGCAGAAAAAAACACCAAGAAACTTTATACTATACTTTATTGTACTGGTTATTTTTTGTTTTTTAGTGATGTTCATAGCACCGAGATAGCTACTCTGATACATCTCCGTGTACCATCATTAATAATTCTGCATCACCACGAGACATATCACAGGTTTCCATCAATTCATCAATACTCGCACCTTATTGAGCCAACTCTTTAAGCTGCTTTTTCTGCATGGCGGTATATTGTTTAACTTGCTTAATCCTATAAAAATCAGTTGAATTTAAGCTACAATTGCAAGTATCTGAATTAATGGAAAAATATCATGGTGCTTCCACCAAAACCTAATCACCCAATGGGTGAAGACAAATTACCTGAAAAATTGCCTTATTTGAGGCAGTAGAAGTTGATACTTATGCTGGAAAATTGCATGTTGAATGGGCTCAAGATGCAGCAGTAACTCCCATAGGACAACTCTCTTTTTTCATCCAGTTTTTAAAACTGGGTGGCATTTTTGATCCCTGGATAAGAGATTGTCCCTTAAAATATCAGAGCAATAATGTTCCCCAAAAAATTGATGTGCTCGGCTCATTATTTATCTCAATTTTATCAGGACATAATAGTTATGCTCATATTACCAATCTAATGAGTGACAGAGTCAATTCAGAATTATTAGAAATGAATAAAATTGTGAGTGATGATTCTGCACGTCGAGGCTTAAAAAAGATAAATGAGTCCACTGGATTAAATTGGTTACAGAAACATCTATACCGCTGATCAATGAAGGTGCTTGATTTATAAAAATATACCTGATTACCCACAAAGCTCAGCTACCTCTTGGATGTAATATATCTACCGAAGCCAATAACTACGGTAAATCTGATTTATTGCACTAATACAAACAGGTCATTTTTTCTCTAAGATTGTATATAATTTTTTATTAAAGAAATTGTATTTTTTTTGTACAATTTTAGAGTGAACTTAAATTGTTTTAGGCTCTCACGTAAATAATATTAGTAAAAATTTAGCAAAAAAACAGCTCAAAAGTTAATTATCAAAGTTAGGTACGGAATGACGGATGTATTTTGGTTAATTTTTTTATAAAAATCAATCAGTTTTAAAAAAGCTGCATAAATTTAAAGAAACCTGAATTCAAGTCATAAGTGACAGACTGTCTTCTTTTTTTAGCCAGTCAAATACTTGTTCTGGACTCCAGTCATTTGTAAGTAAATCACTGATGGTGTCCTTGACTTCATTTGTGACTTTTACGGCTTTAAATTTGTTCTGATGGCGCTCTATGGTTTTTTTATGGGCTTGTTTATGCCGATATCCTCTCAAGCCTCTATTACATGCAATTTCTCTTGTAATTGAACTCTGTGAGCGATCAAATGATTCTGCAATTACTTCATAACTCTCTTCGTTTCTTAGTGATATTTCGATATAATATCTTTCTTCAAGACTCAGGTGTTTATAGTTCATTTGTAGCCTCTGCTGTTGGTGTCGTAACCTGGCATTGTAACCATGAGTCTTGTTTAATTTACAGTGTGTTTGCTCAGCTACTATCAGAGGTTATGCACTTATTATACGAATTCAGCTATGATATTTACTAGGAATTTTATACAAACAATAGATGTTATATGTCAGATCTTATAAAATTGGCACACTATATTTGGGTGCGTAGAATTTGTAACCGTTCTGTCAGCCAGGTAAAAACTTAAACAATTAAATCATAAGAGATAAAAAATGGAACTAAAACTGGACATTGAAAAATATGATGAAATTCAAAAGGCCTTTATCAAAGAAATTATTCAAACAATTCATATCAAACTTGTGGAAGCCGGATTACAATGCGAAACATTAGAAAATACAACGGCGAACTTAGCCTATAGCATGGCCAGTCTTATTGATGATACGTCAGGCATTGAATCTGAAGGCGTTCAAGCAAAGCCATATTTAACTTTTAAAGTGGACGACAATGAAATCATCCATTGCGGCGAAAATTCATATACATATGAATATGTGACAGAGAATATGAAAGCCTTATATGAATCTTAAACATCAAAATATCAATTGACCCGCCCCTGCATATTATTAAAATTAAATGAAATTTGTTTGCTATACAGACTGGACTCAGCTGCCAAAGAGTGCCAATGGGATCTTTGACAAGAGCACAAGAGAAAATATCTTTTTTTCGCGTCCATAGTTTGAGAATCTGGTGGCTACAGCGCTTAAAACTGTTCAGTCTATGTTACTGCCTGTGTCGTTCAAGAGGAGAAAATGTTGGCAATCCTCCCTCTGATACAACAGTGTGATGTGCACTGGGAGTCACTGTATCATTCATACATTTCTCTTTATTCTCTGCTGCTCATAGAGAACAAACAGCAGGATAGTGAACATCAGGAAATAATGGTATTTTTGGCCAAGGGATTTATCCAACTGCCATTTCATACATTGCGACTGAAGCCATTCGATGAAAATGACAGTCATGTCCTTGGATTACAACAGGGCATGGAATCTCTTGGTATTTCCTGCCATCGTGTTTTTCGTTTTTTTAACTGGAGTTGTGAACTTCAGGGGCAAACCTTAGATGACTACAGGGCTAAACGCCCTGGTAGCGTACGTAATACGATAGCTCGTAAGCAGCGTAAGCTCGAACGTGAGCATGGCTACGAAATTCGGCTTTTTATCGATAAGGGAGTACAGCAGGCTATGGCGGATTATTATGCCGTCTTTAATGCCAGCTGGAAAGCGAAGGAACTCTCTGACCATATAATGGATGGTCTGATCGAGCGTTTTGCAAAGATGGGCTGGTTAATGCTTTCCATTCTCTATATCCATGAGCAACCCGCCGCTGCTCAGCTCTGGTTTGTGGTGCATGGCAAAGCCAGTATTTTCAGGTTAGCATATGATGAAGCCTGGTAACGGTATTCACCCGGTTCAATTCTGACTAAATTCCTGATGGAATATGTAATTGACACCGATAAGGTTGATGAGATTGATTTCCTTACAGGCAACGAACGTTACAAACAGGACTGGATGTCTCAACGTAAGGCTCGCTGGGAAATGGTTTGCACAAACAGCACTAAACCCAGAGATAAGCCTTATCAATTTATTCAGAGCTTAAAGAGCTCATTGAAAGTTTGTCTTAAGAATCTAAATGTCCTAAAATAGCCAATCCGAAATAGCCCTTAAACTAAATATCGTTAGCATGGCTTATATACGAATATCGTTAATAAGCTATCGGCAAATATATAAAAGACACTGATGTGAGCTTTCAGCCAATAAATTTGTTCGCTGTCGCTTTGCAAACATTATCACCTGCAAATAAGGCAGCGGAGCCATTTTATGTTTGATGAGAGTACAAAACTGATACAAAAAAAGTTTTTTAAAGGTTCTCAAGAATTTGAAATCGTTGATGATGCAGTCAATGTTCGAATAAAATCTCCTTTTAAAGAAGAACGTTTTAGTGTAGTGCTGTCAATACTGAATCCTGAGTATGTTGTTAATGATTCAAAACTTGAATTTCATAGCCGAGTAAAATGCAGACCATTATTGTCTTTTCATTTAAATAAGCCAAATGAAAAGAAATTCAACGCATTTATCGCATTGTTGAAGCAAAGAGCAGAAGAAGAATATGATGCTTTTATTGGGGTGAAGCCTGCTGGTGAACCTAAAGTACTGAGTGGGAATGTGGCTGAAGAACCACCTGAGTTCAAGGACGATGATGAGATACATCTGGAAAATATGGCAGAGAACTATAATGCCATAATGATTGACGAGTCGATTCAAATGCTGGAGCAGTATCTGGATTCAGAAGCCATTATTCCTTTAATTTCTGCACTAAAGGCATTTAATGACGATCCATGGAATGAATCTTGCCAAAAACAAGTTCTTAAGTCATTTCATCAACTAAGTACATTGCAAGGGGCTGTTTTAACTTATGCGCCTTATTTAATCACCCTGATGTCTAATAACCCATTTCAGGATGATTAAATATTATTTTCAAATGTTATGAAATGTTTGTTAATGAACTTTATTACAACAAAGTTTACTCATAGATTTTTAGTCTATTAATGAAAATATGTAACTATTCAGCGTAATTGAAATTAAAAAAGATGAAAAAAAACATTTGACAGGTATTTTATACCACATTTTTAAAAATGACAGTATTTTGATTGCAGTCAGATTATAGTCTTAAACGATCCATAGCGATCTGAACAGAGGAAAAGAATACCCTGTCGGGGGTGGAGAATTATAATGTCTTAAATCGATCGACAGATCGATTTGAGCTAAAAAAGCCCATGATACAATAGCTGTATTGATTAATAGCTATTTGGACATCGCGTGAATATAGACGGTTTAGA
>JAUJGA010000097.1:0-12645 GCA_042095675.1 Gammaproteobacteria bacterium
TGGTTATAAAACAGCCAAGGCCGTACGATACAATGAACGCTCAACCGTAGAAAGAGTTAATGGTCGGCTCAAAGATGAATTTAATGGACGAATGGTCAGAGTACGAGGTCCAAAGAAAGTCATGTGTCATCTAATGTTTGGGATATTGGCTTTAACTGCCGATCAATTACTAAAATTTGTCACATAGAATTAAAAAATAGTTTTAGTTTTATAAGGTTTCTAGTTTTAAAGGTATTACCTATGCGAGTCTAATGGATAATTTTGTAAGTATGATGAGAAAATACGGTTAAAACTGTACAAGTATCATAAAAAAAATCGGTCACTCAGTGACAGGAGTGTTTTTAACATTTAGCCTCTGGAGTTTTGCAAGAGGCTCTATAGATGGTAGTTAAAAAATGGTAACAATTGAAATTAACGGAAAAGAGGTTCAGGCTGAGCAAGGTCAGATGCTGATTGAAGCAACTGATAAGGCAGGCATATCTATACCCCGTTTTTGTTATCATAAAAATTTATCTATTGCTGCCAGTTGTCGTATGTGTTTGGTTCAGGTGGATAAATTTCCAAAGGCAATCCCAGCCTGTGCAACGCCTGTTACAGAAGGAATGACAGTTAAAACTAATTCAACCATGGCTTTGGCAGCACAAAAAGCGGTGATGGAATTTTTATTAATAAACCATCCACTGGATTGTCCGGTATGTGATCAGGGTGGTGAATGTGATTTACAAGATTATTCTATAGGCTATGGTGAAGATAAAACTCACTATGCAGAAGTTAAACGGGTTGTTAAAGATAAAAATATTGGTCCACTTATTGCTACAGAGTTGACTCGCTGTATTCATTGTACCCGCTGTGTTCGCTTTGGTCAGGAAATTGCGGGTATGCGTGAAATGGGTGCAACCGGTCGTGGTGACTGGATGGAGATTGGCACTTATATAGAAAAAAGTATTGATTCAGAATTATCTGGTAATATTATTGATCTTTGTCCTGTTGGAGCACTGACTGCAAAACCATCCCGCTTTACTTATCGAGTTTGGGAAACTAGCAGTAATGATAGTATTGGTGCACATGATTGTGTGGGTTCTAATATCAATATACAAACTAAGAATGGCGAGATAAAAAGAACCATTGCACGAGCTAATGATAATATTAATGATGCCTGGATTTCAGATAGGGATCGTTTTAGTTATGAAGGTTTACAAAGCAGTGATCGTGCAACTAATCCACAGATAAAAAAAGATGGCAAATGGATTGAAACCAGCTGGGATGATGCACTTCAGTTTGCAGTAGATGGTCTTAAAGCGATTAATGATAGCAGTCAGATTGGTGCAATTTGTTCTCCATCTGCAACCACAGAAGAAATGTATCTGCTGCAGAAGCTATTACGTGGTATGAATAGTTCAAATATTGACCACCGTTTACGTCAGTCCGATTTTTCAGGCCAGCAACAAGACCCACAATTTTTAAACCTGGGAATGAAAGTCCCTGAAATGGCAGCTCAACAGGCTGTTTTATTGATTGGCTCCAATGTTCGAAAAGAACAGCCAATTATTGGACATCAATTAAGACAGGCCGTTCTAAAGGGTGCAAAAGTATCAGTTCTGAATCCGGTTAATTATGAGCAAATATTCAAAGTATCTCATGACTTTATAGTACCGGCATCACAGATGTTCACAGAATTAAAATCATTGGCAAAGTCGGCTCTCGAACAAAGCGAAAATGAAGCTCCGGATGGCCTTGTAGCACTAATTGCCTCTGTTAAGGTCACAGATGATCAAAAAGAATGTGTTAGTGAGTTAATTGCAGCTGAAAAATCAGTCATTATATTAGGCAGTATGCTTCAGTCCATGCCGCATTATGCTGCAATGCGTATGCTGGCATCGTGGATTGCTGAGGCGACTAAGTCAACGCTGTCTTATCTTACTCCAGGTGCTAATAGTAGCGGTGCCTATTTATCTGGCTTATTACCCTATCGTACAGAGAATAACCAACGGACTGATGGCTTAAATACACAAGCCATGCTAGCTCAAAGCCTGAAAGGCTATATACTTTATGGAATTGAGCCTGAGTTAGATATTGATAATCCTGTACAGGCTAAAACAGCCTTAGTGAATGCTGAATTTGTCGTATCACTTTCATGCTATGAGAGCGATGCTCTGAAATCAGTTTCTGATGTAATCTTACCCATAGCTGCTATGACAGAATCATCGGGTACTTTAATTAATATTGATGGAAGCTGGCAGGGATTTAATGCTCTGAGTAATGTCACTGGTCACTCAAAACCAGGTTGGAAAATATTGCGAGTTATGGGTAATTTATTTAATGTGGATGGTTTTGAATATCAAAGCTCAGAGGATGTGATCAATGAGCTTAAATCTACTTTGAATGGTTCTGCTGATAAGCTTGATACTCATTGCGAGTGGTCATGCCCTGAAAATAGCAGTGCCCAAGTTAATGATTTACAGAGAATTGCTGAGTTAGCAATTTATAAAGTGGATGCTGTGACGCGTAGAGCAACAGCACTGCAGAAAACTCAGGATGCACAGGTAGATTTTGCAAAAGTTAATTCTACACTGGCAAAGAAACTAAAACTGGAAGATGGTCAGTCAGTTATGGCTAAGCAGGGTGAACATGAAGCTAAAATTACTCTTAGTATTGATGACAGAATTAGTGATAATAGTGTATATCTACCGGCAGGTATAGATGCAGCAGCATCATTAGCAGGTGGTTTTGACTCGATTGAGCTGGTTGTTGCCAGCACAGCTAAATAAACGGAGCAGATTTTGTTGGACTTAATTTTATCCATTTATGACATACCAGTAATTAATATCATGGTCAAGATTATTGTGATCCTGGTACCTTTATTATTAACTGTTGCTTATTTTACTTATATTGAACGCAAAGTTATTGGTTATATGCAGGCACGTATAGGGCCAAACCGTGTAGGTCCAAGAGGTTGGCTGCAGCCGATTGCTGATGCAATGAAGTTGATGTTTAAGGAAATTATCTTTCCCAGTAATGCCAATAGAGTATTATTTATTATTGCTCCAACTATTGCGATTTCCACAGCTCTAGCTGCATGGGCTGTAGTGCCCTTTGGTGCGGAACTGGTGCTTGCTGATTTAAATATTGCCTTATTGTATATTCTGGCAATGACTTCTATCGGTGTTTATGGTGTTATTCTTGCTGGTTGGTCATCCAATTCTAAATATGCCATGATGAGTACCTTGAGAACCGCGGCACAAGTGGTGTCTTATGAAATTTCCATGGGATTTGCACTGGTTGGAGTGGTGATGGCAGCGAGAAGTCTTAATATTGGTGAGATTGTAGCAGGGCAGAGTGGTGCTGGTGTCTGGGGTTGGTATATGTGGCCTTTATTGCCATTGTTTGTGATATATTTTGTTTCCGGCGTGGCTGAAACAAATCGTGCGCCGTTTGATGTGGCTGAGGGTGAGTCTGAGATTGTTGCCGGCTTCCATGTGGAATATTCCGGTATTTTATTTGCTATTTTCTTCCTGGCTGAATATGCCAATATGATCCTGATTTCAGTGATGGCTGCTTTGATGTTTATGGGCGGTTGGTTATCGCCTTTTGAAGGAATGGGGTTCTTAGGCTTAGGTTCTAGTTTTCTAGCGACTTCCAGTATTGTCTGGTTGTTAGCTAAAACAGCAATATTTATGTTTTTGTTCCTATGGTTTAGAGCTACTTTCCCACGTTATCGTTATGACCAGATTATGCGTCTGGGTTGGAAAGTCTTTATACCTATTACTATTGTCTGGATTTATGTGGTTGGTATTATGTATTACACAAAAGTAGGACCATGGTTTGTATAGTCCTGATTTGTATAGAGTAGAAATATTGGAGATGACTTCTTTGGAGATTAATAGGTGAAGCAATTGACTCAATTTTTTAACAGTCTGTTTTTGGCAGAACTCTTTAAAGGTTTGAGCGTTACCGGACGTTATCTTTTTAAGAAAAAAATAACTGTTCAGTATCCGGAAGAGAAGACCCCGCAGTCATTCCGTTTTCGCGGCTTGCATGCGCAGAGACGCTATGCCAACGGTGAAGAACGTTGTATCGCCTGTAAGTTATGTGAGGCAATTTGCCCTGCATTGGCGATTACTATTGAATCAGAAGAGCGTGATGATGGCACTCGAAGAACTAAAAGTTATGATATTGATCTGAGCAAATGTATTTTTTGTGGTTTTTGTGAAGAATCCTGTCCTGTGGACTCAATTGTTGAAACCCGTATTTTTGAATATTATGGTGAAGAACGTAATGAATTGCTAATGACAAAAGAAAAACTGTTGGCCGTTGGTGATAAGTATAAGCAACAAATTGCTGCAGATAGAGCATCTGATGCTAACTATCGATAGATAATATGACTGTATTTGAGAGCGTAAAATAATTTATGGAAACTTTTGTTTTTTATCTTTTTTCAGCCTTTATGGTGATATCAGCCCTGATGGTTATCACGGTACATAATCCGGTACGTGCAGCATTTTTCTTAGTGCTTACTTTTTTTGCTTCTGCAGCTGTCTGGTTACTTTTGGAAGCTGAATTTTTGGCAGTTATTTTAATTATTGTCTATGTGGGTGCAGTGATGGTACTGTTTCTCTTTGTAGTTATGATGCTGGACATTAATGTTGCTGAATTAAAACGTGGTTTTGTTAAAAACTTACCGCTTGCTATTGTTGTTGCTATCGCTATGTTTGCAATGATTTATTTTGTGGTGAGTAGTGAACACTTCGGTATTGAAAGTTTTGCTGTTCCAGCTCGTCATGCGTCAGACTATAGTAATATTTCTGAACTAGGACAGGTTCTCTATACAGAATATGTATTTGCTTTTGAAATTGCAGCCGTTATTCTGCTAGTCGGTATTGTGGCTGCTATTAGTTTGACTTTAAGAAGACGTCCTAATACACGTCATCAGAAAATTGAAGAGCAAGTGGCTGTTAAAAGTGAAGATCGTCTACGGGTTGTGAAAGTTGAATCCCAGCAAAGAAAATATGAGGTGGGAAAATAATGCTGACATTAAGTCATTTTTTAATACTCGGTGGAATTATTTTTTCTATCAGTCTGGCCGGTGTTTTTATTAATCGTAAAAATATTATTATTTTACTGATGTGTGTTGAATTGATGCTGCTTGCAGTGAATACTAATTTTATTGCTTTCTCATATTTTCTCGGAGACACTGCTGGACAAGTTTTTGTTTTCTTTATTCTCACTGTGGCTGCAGCTGAAGCTGCCATTGGTCTGGCAATTTTAGTGGTATTGTTTAGAAATAAACGTACTATTAATGTTGAAGATCTTGATACATTGAAGGGTTAATCCAAGTGTTTGAAAATTATAGTGACTCACAAGTATATCTGGCCATTATCTTAGCTCCTTTATTTGGTGCTATTTTTGCTGGTGTTTTTAATGCTTATATCTCTAAGGCGCTTGCACATACAGTGACCATAGCCGGTGTGGGTATATCTTTTATTCTTGCCTTATTTGTTTTGGAGTATCACGCTTTTAATGGTGCAGCTATTTATAATGAAACCGTTTATACCTGGTTAGCCAGTGATGGTATCCGTTTTGAAATTGGTTTTATGGTGGATAATCTGACTTCTATGATGTTAGTGGTAGTGAGTTTTGTATCCCTGATGGTACATTTATATACCATAGGCTATATGCAGGAAGATCCGGGTTATAAACGTTTCTTCAGTTATATTTCTTTATTTACTTTCTCAATGTATATGTTGGTAATGTCCAATAATTTCTTACAATTATTCTTTGGTTGGGAAGCTGTTGGACTGGTTTCTTATTTATTGATTGGTTTTTATTACAAAAAAGAAAGTGCTATTTTTGCCAATATGAAGGCCTTCTTAGTCAATAGAGTGGGTGACTTTGGCTTTATTCTGGGTATTGCTGGTGTTCTAATGGTGTTTAATACTCTAGATTATGCTGATGTATTTGCTGTAGCTTCTTCTCATGCAGATCAGACGATTGAATTGATTACAGGTAGAGAATGGTCAATGATGACGGTTATCTGTATTTTGTTATTTATTGGTGCCATGGGTAAATCAGCTCAGGTTCCTTTACATGTCTGGCTACCTGATTCAATGGAAGGTCCTACACCTATTTCTGCCCTGATTCATGCGGCAACTATGGTAACTGCAGGTATCTTTATGGTGACCAGAATGTCACCCTTATTTGAACTATCAGAAACAGCATTATCCTTTATTATTGTTATTGGTGCGATTACAGCACTATTTATGGGCTTTCTGGGTATTATTCAAAATGATATAAAACGCGTTGTTGCCTATTCTACTTTATCTCAATTAGGTTATATGACTGTAGCATTAGGTGCTTCAGCTTATTCTGCAGCCGTATTTCATTTGATGACGCATGCGTTCTTTAAAGCCTTATTATTCATGGCTGCCGGATCAGTTATTATCGGTATGCACCATGTTCAGGATATTCGCCAGATGGGTGGTCTAAAAAAATATATGCCTATCACCTATTGGACTTCGCTATTAGGTACATTAGCTTTAATAGGCTTCCCCGGTTTTTCAGGATTTTATTCAAAAGACAGTATTATCGAAGCCGTTCATGCCTCTACTATTGCCGGTTCTGACTTCGCTTATTATTCTGTATTGCTTGGTGTATTTATTACAGCCTTTTATAGCTTAAGATTATTCTTCCTGGTTTTTCATGGGGAAGAACGTATGGAACATCATACTAAGGAACATCTAAAAGAATCTCCCTGGGTTGTATGGCTACCATTAGTATTATTAGCTATTCCATCAGTGTTTATTGGCGGTTTCACTATTAGTCATGTACTTTATGGTGATTATTTTAATAATGTTGTTTATGTGCAGCAGACACATGACGTACTGGCACGCTTAAGTGAAAATTATCATGGTCCACTGGCAATGATAACTCATGGTATTACCTCTGCACCGTTTATCTTAATGGCTGCTGGTATTGCTGCGGCATGGCTCTTATATATGAAGAGACAGGAGCTACCCGCCAAGATAAAAAGTGCTTTCTCACCAGTTTACTATGTACTGGATTCAAAATATGGCTTTGATACTTTTAATGAAAAAGTCATTGCAGCCGGTACCAGAGGTCTGGGTAATATATTTTCAAAATTTGGTGATATTATGATTATTGATGGATTCATCGTCAATGGATCAGCAAAGAGTGTTGCATGGTTCTCTGGTATTATCAGACAAGTACAAACTGGTTATTTATATCACTATGCATTTGCCATGATCCTTGGATTGATTGGTTTATTGTATCTTACAGTTTATTAAGTTCTAATTTAGGAAAGGGTAACTGATTCATGTTTTCGAATTTGCCATTATTAAGTCTGGTTATATGGACTCCCATCATAGGTGGGATGTTGGTGTTGGCCACGGGAAGTAAAAACAGTATTGAAGTCAAAGTACTTTCTTTATTAATTTCATTGGCAACTCTGATACTTTCTATCCCTCTTTATACGAAGTTTGATGTCAGCACGGCTGATATGCAGTTTGTAGAATTACTTCCCTGGATTAGTAGTTTCCATATTAACTATCATATCGGTATTGATGGTATTTCTATGCCATTGATTCTACTAACCACATTTATCACTGTGATTGTGATTATTGCCGGTTGGGAAGTGATTACTTTTAAAGCAGCACAATACTTTGCGGCTTTCTTAATCCTTGAAGGCTTAATGATTGGTACCTTTGCTGCAATGGATGTCATGTTGTTTTATGTGTTTTGGGAAGCATTATTAATACCCATGTTCGTTATTATTGGTATATGGGGTGGTCCGAATCGTGTTTATGCCACGATTAAGTTCTTTTTATATACCTTCTTGGGATCTGTATTTATGTTGATTTCACTGCTGTATATGTATATGCATGCAGCGGATGTAAATGGTGTTGGTACCTTTAGTATTGCAGATTTACATAAGCTTTCTCTGGATATGACACCACAGATTTTGATCTTCTTATCATTTTTATTAGCCTTTGCCGTAAAAGTACCTATGTGGCCGGTTCATACCTGGCTACCTGATGCACACGTAGAAGCACCAACAGGTGGTTCAGTTATTCTTGCTGCTATTATGTTGAAACTAGGCGGTTATGGCTTTATTCGTTTTAGCCTGCCAATTACTCCTGATGCCAGTATGGCACTAGACTGGTTAGTTATCCTGCTTTCATTGATTGCCATTGTTTATATTGGATTTGTGGCTTTGATACAGGTTGATATGAAAAAACTAATTGCTTATTCCTCTATTTCTCATATGGGCTTTGTGACCTTAGGTTTTTTCTTATTTTGGAAAATTACAGATAACACTGGCTCAGCCTCAGGTACTGTTTTAGGTCTGGAAGGCGGTATGGTGCAAATGATTTCACATGGCTTTATTTCCGCTGCGATGTTTTTAAGTGTAGGTGTTCTCTATGACAGAATGCACTCACGTATGATCAAGGATTATGGAGGTGTGGTGAATACCATGCCGGCTTTTGCAACATTTGCAGTATTTTTTGCAATGGCCAATGCCGGTTTGCCGGGAACTTCAGGCTTTGTAGGTGAGTTCATGGTGATTATGGCTGCCTTTAAAGCGAATTTCTGGTATGCATTCCTGGCAGCTACTACGTTAATCATTGGTGCAGCCTATACCCTATGGATGGTGAAACGAGTTATTTTTGGTGCAATTGCCAATGAGCAGGTAGAAAATTTACAAGATATGAATGGTCGTGAATTCTTTATGATGTTTATTTTGGCCATAGCTGTACTGGCTATTGGTTTATATCCAGCACCATTATTAGAAGTTATGCATGCTAGTATTGATCATCTGGTGACACAGATATCAGTGTCTAAGTTGCCGATGTAGAAAATTACATCCCCCTTCTTAAGAATGGGGAAATAAACAAAGAGCAGAGTAAGAAAACTATGAATTTTGTAACACCTGATTTTATGCCGGCGATGCCAGAAATATTTTTGCTGGCAATGATCTGTGGCATATTAATTATTGATCTATTTCTTAAAGATGAGAGCAGGGGAGCAACTTATGTGCTGTCAATCATTGCTTTAATTACTACAGCATTTCTTTCATATAGTAATTTTTCAACAGAAACTATAACAACATTTAATGGCTCATTTATCCTTGACACAATGGCGAGCATTCTAAAAATTTCTGTTATTATTGTGGTGGTTGGCGTATTTATTTATGCTAAAGACTATCTCAAAGATCGTAATATCTATAAGGGTGAGTATTTTACTTTGGGCTTGTTTGGTGTTCTAGGTATGATGGTAATGATTTCTGCCGGTAATTTTCTAACCGTTTATTTAGGTTTAGAGCTATTATCATTATCAATGTATGCGATGATTGCTATGCAGCGTGATTCATTTACCGCCTCAGAAGCAGCTATGAAATACTTTATTCTGGGTGCCATTGCCTCAGGTATTCTACTCTATGGTATGTCTATGGTTTATGGCGTGACAGGTTCATTAGATCTGGCAACAATTAATCAAGCTGTTGCAGGTGCCGACCGTGTGGTGATGAGTTTTGGCCTGGTGTTTATTATTCTTGGCATTGCCTTTAAACTGGGTGCAGTTCCTTTTCATATGTGGATGCCTGATGTGTATCAGGGCTCACCTACATCGGTGACACTTTATATTGCCAGTGCACCTAAAATTGCAGCCTTTGCCATGATGTATCGTTTATTGGTGGATGGTTTAGTCGGCATGCAGGCAGATTGGCAAATGATTTTATCTATACTTGCTGTTCTTTCTATGCTTCTGGGTAATATTATTGCTATCGCACAAAGCAACCTTAAACGTATGCTTGCCTATTCTACGATTTCTCATGTTGGCTTTATTATTATGGGTGTTATTGCGGGCACAGAAGCCGGTTATGGTGCGGCGATGTTCTATGCTATTGTTTATGCTTTAATGAGTGTCGGTGGCTTTGGCATGATAGTCTTATTAAGTCGTGCGGGTTATGAAGCTGAAAATATTGAGGACTTTAAAGGCCTAAATCAAAAAAGTCCCTGGTTTGCTCTAGTTATGATGGCTATGATGTTCTCAATGGCTGGTGTTCCGCCTTTCTTAGGGTTCTGGGCTAAGCTGGCTGTATTACAGGAAGCTATAAACAGCGGCTTTATCTGGTTGGCTATTATTGGTGTGGTTGCATCGGTTATTGGTGCCTTTTACTATCTACGTGTAATTAAGGTAATTTACTTTGATAAGCCTCTGGATAATACACCTATACAAGCTAGTATGGATATTCGTTTCACTCTGAGCTTAAATGGTCTGGCTATTCTAGGTTTGGGGCTTTATCCAACCGCTCTGATCACTCTTTGTATGAGTTCATTCTAAAATATTAGTACGGTTTAAGATTTTATGTCCAGTTCATTTGTAGTATCTCTTCTCTTTATTGTCAGTCTTATAGCAGCTAACATTCCTTTTGTTAGTGATAAAAAACTACTGCTATTGAGTTCAGATAATGACAAGAAATTCTGGTTACGAGCATTAGAGTGGTTTTTAGTGTATCTGGTAGTGATGGCTATTGCTATTGGTCTTGAACTTAAACTACATGGTAATGCATACAGCAATGTGTGGTAATTTTGGGATTTTTCAGCACATTGGGAATTTTATTCAATTACACTTTGTCTTTTTGTTGTGTTTGCTTTGCCTGGGTTTATATACCATTATGATCTTAAAAAACATCTAAAATAATTTTGTAACTATTCAGCGTAATTTTTTATTCCTATAAAACTAACTGATAAAATCAGGCAGTTTTCCCTTAAAGAGTAAAGCCATAGCATAGCCATATGTGACTCCCTGTTTTTTACAAGTCGATAAATAACCTCGAATATGATAAAACATTTTAGCATCATCCAGACTACGGAAAGCCCCATGATATTTTTTGTTGTATCTTGGTCATTCTAATATCCCGTTCACCTTGATTATTAGTAAATGGCACTTCTGCATTTTCCATAAAACGCAGTGTATCCTCATCATTTTTAAAAATGTTGCTTAAAATACATGTCAAGTGTTTTTTTCATCTTTTTTAATTTCAATTACGCTGAATAGTTACAAAAAAAACAAAATGAAAGCAGGTAATACATGAACTATTCATTATTTTTTATCAAAGCCCCTTAGTTATAAAACAGTTTACGGACTATATTGATACTGCTAGAATACATTACTCAACTAGATTTAACAATAATATTTTAAGTCTTTCGTTCATATAATAAAAAATATAAATTGGAACTTTTTGTAATAGGTAAATTATATGGCTGATAATAATTCATCCCTCAACACTGATCGTAAACCACGTCTATTTGCACGAAAATATGTACTTTCTATTTCTATTTTTATTATTTTCTTTGCTGGTGTTATTTCATTTGCAGGCTTCAATTCCATTCTAGCCTATACTAATGAAATGGAGTTTTGTACATCTTGTCATAGTATGAAGGTCAACTTAGAAGAGTATAAAGAAACTATTCACTACAAAAACTCTTCCGGTGTTCAGGCAACCTGTTCAGATTGTCATGTACCGAAAGCATTTTTCCCTAAAATGAAAGCTAAAATTCTTGCCTATAAAGATGTTATGCATGAGATTCTTGGTACCATTGACACCACTGAAAAATATGAGGCATATCGTTGGGACATGGCTTCACGTGTCTGGAAAAATATGAAGGCCAATGATTCCAGAGAATGTCGCAGCTGTCATGATTATGACAATATGGAATTTAGTACTCAGGATCGCAGCGCACGTAAAAAACATCCACGTGCACAATTAAAAGGACAGACATGTATCGATTGTCATAGAGGTATTGCTCATGAAGAACCTGATGAGCCTGATGATGAAGATGTTGAAGCAACTAATGATAAATAATTCTAAGCACAAGTCTATTATAGCATCTTGCTTAGCTATTAGCTTATTTTTGGCATCCGCTCCGATTCTAGCGGGGAAGACTAAGTTCTATGATCCTTCACCACGAGAAAAGGAATTGATGCAAGCTTCAATGGTAGGTGATGTTGATATGGTTAAGTCACTACTTGATCACAATGTCAGCGCTAATGCACATGGTCGCTATGGTAAAAATGCTCTTACTGTTTTCCATTGAAGAAGAAATGAGGATGTAATTCAATTACTAATATCCAGAGGGGCTCATCACCAAGCCTGGCTGTACTGCATTAACCTTTGCTGTCGAGGATGGTTATGCTAGTATCACTGCAATGTTATTAGAAAAAGGGGTTAAAACCACTTCTAAAACACGTGCATGCTGGGATAAATTAATGATATCAGTCATCTATAACCATCCCAAAGTATTAAAACAGCTAATCGCTGCTGGTGCAAGTGTAGATAATCAGGATAAAGATGGCAATACTCAGCATTGTCCAATGTAAAATTAGTTTGAACAAAAGGTTTCATTCCAACGTGAAATGAGTCTGAAGTAGCGTAATTTATTTAAAAATCGTTCATGATCAACCAATGAAAACGATCATGAAATTAGAAGAATTAGAAACAATTGATCACTTGGATCAATTTCTCAATGGAACTCAAGCGGTAATATTTGAGACTGTTGCTGTTAAAAAAGAACGATACGGGTGGATACAACATGAGTTGGTTCGCTTTGATTATCTAAGCCTGAGCAA
>JAUJGA010000098.1:0-4914 GCA_042095675.1 Gammaproteobacteria bacterium
AAAAGAATGAAAAATCATTTGAATCAAGGTATGCTATGTTCATGAGAGGGCTCTTTTTTCAGGTTTATGAATGTCAGATACTTATAAACCTCTAGTTTGATCTCTCTCTTTTTTATTTTCAAGCCTTAATTGTTGAATTTATTCTATAATTTCGTCGTTTCAAAAGATCTGCACCCTTAAAATATAAACTACCTCTTGCAGATAGTATTATTTACGCAACCACTTTAAAATACAATGCTATTTTATGGACACAGGATGCTGATTTTAAAGGCTTAGAAAGTGTTCAATATTTTTCCAAGATTAAGTAACGGTTCTATTAAATAACTGCTCAATAAGTAAATAATTAACTATGTCTATACTATACTCCCCTATTACACCCGAATTTGTTAATAAAGCTGGAATGAAGAGTCATTGGGGCAAGCTCTATGGCAGTGCTCTTAGTCTTGCCATTAGTAATCTGGTACAACAGTCTGGACAATTTATTACGCTGATTACACCAGATATGCCGGCATCTCAAAAACTGAAATATGAATTATCCTTTTTTCTGGCAGACTCTGACCTGGAGATTCTTACCCTTCCAGACTGGGAAACCCTTGATTATGACCAGTTTTCACCTCATCAGGATATAATTTCTGAACGTCTGGCTACTCTTTATCATTTACCACACTTAAAGACAGGCATATTAATTGTTCCTTTAAATACCCTGATGCATCGCTTAATGCCTCTTGACTATATCAATAACAATACCTTACTGCTCAATACCGGTATGCAGCTTGATATTGCAGAATTTCGCCGTGAGCTGGAGAAAAGTGGTTATCGCTGTGTAAATAATGTTTATGAACATGGTGAATTTGCGGTTCGCGGCAGTATTATTGATCTTTTTCCTATGGGCAGTAGTCTCCCCTATCGTATTGATTTATTCGATGATGAAATAGAAACCATCAAGCACTTTGATCTTGAAACCCAACGTTCCATTGGAAGCTGTGATTCAATTAATATGATGCCTGCCCGTGAATTTCCCATGGACAAAGAGGCAATTGAGTTTTTTCGGGAGCGATATCGACAAAATTTCAGTCAGGAAAATACCATAAATAGTACTGATCTCACAAAAAGTGTTATTTATAATAATATAGGCCAGGGGATCTCCCCACCCGGTATTGAATATTACTTGCCATTATTTTTCCCGCAAACTACGACTTTATTTGATTACCTGCCTAAAAATTCCATCATTATTAACTTTATGGATCTCGAAACTCATACTGATCAATTTCTTAAAGATACTGAGCTTCGCTATGAACAATATAGGCATGATACTTCCCGTCCGATTTTAAGGCCACAACAATTATTTTTAAAAACTGATGAGCTATTTGCTCAATTTAAAAATTATCCTCGTATCATCTGTCAAAGTTTTGAATTTGATGCATTATCAGGTAAAAGCTCTGGAGTTTATAATTTTGATACAGATAAACCACCTGCTCTGACAATCGATACAAAACAAGAAAATGTAATGCATACTTTGGAACGTTATTTAAAACGTGCCGAAAAAGACTGTCGAAAAGTTTTATTTTGTGCTGAAACAGCCGGTAGAAAAGAAAGCTTATTAGAATTATTAAAACCATATAAAATTTATCCAAAAAATAAAGAATCATGGCAGCAATTTTTAGACTCTGATATTTCCTTAGGAATATGTACTACACCACTTGATGAAGGCTTACAATTAGCAGATATTGCTCTAATCAGTGAATCTCAACTCTATGGCCAGCAGGTCATGCAGCGTCGTCGTAGAAAGTCTAAATCTCGTGATACTGATGCCATAATTAATACTCTGTCAGAATTACAGGTGGGTGCTCCAGTTGTTCATGAATATAATGGCGTGGGTCGTTATCTGGGTTTACAAACCATTACTTTAGGTGATGAAACTACTGAGTTTTTAGCCCTTGAATATGCCGGTGGTGATAAGCTTTATGTCCCTGTTGCCTATTTGCATTTAATCAGTCGTTATACCGGATCTAATCCTGATACTGCCCCCTTGCATAAGCTGGGTAGCGGGCAGTGGGAAAAGGCCAAGCAAAAAGCTAAAGAAAAAATTCATGATGTAGCAGCTGAATTATTAGAAATTTATGCTTTGCGTGAAACTCAGCAAGGATTTATCTATCGCTATAGTCAGCAAGATTATATGACTTTTGTCAGCGGATTTCCCTTTGAAGAAACACCTGATCAACAAACTGCTATTGAAGCAGTTTTAGAGGATATGACCGGACCAAAACCTATGGATCGTTTGGTTTGTGGTGATGTAGGGTTTGGCAAAACGGAAGTTGCTATGCGTGCAGCTTTTCTGGCAGTCAGTGGCGGCAAACAGGTTGCCATCTTAGTTCCTACCACACTACTAAGTCAGCAGCACACAGAAAATTTTCAAAATCGTTTTGCAGAATGGCCTATAAAAATAGCCGGTCTTTCTCGATTTCAAACAAAAAAAGAGCAGGAAGTAATTTTAAAAGAGGTGGCTTCAGGGCACATTGATATTATTATTGGCACGCATAAACTTTTACAAAAAAATCTTAAGTACAAACAATTAGGTCTGGTGATTATAGATGAAGAGCATCGCTTTGGTGTACGTCAGAAGGATCGTTTTAAGAAACTGCGTTCCAAGGTGGATATATTAACCCTGACAGCAACACCTATTCCCAGAACTCTGAATATGTCTTTGTCCGGTATTCGTGACTTTTCCATTATTGCCACACCGCCTGCACGACGTTTATCGATTAAAACTTTTGTTCAGCAATGGAATAATGACACGATTAAAGAGGCCTGCCAGCGAGAGATCATGCGTGGTGGTCAGGTATTTGTCTTACACAATAATGTACAGACTATTGATAAAAAAGCACAGGAATTAGAAGAACTGATACCGGAAGCCAAAGTGGATGTGGCACATGGCCAGATGAGAGAAAAGCAATTAGAACATATCATGGCTGACTTTTATCATCAGCGTTTTAATATTTTAGTCTGTACCACCATTATTGAAACAGGTATCGATATACCTTCCGCTAATACCATTATCATTGAA
This sequence comes from Gammaproteobacteria bacterium, assembly GCA_042095675.1. Classification (GTDB taxonomy): domain Bacteria; phylum Pseudomonadota; class Gammaproteobacteria; order GRL18; family GRL18; genus GRL18. The sequence continues at coordinate 3,065 of JAUJGA010000098.1, forward strand.
CGTGCTGATCGTTTTGGTTTGGCTCAATTATATCAATTACGTGGCCGTGTCGGTCGTTCTCACCACAAAGCCTACGCCTATCTGACCGTACCGGGAAAAAAATTTATGACTGCAGATGCTATCAAACGTTTAGAAGCTATTGAAGCCATTGAAGAATTAGGAGCTGGCTTTACTCTAGCTACACATGATCTGGAAATTCGGGGCTCTGGTGAATTATTAGGTGAGGGGCAAAGTGGACAGATACAGGAGATTGGTTTTACTCTTTATACTGAGCTTTTAGAACGTGCAGTTAAATCTTTGAAAAAGGGCAAAGATCCTGAGTTAGAAACAGCCTCACATCATGGTACTGAAATTGATATGCATATTCCAGCACTTATTCCTGATGAATATTTACCTGATGTACATACACGCCTGGTGATATATAAACGTATTGCCAATGCCCAAAGTGATATAGAACTTAAAGATATTCAGGTGGAAATGATCGATCGTTTTGGGTTACTAACTGACCAAATCAAAAATCTGTTTGCTGTGACTTCATTGAAACTTAAAGCCACACCACTGGATATTTTAAGCATTGATTTTAGTGAAAGTGGCGGAAGAATAATCTTTAGTGATCAACCTAACATTGATCCTATGAAAATCATTAATCTTATTCAAACTAAATCAGCCATGTATAAACTCGATGGAAATACCAGGTTAAAATTATTAAAAATAGAAGAAAATATTGATAAGCAATTTCAGTATTTAGCAGATTTATTAACATATTTAGAAAATGAGGCTTAATTTCATTTTAAATCTTATTAATAAAGAAGCTATTAATCTATTTTTCTTGTAATTTCTGCTAAACTTAGATCTGCTAATTATAGATACAGAAGTTAAGCTAGAAAACTGTTTTCTAGCTTAATTTACCTAGAGTAACTGAATGGCTTCAGTGCCAAAACTAGATGTTAATACAGCTAAAATAAAATCAGCCTTTTGATACACTGATTGTTGATAAAGTTAAAGAAATTATTGAAAAATCTGCTGTGCAGAAAATTTCTGCTGGGCTTTTTCTTTTTAAGCAGGGCGATAAAGATAATTGGAGTATTTTTTTGCTCTCCGGTACTGTTGAGCTGCAACAATCAGATGGCAACAAATATCTTATCAAAGCAAATAGTGCCGATGCAAAAAAAGCCATTTCTAATCTAATTCCCAGACTTGCCACAGCTACAGCTAAAACTGAAATTATTATTCTTATTATTGACAGTGTTCTATTAGATCTCTTACTTAATTGGAATAATTCATCCAGTATTGAGGTTTTAGATCTCAATGAATACTGTGGACCCCATTGTCAAAACAACTCAATTAAAAAATAAGATATAAAATATCCATTATTATTTTTACTATCATGCAGCCAGTTTTAATTCTGGAGCAACTTCTTTCATCACACCATATATTTCTGCAGGTGTTTTTCCACCGTGAGTGCTATGTGGCCTTTCGTGATTGTAGAACTCAAAATATTTCTTTAATGAGCTTTCAGTTCATCAATACTTTGATACTCCTTGAGGTAAATTTCCTCATATTTCACACTCCGCCAGAGGCGTTCAATCATAATGTTAGCCATTGCTCTGCCTTTGCCATCCATACTGCTTTTTATATTATTGGCCTTTAGAACTCCTGTGAATGCTCTACTGGTATATTGATCACCTTGATCAGTATTGAATATCTCGGGTTTTTCATATCGACGTAGTGCTGTTTCCAGGCTGCTGATACAAAAGCTTTCTTCCATACTATAGTGCCCACGGGTTGGGATTGTTTTTCACCCACACTGGCTTTTGCTTCAGCTATGTCATGTAATATACGTGAACAGT
>JAUJGA010000099.1:0-14432 GCA_042095675.1 Gammaproteobacteria bacterium
TCATAAAAGATTCCATCAAACATTGGATTATCAAAAACCAATGGATGTGTATTTATCCAGTATTGAAGAGCAAACAGCAACGAAAAAAGCTGCTTAATAAATAAAATAAGTTTTTTGAAAAAGTTGTCTAGACAATTTGGGATGGAATAATCTCAAAGTAGTGGCCGAGTGCGTAGAAACTAAAAAACAATACCAACTGCTGGCAGACTATAAATGTAATATATTCCAGGGCTATCTCTTTTCAAAGCCTTTAACTAAGGAAGGCTTTGAGAAGTATTATTATGCTAATTAACTAGCCTGTAAATATTCGTTTCAATTGAGTAGTTTTCTCTTTCATTGAGGTGCTTTGAATTGTTTCTAACAACTCTTTAATATTAAAAGCATGGTGCTTTTCATAAACAATACCCATCTGCGGCATATCAGCTAAACCCGTCTCTCGAGCATGTTCGACAAAGCCCTGATTTCTCCAGAAAAAGCCACCCGGCATTGTGGTAGGAATAACTACAACATAAAACAATGCTCTACCTATAATTGCCGAAGTTAAGGCCATAACTGTTAGTATTGCGTATGCCCAGACAGATTGATAAGCTGTTAATAACAAAGCCAAACTAAATATCAGTGATAGAACTAATAGTGTATTTCTGAGCATATAACTATAGCCATAAGTTGTAGTTTGTTGATAAAAAGAAGCAACTCCTTCACTACAAGCCACTTTTAAACTTTGGTGATGCAACCAGAGACCTATAATTTCAATGACTAAACCAATACTAATGACTGCCAATAAAAGACTATTTAATGATTGACTAATACCGCCCATTAGCACCTTAAATAAGGCGATATAGAGTGAACCAAGAATCAGACCTGTTGCTATAAAAGAAGTTGCTGTATTGATATGATTCCAGAAAGGACGTGCTTCTATACGATAAAGCTTATACATAAAATAACCACCAAAAATTAGCCCTGTCATGGCAATGATGCCGGCGACAAATTGTAGTGCATTAAAAAGTGGAGAATCAAAGAAAGCCAATAATGTAAACAATACCAGTCCGGCAAAAAACAAACTTACCCCTGCAATTTCCCGACTTACAGACGAATGCCTCAGATTATAAAAACCACGATAAAAACGATGTGGCTTGCCTAAGTGCATATTTAATTTATATAGACCCGTCGTTATCAAACCTACTAGCACAACCAGACTTGGCAAATAAGCCGCACTGGAAGACAATCCAGCTAAGCCACTATTTGATTCACTAACAAAAGTACCTGCAAACAACCATAAAAATGCACCCATCACTAATTGAGCACTAATGGTGAATGTAATATGTGCATTTTCATGGGAACCTAATAAATTTTTCAAATTCCATTGACATGAAAAACCCTGCTTTGGATCCAGTTCCGGAACAAAAGGGCTTTCTTCATATGTTGTAGAGGGTTCATCTATACGATGATATTTAATGGCTGTTTGATCCACTCTTGTCATTTCTCTTTGAGTGGTACGCTTTTGTTTAAAGCGAATATTCGGATGGGTAATATCAGTTCTTGGAAATCCTGGAATATCAACTTTCGCCTGGGTACGATTTTGTGGAATATCTTCAATCACACCAAAATCCAAAGCATTACCCAGGCAAGCTGATGTACAGGCCGGCTTTAAACCAACTTCAAGACGATCTACACACATATTACACTTAGTTACCTGACCCTTTTCCGGATCAAGTTGTGGAGCATTATAAGGACAGACCCAGGTACAATAACCACAGCCAAAACAAATATCAGGATCCTGTAATACCGCACCATATTCTGCAAACTTAGTATAGGCACGAGTAGGGCAGCCCTTAAGACAAACGGGATCATCACAATGATTACAAGCCATAGAAATATTCAGGCGTTGGTAAGCTGGATAAGTGCCTCCTTCAACAAAACCTACTGAACGAAAAGCAATATGTGCAGGATTATCATTCTTTTCACTACAGGCTGCTTCACAGGCATGGCAGGCAATACAATTATCAGCATTAAAATAAAAACCATGTTGTTTATAACGATTAGGATTCTCACTAATCTCACTACCTTCATTGATATTGAGTGATTCATTCTTTAAATCAGGATGATTTTGTATCATTTCTATTGGTGTTCCATAACGATTACTATCATTAGCATCAGCTTCATTATTATCACTCTTAATTAGTAGAGCATAAGCTGGTTCATTATCACGTCTTGCAAACATAAATTTTCCAATATAGATAAAAATAAATAGCTTGCACTGGTAGGGCTGTTGGAGTTAGGCATTGCTATTCAGGGATTTATGAAAACATGGATGTTTTCATAAAGTGGCACATGGATGTGCTTGAGCGTTCCCTGAATAGCAATGCATTACTCCAATAGTACGAGTTGCTACACTATTACAAAAATTATTTTAAAAATTACGCATTTCCATGCTTAATTGCGCAGCGGCTTTTTGATCTTCAATTGTTTCTATTCTAATGGCTGATTGTTTATATGCCGGCTGTCTGGAATGAGGATCCAGCAAACCTAAAGTTAAACGATTAGCACAATCATGAAAATGAAAGGGCAAAAACACCATATTTTTTGGTACACGATGCGTTGGTGTCGCCATTGCCACAGCGTCTGAACGTCTTGATACCAAACGCACATATTCACCACGTTTTATACCCAATTCCAATGCCAAATCCGGATTAATTTCAATAAATGGGATCGGGCTGTATTTATTATTATTACCAATTTTTCCAGTTTTAGTACGACCATGCCAATGCTCAATCAATCTGCCGGTATTAAGCCAGATTGGGAATTTTTCATCGGGTACTTCATTATTATCAATAAAATGCAATGGGATTAGTTTGGCTTTACCATCAGGATATCTAAAGCTAGCAGTATCTGTATATAATCGTTTACCACCAGAAGGGGGGACTTCACCTGCCGCTACTTGCTTTTCTGTATATGGCCATTGAATGCCTCTGTTTTTTTCCAGCAATTCATGGTTCATACCAGAAATATCTGCTAAACGTCCCTTTGATAATTCACCCATTTCTAAAAAGATATCTGCTGATTTATCAGGGAAATCAACTTTATTTTCATCTCTATTCATTGAGTTGAAACGCTTGGCCATCTGGTTAAAAATCCATAAATCTGCTTTGGCTTCTCCCGGAGGCGGAGTGATTGCATTAATAAGATTAATACGGCGTTCAGTATTGGTCATCACGCCTTCTTTTTCCGCCCATGTACCTGCAGGTAAATACACATGTGCATATTGATTACTTTCTGAATCTTCATAACAATCCTGAACCACACAAAACTCTAACTTCTGCATCGCTCTTCTGACTCGCTCAGAATTAGGCAGTGAACTCAATGGATTAGTTGCAATTAACCATATACCATTGATATGTCCGGCTTCAATAGCATGATAAATATCTGTTTGAAACATACCACGTTTTTTAGGTAGAAATTCTTCATCAATATTCCAGAATTCTGCAATATCTTTACGATCCTGTTCATTTTCTAATAGACGATGATTAGGTAGACCCGAGCAGGAAGACCACTCTCTGGTGCCCATGGCATTGCATTGTCCGGTAATAGATAGACTCGTACCTCCCGGCTTACCAATATTACCGGTAATAAGGGCCATGTTATTAATGCCAACCACACCATCTGAACCATGCGTAGACTGGTTAATGCCCATAGTCCATATTGACATGGCAGCATCTGCACCAGCATATAGTCGTGCCACACTGCGTATAGTGTCTTCATCAATACCACAAATTTTAGCAGCACTGATAGGATCATATTTTTCGACCTCAGCTATTAACTTATCAATACCGTTAGTATTGTCTTTAATATAATCACTATCCTGTAGATTTTCTTTAAAAATCACATACATTAATGCATTTTGTAAAACAACATCGGTACCCGGAGTAATAGCAAGATGAATGTCAGCATTCTGTGCTAACATCGTGACACGCGGATCAACCACCACCAAAGGAAAATGACGTTTCTCCTGAGCCTCTTTAAAGCGCCAGTAAATAATAGGATGTTGCTCAGGTAAATTGGAACCCCAGGCGATCAGACAATCTGTATGTTCAAAATCTTCATAACAGCCAGGTGGACCATCTGAACCAAAAGAGCGTTTATAACCTGAAACAGCTGAAGCCATACAAAGAGTAGTATTACCATCGTAATTATTTGTACCTATTAAGCCTCGAGTTAATTTGCCCAAAGTATAAAATTCTTCCGTGAGCATTTGTCCCGTTGAAATCACCGCAAATGAATCACGTCCATATTTTTCCTGAATTTTTTGTATACCCTCATGCACCTGATCTAAGGCACTATCCCAACTTGTTTTTTCCCATGAGTCATGCCAGTTATCACGTTGTAAGGGAGTTAGACCACGCCCTGCAGAAGAAAATAATTCATGTTCAAAAATGCCTTTAAGACATAGCTTGCCACGATTAACATCGGCATCAGCAACGCCACGGGATGATACTGGCTTATCTTTATCATTAAAACCCACTTCAATTGAACAACCTGTAGAGCAATACCCACAAGTTGCATATTTCCACTGCACAATTTTTTTATCAGCAATTTTAATCGGATTTTTTTTATTGCGCCCAAACAACATAGTGTAATAACCCCATTTATTCTGGTTTGAATGTTTAAAAAATAATGTAAGAGGCTGGATAAGGCTTATTTATCTGTCCATACGTTTACATAATAGGAGGGTGCATGAACACAAGTAATACCCAACCTGCTTCATATAATCTAGCAACATGCATACCAATATAATTTCTTATTGTTTTTCAATAGGATAGAATTATATTAGTATACATAATAGTGATTTAATGATGTGTTCGCACCAACTTGGTGCTAATTGAGTCATTTAAAATTTTTAATGGGGGGTACTTGCAAAACTGCTCTCAGCCTCCCCCCTTCTTTCCCTCGTGTGCCCTACTTTTGGTAGAAGGGGATTGATGGTGTTGGTTTTAAATTCTTTAACCTATTGATAGAATTATAGTTATTAAGCCCTCTCAATCCCCCTTCTCCTAAGAGCGCCTACTTTTGGTGAAAAATTGGGAAGCTAAAAGCATAAAATCTGTTATTTTTATAAGTACCTTTGAAATGAGATATTAACCTTGTAATTTAAAAGACTGACTTTGAAAATACTAGGTTTAAATTAATGAGCAAATATTTCCTGTTTCAGATTTTAGATATTATCCAACATCTGATATTTTTGAGGCAATTCAGACCAATTATTAACATACAAGCCGATAACCTTTTATTGTTTGGCCCCTCTGACGTGGGTAAATCACATATTGCAGCAGCACTTGCTTATCATCTGATAGAAAAAGGGATCCTTTCTAAGTGGCTACCAGCAACGGCATTAGTTCAACAATTACAACAGGCTAAAAAAGAGTTAGATCTGATGAAATTCATGACTTGATTAGATAAATATCGAGTACTTATTATCGATGATATTGGTTACGTCAAAAAATCAGACTCTGAAACTCAAGTGCTCTTTGAATTTATTGCACATCGATATGAAAGTGGCAGTTTGATTATCACGTCTAATCAACCGTTTAGTCAGTGGGATCAGATCTTCTCTGATACTTTAATGACGGTGGCTGCTGTTGACCGACTAATACATTATGCCACGATTATTGAAATCATAGGGGAAAGTTTAGAAAAAAACAACAGTTACAAAAACAATGCACCTCATCAAACAGCTCATCAAATGAGTTCAAACCAATATCTACAGATTTAAAGTTGAATTATGTTATACGATAATCCAGATATGAGGAGTTTTAGATGCATGGTGGAAAACGGATATGCAGTGGTAGAAAAAAGAAAGCAGAACACTTAAGACGTCATTTAGTGACGATTAGGCTACCCAAATGGATAATTTTACAATTTAAAAATGAAGAAGAGATAGGATGTGTTATTGAATATCAATTATTAAAAGCAGAGTTTATTAACCAACCCAAGGACTACAGAAATTAAAGGTTAATAGAACTTTTAATTTTAAATCTCAACCGGACAAAGTAATTTTCGTCAGATCGGACAAAGTAATTGACGTGAGACAAATAATCTGATCAAATCGTCTATTTATTATATGCATATTGGTATTCTATCTTCCAATTTGCATTAAAGCAACAAATATAAAATTAATGATGTGCCATCCTTGGCATACCTACGTAGTCAGCTAGTGCTGATACGCTTTCCTAATAAAATAATGGATGCTCTTTAAACGCAGAGCATCCATGATAATAATTAATATTTTATGAACTCCTTGTTTTTCTCTACTGTTTTCAGACCAATGCCTTTGATCTGATCAATACTGGAGACATCACTAAAATTACCATGTTCAGTGCGCCAGGATACAATCGCCTCTGCTTTTTTTAAGCTTATACCATTAAGACTTTCAGCAATACTTTGTGCATCTGCAGTGTTTATATTAACCTCCTGAGTACTATAAGAAAAAGCTACTCCTGAAAAAGCCAACATTGCCGCTAAAGCTAGTGCGTTGAATCCATTTTTGATATTTTTCATCATTAATTCCTTTTTTGTTTTCAATTTAAATTTGAGTTACTGAAGTAACTGATTAATCATTTTACGCATATAAAAATTATTATCTGTCAGCATTTTTCGGTAATTTTTGTAGGACTTTTCTGATACTTCTAATCTTATAAATTGATCACTATTGGTGCAATTATTAATTACCCATTTAATTTTTCATTTAACATTAAATAAAAAATCTTATAAATCAATTAGATAAATGATTGGCACAATTTCTGCTAAACCTTGTGTAATCATTAAAATTTGGAGCAAACAAATGTCTAAAGATTCACTTAACTTATTTTCCTTTACTGGAAAAATAAGAATTCTACACCTTACCTGGATGGCTTTTTTTATCAGCTTTTTCGTCTGGTTCAATCATGCTCCTTTATTAATTGTTATCCAAGATACAATGGGACTCACAGATCAACAGATAAAAACTCTACTTATCCTAAATGTTGCACTGACTATTCCCGCCCGTATTATTGTTGGTATGCTGGTTGATAAGTTTGGCCCCAGAAGAACTTTTTCCACATTAATGGCTTTGGGGAGTCTACCTTGTTTTATGTTTGCACTGGCAGATAGTTTTGAACATCTGGCACTGGCACGTTTTTTATTGGGCTTTGTCGGAGCTGGCTTTGTTATCGGTATTCGTATGATGGGTGAATGGTTTCCAGCCAAACAAGTCGGGGTAGCTGAAGGTATTTATGGTGGCTGGGGAAACTTTGGTTCTGCAGCTGCTGCTATGAGTCTGCCAACTATTGCCTTGTTCTTTGGCGGAGATGATGGCTGGCGCTATGCGATTGGATTAACTGGTGTAATTGCACTTATTTATTCTGTTATTTATTTTTTTAGTGTAACCGATACTCCTAAGGGTTCTACTTATTTTAAGCCCAAACGTATTGGTGCGATGGAAGTCACCTCAAAAGGTGACTTCTATTTTTATATTCTTATGTCAATTCCCATGTATGCCACCTTAGCCTTATTGACCTGGAAGTTATCTCCGGCAGGCGTGAGCTTATTAGCAGTCACTACCGCTAACATTATTTATAGTGTTATCAGCATTCTTTTTATTTTTAATATCTATAAAATCTTTCATATTAATAGTGAAAACTTAAAAAGAGAAATCCATGAAATTCACTGCTATAAATTTAAACATGTTGCTATTTTAGATCTAGCCTATATGGTGACGTTTGGTTCTGAATTAGCAGTAGTTTCTATGTTACCCTTATTCTTCTATAATACTTTTAGTGAATCACATGGTGTAACAGCTATTATGGCAGGCTTACTGGCTTCCGGATTTGCCTTTATGAATTTAATTGCTCGTCCTGGTGGTGGTTTAATTAGTGATAAATATGGCCGTAAAAAGTCACTCACTATTTTCTTATTGGGATTAATAGCAGGCTACTTTATGATGAGCCAAATCGAATCCAGCTGGTCATTAATTTTAGCTGTTGCTGTGACCATGATGTGTTCTTTCTTTGTTCAGGCAGGGGAGGGTGCCGTTTTTGCTATGGTACCTCTGATTAAACGTCGCATAACTGGTCAAATTGCTGGAATGGTTGGTGCATATGGTAATGTTGGAGCTGTGTTATTTTTAACGGTTCTTTCCTTTGTCTCACCACAGATATTTTTCCTCACTATTGCCGGGGTAGCACTTTTTGTTTTAGTTGCAATTCAATTTATTGAAGAACCTAAGGGTCATATGGCAGAAGTATTGCCTGATGGTACAGTTGAAATGATTGAAGTTGATTAGATAACTAAGCATCCAACCCCCTCAATTTACTACTTTGTTTACAAAGTAGTTATCCTGCGCCCCCTTCTAAGGAAGGGGGAGGCTAAGAGTAAAATAATGGGCAATAAACTTGAAATCAGTATAGGTTCCTATAGTCATAAAGGCATTAAAGATGATAATGACGATTGCCTTGCCTATAGACAACCTGATAGCTATATTCTAAAAAATAAAGGCATTGTGGTTGCCATTGCTGATGGTATGAGCTCAAGTGAAGCAGGTAAGGAGGCCAGCCATGCTTGTATCAGTGGTTTTATCAATGATTATTATAGTACTCCGGACTCCTGGACAGTCAAACACTCAGCTCAAAAAATTCTCTCTGCATTAAATAACTGGCTTTATAGCAGAGGCCACCGAGAATATGAAAGTGCCCGAGGTATGGTGACCACTTTATCTATTCTGGTTTTAAAATCTAATACGGCACATATTTTTCATATCGGGGATTCACGTATTTATCGACAACGTGATAACGAATTAGAACAAATTACCCGCGATCATCGAGTATGGATTTCAGAGCAAAGCAGTAATGAAAAAAATTATCTAAACCGTGCTATGGGTATAGATCTGCATCTGGATATTGACTATCAAAAACTAACTCTTGAAAAAGATGATATATTTATTTTATCTACTGATGGTATCCATGATTTCATAAGCCAAAATGAATTTAGTCGTCACTTACAACATATAAAACATAGTGACAGCAATCAACAATTAGAACAGTGTTGCCATGATATCAGCCAGTTGGCCATGTCTAATAAATGTGATGACAACCTTAGTATCCAGGTTTTAAAAATTAATAACTTACCACTGGCAGCAGAAGAAGAAATTTTACTTAAGGCCCTGGAGCTCCCTTTTCCTCCCCCTTTGGAAGAGGGAATGATTATTGATGGTTATACAATATTAAAAGAGCTTCATGCCAGTAAGCACACACAAATTTATTCAGCTAGACATAAAACAAGCGATACCCCTATTATTCTTAAAACACCTTCTATTAATTACTCAGATGACGAATATTTTATCGAGCAGTTTTTGCATGAAGAATGGGCTGGTAAACGCATTAACTCTCCCTATGTTTTAAAAGTATTACAACCTGAAAATAAAATTAATTCAGTTTATTATGTTACCGAGTATCTACAAGGTATTACCTTACGTGAGTGGATGAAACAAAATCCCTTGCCCTCAATAGACACTGTTTTGCCTATAGTTGAACAAATTGCTAAAGGTCTGCGTGCATTTCATCATTTAGAAATGTTACACCAGGATTTAAAACCTGAAAACATCATGATTGATGGCAATAATCAGATCAAGATTATTGATTTTGGATCCGTCAAAATTGCCGGAATTCATGAGCTTAAAACACGTGAAGAAGAGCAAGATACTTTATTAGGCACCGTAAATTATAGTGCACCTGAATTTTATCTTGGACAATCCGGAGGTGAAAGAAGTGATCTTTATTCACTGGCAGTCACTACTTATGAATTATTAAATAATGCATTGCCCTTTGGGCAGGAAATGCCGGAAAAAGCCACTTATAGACAATTATCTCAATTGAAATATATTTCCAGTTTCCACCTGAATCCCATGGTGCCTAACTGGATGGATGGTGCCATAAAAAAATCTCTATCCCTGGATATTAAACAACGTCATGAAGACGTCTTTGAGTTTTTTTACGACTTAAAAAATCCAAACCCTCTTTTTCTTAATACTACAGCCACTCCATTAATCGAAAGAAACCCCATGCTGGTCTGGAAAAGTCTGGCCATTATTTCATTAATTATTAACATTATCCTTTTTTATTCCTTAGTAAAATAGTATTACCCAGCCAGTATTTTCCAATAGTGGAATGAGTCTAAACAAAGTGGATTTTTCTCAATCCAAATATCAGTAGTACTCTTATCCACATATCCACATATCCACATCCCTGAAATTGACCGGAGACGCTTGCGATATATCTCAAGGTCTATTTCTTGGGTTGTGGGTATGTGTATAAGGCGGACTTAGAGGCTAATTTCCTCTATAGTTCCACTTAACTTATCTTTAATTCTCGTATCAATTGATTGAAATAGTGACCTGCGGGCTTTTTGCAGCCGTTGAGCCGATTGATTATATGTCATTGAATAAGCAATTTTATCCATTATTTCAAAACTATTACCTTTCTTCAAATATTTTTCTGATTCAGTCAGTGATTTCAGCTTATCATAAGGAGTCATCATGCTCGTATAAGGATATTTCTTTCGTTGTTTACTTTTTTTATCCGTGATAATTTCAGGGAAAAAATAGGACCTATGGTAATTAATGTGAGGGTTCAGATATTGCTGATTAAACTCATCCATTAATGGTGCACACTTTTGTGAGCATTTTCCAACGTGAAATGAGTCTGAAGTAGCCTAATTTATTTAAAAATCGTTCATGATCAATCAATGAAAACGATCATAAAATTAGAAGAATTAGAAACAATTGATCATTTGGATCAATTTCTCAATGGAACTCAAGCGGTAATATTTGAGAGTGTTGCTGTTAAAAAAGAACGATACTGGTGGATACAACATGAGTTGGTTCGCTTTGATTATCTAAGCCTGAGCAAGGCCAATAAAGGGGTTGTTGTTCGTTATCTGGTTAAATTTTCTAGCTATTCCAGGCAGCAGATAACACGCTTGATTGGACAATGTCGTGACACTGGATATATAAAACATCGCCATGTCTGTGTCGAAAAGTTCCAAACAAAATATACCCGTGATGATATCGGCCTGATGGCTAAAATGAATGAACTCTATGATACACACTGTGGACACACAATTAAAAAGCTCTGTGAACGTGCATACATTGTTTTTAATGATACTCGATTTGAACAACTGAGTCAGATATCAGTTAATCATTTTTATAATCTGAGGAAATCTAAAACTTATAAAAGAATCAGACAGAACTTTGAGAAACAAAATATAAAGCATCCAATATTGGTGAACGTCGTAAGCCTAACCCAAAAGGTAAGCCTGGCCATATTCACATTGATACGGTTCAACAGGGGGATTTAGATAAGAAAAAATGTGTTTATCATATCAATGCAGTGGATGAAGTAACACAATTTGAAGTGGTCTGTACGGTTGAAAAAATTAGTAAACAGTATTTAATACCGGTATTAGAGCATATGCTTCACTTTTTTCCCTTTAAAGTAGTCAGTTTTCATTCAGACAATGGGAGTGAATATATTAACCGGCAGGTAGCCAAACTGTTAAAAGAACTTTTTATTGAGTTTACAAAATCAAGACCACGACACTCTAATGATAATGCTTTGGCAGAAAGTAAAAATAATTCAGTGGTAATGAAAATACTGGGATATCAACATATCCCACAAAAGTGGGCACCATTAATTGATGAGTTTAATCAGCAATATCTGAAACCTCACATTAATTATCATAGACCCTGTTTTTCCCTGAAATTATCACGGATAAAAAAGGTAAACAACGAAAGAAATATCCTTATACGAGCATGATGACTCCTTATGATAAGCTGAAATCACTGACTGAAGCAGAAAAATATTTATTATTTCTCACATGTTCATTCATTACTTTCCAAAGCCGCTCTATCGGATTTAAATTTGGACTGTAAGGTGGTAAGTAATGTAGCTCAATATTGAGTTCTTTTGCCTTATCTTTTACTGCCTTTGCTCTATGGTACGCAGCACCATCTAAAATTAGATGAATTCGTTTATCGCTAGTATCATGCAGACGTAACTCACTTAAAAAATGTTGAATAGTTTCACTGTTTAGTTTGTCATAACGTTTTACTTTGGCATCTGCTATATTATTCAAGCCCACTGCATCAATAATATTTAAACGTGTACAACTACCTGTGGTTTCAATGGCTTTATCCTGCCCTTTTCTTATCCAACCACAACTCACTTTTGTTGCTTGTGTTGGGTTGCATAGCATCCATAAATAATATCGTTTCATCAGTTAATTGCGACTTTAAATTATTATCTGATTACTTACAAAGCTCAGCCATATTCAGAAAATATAATATTTGTAAAAACAATATGTTATAGATGCAAATTTTGAATAATAAGAAATTATATACAATCTTAGAGAAAAAATGACCTGTTTGTATTAGTGCAATAAATCAGCTTTACCGTAGTTATTGGCTTCGGTAGACACATTACCTACAAGAGGTAGCTGAGCTTTGTGGGTAATCAGGAATTATTATACTCTTTAATAAATTTAGCTTGCTTTTGAGTATCAAATTTATGAGGGACTCCCTTAGGCTGCTTGTAACTAAAACCATGCTGGTGAAGCAATTTATTTAAACCGAAAATACTAAATCGTACCTCACATATTGCCCAAATATAATCAACTATTTGATAGGAATAAAGATAAGTTTTCTCTTCAAGGTGATTAACTATTAATTCTGTTTGTTCAGCACTTAAATATGATTGAGAACCACCATTTTCAGGCTTTAGTTTTTTCTTGTTAATAAATTCATCAATATGTCTGGTAATGCTTGTTTCATGCAAACGTAAAGCTTGTGATATCATCTTGGTTGACCAACCTTCTGAGCAAAGCAATACTGCTTTAATTCGATCACAAACACGCTTATCACGACTGGCATCATGAAGCGCATCCAAATCAACTTTTTGTTCTGGTGTTAACATTATTTCTTTCATAAGGTATATAATGATCCTTATATTTTTATAAATCAAGCACCTTCATTGAATTCACCCAGGAAGAGGAAAAATTAGAGCTCCCTGATGAGGTCAATACTGTAAGAGCTACTCAGTGTTTTACGTCAACGCGGAATCCTCTGGGAACGCAATTTTGCTGATGATGCTATACAGTTTACCGTCAATAAAGAATTTGCTGAACTCTTTACCATTTTAGAACAGGGTGATGAAATTGCTATTATACCAAAGGCCAAGTAAATGCTTACTCTGAATAAAAGCCTTGAAAATTGGGGTACAATAGAATTTAAAAAAGTAATAAAGGCAGAGTTAGAGAATCTGACTAAGGGAACTTTGCCCTTACAACAGGCAACTAATCAGGGTGGTATCGTCGATGATACAAATATTTCTGCTTTGATTAATCACTGCTCTGAAAATGAAACCAGCATACAAATTAAAATAGGTGTGTTTTTCAATGAAATTGTCGCTGGCTGTAATTGTGATGATGACCCAGCATCAGATAACAGCTATTGTGAATTATTAGTCAATATCGATAAAAGCAGTGCAGAAACTACATTTGCTTTAATCTAAAGCCTAAAAGCACAATATTGGACCCTGTTAAGATAGTGTTCCATGACACCCTTTGGCCCCTGAACTTCAATATCATCCCCTTCCCTCTTATTTAATAATGCCTTGGCCAAAGGCGAATCCATACTGATAAAACCTTGTTTTAAATCAAATTCATCAGGGCCGACAATTCTATATTGTTTTTTCTGTCCTTCATCATTCTCTAACTCTACCCAGGCACCAAAGAATACTTTTTTCTTATCTTCTGGAATCATGTCAACCACAACCATATCATCCAGACGTTTAGATAAAAAACGAACCCTGGAATCTATTTCCCTTAATTGTTTTTTGCCATAAATATATTCCGCATTTTCACTTCTATCCCCCTGAGCAGCTGCCTCAGAAACAGATTGAGTCACCCTGGGTCGTTTTACTTTCCACAAAAACTTTAATTCTTCTTCCATAGTCGCTTTACCCTCAGGGGTAATATACTTTGAAGAATGTTTACGTGGTGGTCGATAACGTCCCATAGGTTTTAAATTCCTTTCTATCAGGATAGGGGTTTAAAAAGATAAAATAAACACTATTGAGCCTCTTGCAAAACTCCAGAGGCTAAATGTTAAAAATACTCCTGTCACGGAGTGAACGATTTTTTTATGATAATTGTACAGTTTTAACCGTATTTTCTCATCATACTTACAAAATTATCCATTAGACTCGCATAGGTAATCCCTTTAAAACTAAAAATCTTATAAAACTAAAACTATTTTTTAAGTCTATGTGACAAATTTTAGTAATTGATCGGCAGTTAAAGCCAATATTCCAAACATTAGATGACACATGACTTTCTTTGGACCTCGTACT
>JAUJGA010000100.1:0-5592 GCA_042095675.1 Gammaproteobacteria bacterium
TAAATGGATTTTTTTAGAGTGGTGTAAGATTAAAAGAAATAAAAACATGACTTTGTGTCATGGTATCTTTTAATGATTGAGTAGTACGTACAGGCATACTTTTTTAGCATGTAATATAAATCATAAAATAATATTAAAAAACATAGGTCTGTATACCGATGCTCAATGAATGTGCTTGATTTAGATGCGCTTCATGATGCCAGTCGTGATAAGCGGTATATTTTATCAGATAAGGCTGTTGGAGGTGTTTTGCATAAACATTTAAGGCATCAAAAGAATACATGTAGAAAGCGCTACGCTCTTCTAATAAGTGCAGTAAGAACGGTATCCCTGATAGGGTTGATATTGATGAAAGGCAAGATGTTGTCAATAGCAGAGAGCGTATTGGTGATTGGGAAGCAGATACCATTATTGGTAAAAATCATCGTGGGGCGATAGTCACACTGGATGAAAGAAAATCCAAATTACGACTGCCTATGCCAACTGGAACAAAATCTGCTCGTTCAGTCACTGATGCAATAAAAAGTTTATTTTCTCCCATTGAAAAATTTATAAAAACAGTGACATTTGATAATTGTAAAGAGTCTGCGTACCACAAAGAAATAGCCACTACATTGAACTGTAAAATGTATTTTGCAAAGCCTTACCACTCATGGGAAAGAGGACAAAATGAAAATGCTAATGGTTTATTAAGGCAGTATTTCACTAATCAAATGGAGCTGATTGATGTTACTAAAAAAGAAGTTTATGATGTTGTTCACAAGCTCAATAGTCGGCCACGAAAGTGTCTGGGATACAAAACTCCTTATGAAGTTTTTGAAGAGCTAACCGGCATTAGCCAGGAAGATTTAACAGGTCATGCACTTATTACTTGAATTCAGGGACTTTTATTAATTTAAAGTGAGTAGTTATAAATTAAGTTACTTATTGAAGTGATGAGAATAGAAGAAGTTTTTAAAAATGAATAAAGTAATTATTATTGGTGCAGGTATTATCGGTATGTTGACAGCCCGTATTTTACTTAAATCCGGTGTAGCTGTCATCATTATAGAACAGGGTTATGCTGGTAAGGAATCATCCTGGGCAGGAGGTGGTATTATTTCTCCCCTTTATCCCTGGCGTTATAGTGAAGCCGTGACGCAACTGGCTTTATGGGGACAACAGCATTATCCGGAAGTTCTGCATGAGATTCATCAAAACTCTGCTATTGATCCGGAATATATTCAAAGTGGACTATTATATTTAAATATTGAAGATGAATTAACACAGGCTGAAAAATGGGAGCACCTATATAACTATCCTTTTGAGTCTGTGTCAGGAGAATCTTTAAAAATGGTTGAACCTGGATTGAATGATTCATTTGAACAAGGGTGGTTAATCGATAATATTGCTCAGGTGCGTAATCCCAGATTGGTTCGCTCATTGCGTGAAGATATACTCAGTCTGGGGGTTAATATGAAGCAGCAGACTCAAGCACAATCTTTTATTATAGAAAAAGATAAATTAAAGGGGGTTTTCACAGACAAGGGAAGTTTTTATGCTGATAGGGTAGTGGTGGCTGGTGGCGCATGGAGTAGCAAATTATTAGAGTCATGGGTAAAAATACCCAAAATAGCCCCGGTTAAAGGACAAATGATTGTTTTTAAAGCTGAACCCGGAGTGGTTTCTCGAATTGTCTTAAGTAAAGGTCGCTATGTTATCCCCAGAAAAGATGGTCGTGTTGTTATGGGCAGCACTTTGGAGTTTGATGATTTTGATAAAACTACCACGAAGGATGTGTTAGCAGAATTAAGACAGGAAGCCATAAGAATTATCCCGGCACTTGAAAATTATACTGTGGAAAAACAATGGGCTGGTTTACGTCCAGGATCAATTGATGGTGTGCCCTATATTGGTGAGCATCCCGAGCTAAAGAATTTATATCTCAATGCAGGGCATTTTCGCAACGGTGTAGTGATTGGGCTGGCATCCTGCCAATTACTGGTCAACCAATTATTAGGACAAGAAACCATTGTTGATGACAAGGCCTATTTACTCACAGAAGAGCGCTTAGTTAGTGATAGTCAGTCAATTGATTTAAGAACTGCTATTTAGGTTAGACTATTGGAGTGTTCAAAACGCAATGAAAAATCAGTTGCCTTAATGTTTTTTGTAATAGCACCTGTTGAAACATAATCAATATTGATTTGCGCTAACTCACTCAAACGTTCAATGGTAATATCACCTGAAACTTCCAGTTTTGCCCGATGCTGCTTAAATTGCTGATTGAGTTTAACTGCCTGCTGTAGCATTTCATTATCCATATTATCTAATAATAAAATGTCAGCCCTGGCGGCTAATGCTTCTTGGAGTTCATCCAGTGTTTCAATTTCAACTTCAATTTTCAAAGTATGAGAGCTATTCATGCGGGCACTTTTAACAGCATTAGTGATAGAGCCTGCAGCCATAATATGATTTTCTTTGATTAAAATACCATCAAATAAGCCATGACGATGATTATAGCCGCCACCACAACGTACTGCATATTTCTGTGCTTCACGAAAACCTGGAATTGTTTTACGGGTATCCAATAACTTAATCTGCTTGTCTGAACTTTGTTTAAGTTGTGCAACATAAGTTTGGGTAATGGAAGCAGTACCTGAAAGTGTTTGCAGAAAATTCATAGCAGTACGCTCACCCGTTAGAATTGTTTGGCTATGACCACTTATAGTACAAATACATTGCTCATTGGATAATCTCTCCCCATCTTGCACATGCCAGTTAAGTTTTATACTTTCATCTAGTTGTTTAAAAACCTCATTAAACCAGTTCTGGCCACAGAGGATAGCATCTTCACGACAAATGAGGTGAGCTGTAGATTGATTATTGTAAGGGATAAGGCTGGCAGTGACATCCCCGCTGCCAATATCTTCTTCTAGTGCCTGATTAACCTGGAATCGTATGATGTTATGAGGTATAGGTGACATATTTTTATCATTTAAAATTTAATTTGTTACTCTACATTATCCTGTGTAATAATTCAAAGCAGTTTGTAACTACTTAGCTTATTGAATAACAATTAACAGTTGAGCCTTATGTTCACTTGTTTTTAGTACTTTGAAAACTCGCTTTTCTTGCTATGCCCGCTTTTGGGTGCAGACAGTTCTAAGTGCTAAAAACACACAGGATAAGTACTTTTACAAAAACATAAGTTTTCTAAAGTACTAAAAGTAACCATAAGACTTTTGTTAATTTATAGTGAGTAGTTAACAATTGATTAGATATTTTAAAGAAAAAGGATTGATGATGGAAGCAGTTACCAGCTTTATTAGTGAGTTAAATGGTTTAGTTTGGGGTAAGTCTATGCTAATAATGATTTTTGTCACAGGTATTTTTTTGATGATAGGCCTTAGGTTTATGCCTATTTTAAATTTAGGAAAAAGCTTTAAATTATTGTGGCAGGGACGTGATCCGGGCGCTAAACAAGCGGGTGAAATATCGCCATTTAATGCTTTAATGACCTCCTTATCTGCTACTATTGGTACTGGAAATATTACCGGAGTTGCCACGGCTATTTTTATTGGTGGACCAGGGGCATTATTCTGGATGTGGGTTACTGCCTTGATCGGAATGGCCACCAAATATGCAGAAGCTGTTTGTGCGGTGCATTATCGTGAAGTGGATGAAGAGGGTATTTATGTGGGTGGCCCCATGTATTATATTAAAAATGGTCTGGGGAAAAACTGGCTCTGGTTAGGTTTTTTATTTTCTGTTTTTGGTGCCTTAGCCTCTTTTGGTATTGGCAATACGGTGCAGGCAAATTCAGTAGCTCATGCATTGCAAACACAATTTAATATACCTCTATGGCTGACCGGTATTGTACTTCTTGTGCTAACTGCGGCAGTCGTTCTGGGGGGAATAAAACGTATTGCTCAGGTGGCGGGTAAACTTGTACCATTTATGGCCGTGGCTTATTTAGCGGCAGGTTTAATTGTTTTAATCACATATTTCTCAGAAATTCCAGCAGCTTTTATTTTAATTATTGATAGTGCATTTAATCCTGTGGCTGCCACAGGTGGATTTGCTGGGGCAAGTATTATAATGGCTATTCAATGGGGGGTTGCCCGTGGTATTTTTTCCAATGAAGCCGGTTTAGGTAGTGCTCCAATCGCTCATGCAGCAGCAAAAACCAATGATCCTGTGTGTCAGGGTAAAATTGCCATGCTGGGTACTTTTATTGATACAATTATCTTATGTAGTGTGACGGGATTGGCGATTATTTTAACTGGTGTCTGGACTAGTGGTGCCAAGGGGGCCGCCTTGACGATTGCGGCTTTTGATCAGGCTATTCCTGAAGCTGGTGGTGTGGTAGTGACTATTGCTCAGGCTGTTTTTGCCTTTACTACTATTTTAGGATGGAGTGTTTATGGTGAGCGTTGTGTGGAATACTTATTTGGGGTTCGATCTATCAAGATTTTTAGAATTTTATGGATTTTAGCTGTGCCGATAGGTGCTATGGGCGATCTGAGTTTTATCTGGCTATTGGCTGATACCTTAAATGCTTTGATGGCCTTGCCAAATCTCATTGCATTATTATTACTGAGTCCGGTAATTTTTAAATTGACCAAAGCTGCAGGGGCTAAGAAGGTTGGAGACAAGCAAACTACAAATACTGGCGAATCGTAAGTTGATCATCACGTTGTGTAAATTCGAGTTGTTTCAGTACTGACATTCCGAGTAAAATTTCTTCAAGATTTGGGGTGATAATGGCTTTGATATTATAGAGTTGAATATCCCCCATACTGATTTTATCAATCTTGGTTTGATAGCCCTTGCTACGGCCATTAGCAGTTGAAATACTGATACTACGGCCTTTTTTGAGTTGTAACCTATCGGCCAAGTGTAGGGGGATTGCAACATAAGTAGCACCAGTATCTAAAAGAAATACGACTCTTTTATCATTTATTTCACCCGTAGTGACATAATGACCGGCACGATTACGTTTTAAGATAATTTCAATTTGATTATGAGCAGTTTGAATGGAAGAGACTTGCTGATTTGGATTGTAGCGTTGATCAATCTCATCCTGAAAAAGGTAAGTTAATAAGCCTATGATCATGATCATGGAGACAATGATCATACCTTTTCCTATGCTATGGTTCTCAGAATCTGTTTGATTTGTTTTCATTGTTGAAATTACCTTGTGTCAATCAGTCAACTTTAGCTATGCTGAATTCGTATAATAAGTGCATGACCTCTGATAGTAGCTGAGCAAACACCCTGTAAATTAAACAAGACTCAGGGTTACAATGCCAGGTTACGACACCAACATCAGAGGCTACAAATGAGCTATAAACAGCTGAGTCTTGAAGAAAGACATTATATCGAAATATCACTAAGAAACGAAGAGACAGCATTGTCCAATGTGAAATGAGTCTGAACAAAAGGTTTCATTCCAACGTGAAATGAGTTTGAAGTAGCGTAATTTATTTAAAAATCGTTCATGATCAACCAATGAAAACGATCATGAAATTAGAAGAATTAGAAACAATTGATCATTTGGATCAATTTCTCAATGGAACTCAAGCGGTAATATTTGAGACTGTTGCTGTT
>JAUJGA010000101.1:0-19581 GCA_042095675.1 Gammaproteobacteria bacterium
TCGCTTTGAAGGTGTTTTATGTCATGACCATTGGAAAGCTTATTATCGCTATGAAAATTGTTTGCATTCTTTATGCAATGCACATCATTTGCGTGAATTAACCTTTGCTCATGAGCAAGACAAGCAAAAATGGGCTGGTAAAATGAAAATATGGCTTGAAAAAGCCAATAAATCAGTCAATCAGGATTGTGGTGAGTTAAATCAGGAAAAAGCAAAACAATTTTGGTTAGAATACAGAAAATTATTAAGAGAGGCTGAAATTGAATGTCCACCCCCTGATGAAAAAGAGAGAAACGGAAAAAGAGGTCGATTGAAACGAAGTAAATCTCGTAATTTATTAGAGCGATTGATTAATTATGATGAGGATACACTGCGTTTTATGGAAAAGTCAGAAGTGCCATTTATTAATAATCAAGGTGAACGGGATATTAGAATGACCAATGTACAACAAAAAATATCAGGGGCTTTCCGTAGTCTGGATGGTGCTAAAATGTTTCCTGATTACTTACAAAGCTCAGCCATATTAAGAAAATATAATATTTGTAAAAACAATATCTTATAGATGAAAATTTTGAATAATAAGAAATTATATACAATCTTAGAGAAAAAATGACCTGTTTGTATTAGTGCAATAAATTAGCTTTACCGTAGTTATTGGCTTCGGTAGATATATTACATCCAAGAGGTAGCTGAGATTTGTGGGTAATCAGGAAATGTTTTGTCGTATTCGAGGTTATTTATCGACTTGTAAAAAACAGGGCGTCACATCTGGCTATGCTATGGATTTACTCTTTAAGGGAAAACTGCTTGATTTTATCAGTTAGTTTTATATGAATAAAAAATTACGCTGAATAGTTACAAAGAAAGACATTCAGACCAGCTGGACTTGTTTTAAAACTCGATCGCTTGCGGCCGAGATATTTATCTTAATTTATAGGAATAAGTAGTTTCACCGATTTTTGCTGCTTCCCCATTATATTTGTGGTGAAAATAGGTTAAAATACTCTGTTTGACAGTAAAACTATGCAAATTGATCTTCATACCCACTCGACCGCTTCTGATGGACGTTTATCTCCTACCGATTTAGTTTCCCGTGCTGTGGATTATGGTGTGGATGTTTTAGCCTTAACCGATCATGATGGTATTGAAGGCTTAGATGAAGCCCGAGATAAAGCTGAGAGTGCAGGAATTCAGTTTGTTAATGGCATTGAATTGTCGGTAACCTGGAATAAGCGTACTGTGCATCTTGTGGGGTTGAATTTTGATCCCAATTCTCTTCCTCTTCAGGTTGGAATTAAAACACTGCAGGATTTTCGTGAAGTGCGTGCTAAGGAAATTGCACTTAAATTGGATAAAGCCGGGATTTCAGGAGCTTATGAAGGTGCTTGGAGTTTCTCGGATGGAAAAATGCTCGGTAGAATGCATTTTGCACAGTTTTTAGTGCAATCAGGTCATGCTAAAGATATACACCAGGTATTTAAGCGTTACCTGGTGAATAACAAGCCAGGGCATGTGACAGGGGATTGGGCTAGTTTGCAGGAGGCTGTGAGTTGGATAACGGGTGCTGGTGGTGTTGCAGTCATTGCTCACCCGGCACGTTATAATTTAACCCGTTCAAAATTACGTAAATTAATCAGTGATTTTGTTGCTGTGGGTGGCCAGGGTATAGAAGTTGTTTCAGGCAGTCATGATGTGAATGAAATGAAAACCATGGCCTGCCATGCCCATGATTTTGATCTCTATGCATCCTCAGGTTCTGATTTTCATGATCCTGATTTCCCCTGGAATCGATTAGGAAAATTACCTGATTTACCACATAAATGTAAGCCTGTCTGGGATTTATTTTTATAGTTTTTAGTACATAAATTTATGTTAAATAAGAGTGTTTCGTATGAGTCAATTTTTTCAAATACACGATAAAAACCCCCAGCATAGATTAGTGCTGCAGGCAGTAAATATTATCCGCAAAGGAGGAATTATTGTTTATCCAACTGATTCGGGCTATGCCATTGGATGTCATATTGGTGATAAACAGTCAATGGATAAAATTCGTCAAATAAGACAATTGGACAAACAGCATAATTTTACCCTGGTGTGTCGAGATTTAACCGATATTAGTACCTATGCTCAAACTGATAACTCTCATTATCGACTACTAAAGGCTAATACTCCCGGAGCTTATACCTTTATTCTTAAGGCCACTCGGGAATTGCCCAAACGCCTGATGCACCCAAAAAGAAAAACGATTGGTATTCGTATCCCTGATAATGTTATTGCTCAGACATTATTAGAAGAATTAGACGAACCCTTATTGAGTTCAACTTTAATTCTACCCGGAGAGGAGACGCCAATGAATGATCCTTATGAAATACGCCAGGTTTTAGAGCATCA
The DNA here is from genome assembly GCA_042095675.1 of Gammaproteobacteria bacterium. Classification (GTDB taxonomy): domain Bacteria; phylum Pseudomonadota; class Gammaproteobacteria; order GRL18; family GRL18; genus GRL18. Next base: position 2,392 of record JAUJGA010000101.1, read on the forward strand.
ATTGGATTTGATTATTGATGGTGGTTTTTGTGGATTTGAAGCAACTACAGTGATAGATTTTGAAGAAGAAGTGCCTATTGTTGTACGTAAAGGTCTGGGTAGTACTGAGAATTTTGAATAAATGAATATTTGTAATGGTAATATAATACACTGATGGATGCTATAACAATACAAAAGATAGCAGTATGGATATTGCCTGTTCTACTGGCAGTTTCTTTACATGAGGCAGCACATGCCTGGATGGCTAATAAAAAAGGTGACTCTACAGCAAAGTCTTTAGGTCGATTAACTTTTAACCCATTCAAACATATTGATCCTATTGGTACTATCGTTGTACCTGCTATTATGATTTTTACTACTGGCTTTGCCTTTGGCTGGGCCAAGCCGGTACCCATTGATGTGAGAAATTTGCATAATCCTAAGAAGGATATGATGTGGGTGGCACTTGCCGGACCTATGAGCAATTTTATTATGGCTTTTTTATGGGCTGTATTTCTAAATTTAAGTGTCTTTTTTATTGATAGTCGATCGACTATCAGCATGTTTTTCTTATTAATGCCTATTGCAGGTATTACTATTAATGTCATATTGGGTGTTTTAAATCTTTTACCTATTCCGCCACTGGATGGAGGACGTATTATGGCAGGCCTTTTACCAACATCATTGGCAGTAAAATATAGTAAAATTGAACCCTATGGCTTTTTTATTATTATTGCACTCATGTTGACAGGGCTTTTATCGATGATTATATTCCCTGCAATTAGTTTCATCTTAATGACTCTGGCTACTATTTCAGGATTAGATGTGTCAGTGTTTTATAGCTTATTAAGTGCTATTCAGTAGTTCATATATTTTCAGGAGCAACAATGGACGTAACAAGTCACCAGCAACGTGTTTTATCAGGTATGAGACCTACGGGACAACTTCATTTAGGACATTATCATGGTGTTTTAAAAAACTGGGTTAAACTTCAGCATGAATATGATTGTTTGTTTTTTTCTGCCGACTGGCATGCCTTGACCACTCATTACTCTGAAACTGAAAATATTGAAGAAAGTACCTGGGAAATGGTGATTGACTGGTTAGCTGCTGGAGTCAACCCTGGCTCCTCACATATTTTTATTCAGTCTCAAGTTCCTGAGCATGCAGAATTACATCTTTTATTATCCATGATTACTCCTTTGGGCTGGCTTGAACGTGTGCCTTCTTTTAAAGATCAACAGATAAAGTTGAAAGAGAAAGATCTGGCGACGTATGGGTTTTTAGGCTATCCATTATTGCAAAGTGCTGATATTTTGATTTATCGTGCCGGTTTGGTGCCAGTTGGTGAAGATCAAGTAGCACATGTAGAACTTACACGGGAAGTAGCACGACGTTTTAACCATATCTATGGTAAAGAAGTAGGTTTTGAGGATAAAGCTGAAGCTTCTATTAAAAAAATGGGTAAAAAACAGGCAAAACTTTATCGGCAGTTGCGTAATCGCTTTCAGGAACAGGGTGATCATGAAGCACTGAAAACAGCACGTGCTTTATTAGAAGAACAGCAAAATATTACCATGGGCGATAGAGAACGTTTATTTGGTTATCTGGAAGGTGCTGGAAAAATTATTTTACCGGAACCACAGGCTTTATTAACCCCAGCTTCTAAAATGCCAGGCCTGGATGGACAAAAAATGTCTAAGTCTTATGGCAATACAATTTCATTACGTGATGATATGGCAACGGTTGATGAGAAGTTAAGAAAAATGCCCACCGATACTAATCGCATTCGCTTAACAGATCCAGGAGATCCTAAGAAATGTCCTGTGTGGCAATTACATGAAGTATACTCAGACGATGATGTAAAAAATTGGGTACAGGACGGTTGTAAAACTGCAGGCATTGGGTGTTTAGAGTGTAAGCGGCCAATTATTGATGCAGTTCAGGCTGAATTAAAGCCTATTCAGGAGCGTGCTAGAGAGTTCAGCGCTGATCGGCCATTAGTGAAAAATATTGTTGCAGAAGGTCGTGAATTTGCAGCGGATTTAGCCAGTGATACCTTAGAAGAAGTTCGTCAGGCAATTGGTATTAATTATCGTTAACTCTGTTGAAAATGCCGGAGAGAATGTAAACAGTAGTCCTCAACAGGAAGAGATGCCCTTTGCTTATATCCAGGGAGCACCGGTTACTGAATTACCTAAAGATTTATATATTCCACCTGAAGCTCTGGAAATATTTTTAGAAGCATTTGAAGGGCCGTTAGATTTATTACTTTATTTGATTAAGCGTCAAAATCTGGATATTCTTGAAATTCCTATTGCTGAAATTACTGAGCAATATGTTAAGTATGTGGAGCTGATGCAGGATTTTCAGTTTGAATTAGCGGCTGAATACATGGTAATGGCGGCAATGTTGGCAGAAATTAAGTCCAGGATGTTATTACCTCGTCCAGAATTATTAGAAGATGAAGAAGCCGATCCCCGGGCAGAATTAATTCGTCGTCTGCAAGAATATGAACGTTTTAAAAAAGCAGCGATGGAAATTGATGAACTACCAAGAATAGGGCGTGATACTTACCCTGTTTTCATTGATATTGATTATTCCTCTCCTGAACAGGAGCCGGATATAAGCATGAAAGAATTAATGCTGGCTCTGAAAAAGGTGATGCAGCGTGCCACCATGTTTAGCCATCATAATATTGAGCGTGAAACCTTGTCTGTACGTGAAAGAATGAGTATGGTATTGGAAAAAGTTAATAGTGAAGGTTTTACCCGTTTTACCGCATTGTTTAATTATGAAGAGGGAAAGGGGGGTGTAGTAGTGACCTTTTTAGCAATATTAGAGTTAAGTAAGCAACGATTATTGGAAATAGTGCAAACTGAAACTTATGCTGCTATTCATGTTAAACCATTATCTGCCAGTGTGCTTGAAGTTGAGGATATTGAAGTTGATTAGGATCGTTAAAACCACTCAATCACTGTTTAAGGCCTCTTTATGACTGATGAAATTAAAGATGATGATGAACAGAAAAATATCTTAGATTCACTAAAAAAAACGGCTGTATCAGAAGGTGCTATTTCTAATGAAGAGCTGAGTCCGGAAAAGCTGAAAAATGTTGTAGAGTCCATTATTTTTGCATCAAAAAAAGCAATCTCTGTGGAAAAAATAGCTGCTCTTTTTCCACAGGAAGAATTAGCGGATAAAAGTTTAATACGTGAAGCTATTGCTATATTACAACAGGATTATCAGTCACGTGGTGTTGAACTAATTGAAGTTAGTAGCGGTTTTCGCTTTCAGGTGGCAAAAAATATTGCCCCTTTGGTCGCTCGTTTATGGGATGAAAAACCACAAAAGTATTCACGTGCACTATTGGAAACTCTAGCCTTAATTGCTTATAGGCAACCTATAACCCGCGGTGAAATTGAAGAAATCCGTGGTGTGAGTGTTAGTAGTCAAATTATGCGTACCTTAGTGGAAAGAGAATGGGTGAGAATGATTGGGCATAGGGATGTACCGGGTAAACCTGCAATGTATGCAACTACCAGACAGTTTTTAGATTACTTTAATCTTAAAAAGTTAGATGAATTACCAACCTTAGATGAAATTCGTGATCTGGATATCATTAATGAAGAATTAGGTTTTGGAGATGCGAAAACTTCTGAAGAAATTATTAATACCATTGATGTCGAAGATGAGAGTGAAGCAACTCAGGAAACAATTGATATTGATGAAGAACTGCAAGCCTTAAGTGAGACATACCAACAGTTAGATAAATTGAAAGAACAGTCATTGGAAGAAAAAATGGATGAGAATTCCATAGAGAACAATGGTAAATAGAGTAGATAGTGATAATATCACAGAATATTGAATCTACATAAATTATGCTCTGTCTTTTGTTAATTAGAAAAATACTAGCAAAAAACATTTGAGCATTATGGTCACTCATTTTCATTGCTTAGAAAACTCGCTTTGCTCAAACAATTCTAAGTAATAAAAATAAGTAATCATAAGACTTTTATTGGTTTAAAGTGAGTAGTTATAACTGCTTAATTCGTATAATCAGGAGTTTTATTATGTATGAGTTCAATATCACATTATCAGGTAGTTTTGCTGAAGTTAAGGAAAAAGTTCTGGTAGTTTTGATGCAGGAACAATTAGGTATTGTGAGTGAAGTGGATGTACAGGCTACGATGAAAAAGAAGATGGATCTGAGTATTCCTGCTTATCAGATTCTTGGCGCATGTAATCCTAAACTGGCAGCACAAATTATTGAAGATGAGCCTAATGCAGGTACATTATTACCTTGTAATTTTATTATCAGAGAAGAAGTTCCAGGAAAAATTGTTGTGAGTTTTATGGATCCAGAAATTGTATTAGGCTTATCTGATTCACAGGTGGTTAAAGATATTGCTATTATTGCAAAAGAAAAGTTATTGAAAGTTGTTGAAACCTTATCCCAGAGTTAGATTAAATTTACTCTTATAAAATCCGGAAAATATTATAATTATGACCAGTTACTCTAAGTCCTCAAAAAAATACTCAGGCAATAATAGAAGTTCTCATGCTTCTAAAGCTGACAATACGCAGCAGTCGAAAGGTGATGCTTCAGATAGTGAATTTGAGGAAAAACCTAGCGGTGAAAAGTTACAGAAAGTCATTGCTCGTTCAGGACATGCCTCACGGCGCGAAAGTGAAAGGCTGATTGCTCAAAAAAGAGTTAGAATTGGTCAGCAAATTGCTCAGTTAGGGGATAGAGTCGATGGCTCTGAAAGTATTTTTCTGGATGATAAGGAGTTATTTATTGCCTGGGAGAAGCCTAGACAAAGAGTGTTGACGTATCATAAGCCTCCTGGTGAAATTTGTAGCCGTAAGGATCCGGAACATCCTAATACCATTTTTGATAACCTTCCCAACCTTAAAATCGGGCGCTGGATTTCAGTCGGGCGTCTGGATATTAATACAGCGGGTTTAATATTATTAACTAATGATGGTGAATTAGCTAATTTATTGATGCATCCTTCGAGTGAAATTGTGCGTGAATATGCGGTACGTGTTTTAGGTGAAGTTACAGATGATGATCTGGAGCAACTGAAAGCTGGCATTGAACTTGATGATGGTATGGCTCACTTTGATAAAATCACTTATTCAGGCGGCCAGGGAGCTAATCACTGGTATCATGTAACCCTGAAAGAAGGTCGTAATCGTGAAGTTCGGCGTATGTGGGAAGCAATTGGAGTGAAGGTGAGTCGTTTATCCAGAGTACGTTATGGTATAGTCGAATTGCATCGCAGTCAAAAAGCAGGACGTTGGGAGGAAATGGAAGAGAAGCAGCTCAGAGAGTTATATGAAAGTGTCGGCCTGCATATTAATAAGCCTAAAACTGACAATAAAGGTCGTATTGTTTCCCCTTATAATCAATTAGGTAAAAAGAAGAAACGTCTGGTTATGCCTGATAATAGACGCAAGTCTCAAAAAATAGGCAAGACCACCTATAAGCCTCGGTCGAAGAAAAGCTAGAAAATAAGCTTAATCGTGATATATATCGCTGATCAATGAAGGTGCTTGATTTATAAAAATATAATGATCATTATATACCTTATGAAAGAAATAAGGTTAACACCAGAACAAAAAGTTGATTTAGATGCGCTTCATGATGCCAGTCGTGATAAGCGTGTTTGTGATCGAATTAAAGCAGTATTGCTTTGCTCAGAAGGTTGGTCAACCAAAATGATATCACAAGCTTTACGTTTGCATGAAACAAGCATTACCAGACATATTGATGAATTTATTAACAAGAAAAAACTAAAGCATGAAAATGGTGGTTCTCAATCATATTTAAGTACTGAACAAATAGAATTAATAGTTAATCACTTTGAAGAGACAACTTATCGTTATTCCTATCAAATAGTTGATTATATTTTGGCAATATATGAGGTACGCTTTAGTTTTTCCGGTTTAAATAAATGGCTTCACCAGCATGGTTTTAGTTACAAGCAGCCTAAGGAAGTCCCTCATAAATTTGATACTCAAAAGCAAGCTAAATTTATTAAAGAGTATAATAATTTAAAGTCGCAATTAACTGATGAAACGATATTTATGATCTCTGTCTGGATTCAGAACGTCTGAATAAAACTTCCGTTAATGAATTTATGGATCTTTTAGTTATTTAATGTGGGCTATAAAAAATGTATACACTGGATTATAAAGAATTAGGCTATGCAATCACCCGTATTGAAAGCTGTTACCAGATAAAAGGATTTGCCTGCTGTTATCTGATGGAAGCAGATGGTCAATTTGCATTGATTGATACAGGTACCGCTCGCACTGTTCCATTGATAATGGAGCTATTAGAGCAACAATCTATCCCTAAAGAAAAAATACGTTATATTATTCCTACTCATGTCCACCTTGATCATGCCGGTGGTGCAGGACAGTTAATGGCACAATTACCGTAAGCTGAATTAGTCATTCATCCTTATGGTGCCATACATATGATTGATCCCACTAAACTTCAGGCAGGTGCAACAGCCGTTTATGGTGAAGCAGCCTTTAAGAAAGAATTTGATACACTATTAGCCATACCTGAAGCACGTGTTATTGAAATGAAAGAAGGTATGAAACTTGATTTGAATGGCCGAACTCTGCAATTGATTGATACACCAGGACATGCACGTCATCACTTAACAGTATGGGACGAACAATCTAAAGGATTATTCACTGGTGATGTTTTCGGCAATGCTTATCCTGAAATACACAGCCACAAATGTCGATATCTAATGCCGGTAAGTAGTCCCGTGCAATTAGATCCACCCGCCTGTCATCAGAGTATTGATAAGTTACTTACATTTAAACCCGAGCGAGTATTCTTAACTCATTATGGTGTATTGGAAAACCCTCTTGAGAAAGCTGAACAACTGCATCGTGATCTTGATGCATATGTTGAAATAGCTCATTCTCTGGCCTTAATAACTGAAAATCGCTATGAAAAATTGCTTGAACAAATAAGTAATTATCACTTTAAAAACATTGCTGCACATGGCTGTAATTTATCCACACAGAACATTGAACAATTAATCGCTTCTGATATTGAATTATGCGCACAAGGCCTGGAAGTCTGGTTACAAAGGCAAGAGAAAAACTGAAAGAAAAATAACAATGGATGATAAGAATATTGAACAGATAATGCAATTACTTCTTAAAATGAAAATTGATCTGCAAGAACAAGAGAAAACATTTAAAGAAGATAAAAAGCCTGTAGAATTATATCAAACTAAAGTTGGCCGGATTTCTCGTATGGATGCCATGCAGATTCAACAAATGGCATTAGATGATTCAAGGCGACGTCAGCACCAGCTGGTAAAAATAGAGACTGCATTTCAACGTATTAAATCTGGCGAATATGGATATTGTTTAAGCTGTGATGAAGATATTAATATTCGCAGATTATTGGTTGACCCTACTAATACATATTGCATTGAGTGTGCTGAAAAATGGAACATTAAGTTCTACAATTAATCAGGAGCTTGCATCCTAAGCTGACGCTGTTGTTCTTCGACAAAGGCAGCTTTTATTTCTTCCAATACGGTATCCACATCTGCAGTTTGTGTGCTTTCCTTAAAGTAGCCTGTTAACTCAGCTTCCGGGTGTAATTCCCCTGCTTCGTACAATGCCCAAATTTCCCTGGAGTATTGTCTGTTGAGCAATTCAGGTGCGTATTGTGCGTAGTAGGTGCTAATATTGTTAACATCCCGCTCCAGCATCCTTTTTGCCTGATTATTAGCAGATGCATCCACTACCTGAGGCAGATCAATAATTACCGGACCATATGCATCGACCAATACATTAAACTCTGACAGATCGCCATGAATCAATCCAATACAAAGCATACGCATCACGTACTGCATGATAATAGCATGATCTTCTAAGGCTTGTTCAGAGGACATTGACACATCATTCAGGCGCGGTGCTACCTGGCCTTCATCATCGGTGATTAACTCCATCAACAAGACACCATCAAAGCAGCCGTAGGGTTTAGGTACTCGAACACCCGCATCAGAAAGGCTATAGAGCGCTTCGACTTCTGTATTTTGCCAGGCTTTCTCTTGTTCAGCCCTGCCAAATTTTGAGCCTTTTTCCATTGCTCGATTACGGCGGCTATTACGCCCTTTGCGACCTTCCCGATATTGTACTGCTTGCTTAAAACTGCGTTTATTAGCTTCTTTGTAAACCTTGGCACAGAGGATTTCAGATCCGCTGCGTACAATATAAACTACAGCTTCTTTTCCGCTCATTAAGGGACTGATGACTTCATCGATCAGCCCATCTTCAACTAAATGTTGGATTCGTTTAGGAATTTTCATATCATTCTCTTGAGTAACAAAAAATGTTCAGCAAATTATTTTTGCTGTGGGCACTTATAACTTATTTGGTATCTTATTCATCATTAATTTCAAACAGGCTTTCAGTGTCATCATCATAATCAAAGGCACCGACTAATGTGACATATTCATCACTTTCGATAGCAGAAATTTTGGCGCTGTATTCATACTCAAATAATAAAATAACCCAAGTGATTTCATTGAGTTTTTTCTTTTTTGCTTTACTCATCAAAACTTCAATAAACGAAGATGAAAATGAACATTCACCAACTGCTTGCTTGATGTTAATGTTACCTTCGTGTGTGCCATTCGTTTCCATTTTAGAAGGAGAAAAATAACGCATTTTAAAGTTATTAGACCAAGTATTGCTTGCACGAGTATTACTTTTGCTAAATCTTTCTTCAAAATATGCTTCAGGTATATCAGCATAAGGATGTGTTGATGCCCAAACAGAAACCTTATTTTTTTTTGAAAAAAGGAAACCTTTTTTAGTTTTTAGATTCTTTTTTTTCATTGAAATCTCATGTCATTGAATAGTTGTATACTAATATTATAGGCGTTTTATTTTTCTTGGTTTTACCTTATGGGTTGCCTGAGCTTGCAGGGGTTCATCATGCCAATAATGTTTTTTATATTTACCACGTAATTCTTTCTTAACGTCATTATACGTGTTTTCCAAGAAGCTAGCCAAGTCATGAGTGACTTGTATTGGACGCGATGCTGGTGATAGAAGATGTAATAATAGTGGAACACTATCTCTAATTATGGCTGGTATTTGATTTAGTCCAAATAGTTCCTGTAAGCGTACGGCTAAAATAGGTGCCTCAGAATCACTATAATCAATACGAATTTCAGTGCCACTGGGTACTTTTATTTTTTCAGGAGCAAATTCATTGAGTTGTTTCATTTGTTGCCAATTAATATTGGCATTAAGAATATGTAATAAATTTAGTGTCTGTAATTGTTGAATACTCGTTTCTTTTTTTAAGTGATGCTGTAACCAATGATCAAGATTATCTAATAAATAATCGTCAGAAAAATCTGGGAGGTCAATTTGATTTAATTGGTTTTTATTTAAATCATTGTGCGTTTGCTGATATTGGATAAACTGCATTCGTTGCTTCAATTGTAGCGCCTGTTTTGACCAGGGCAGGCAATCCAGTCCAAGGTTTTTTATACCTTGAAATAACATTGGCTGTAATTGTATTGTATCAATAATAAGATTTGACTGTTCAGTTAAAATTAGACTGCCTAGTTTTCTGTTAAATACTGATTCAACTTTTTGTAATTTGTGATTCCATGACAAGCTATCTTGCTCATCAATTAAATCAATAAAATACTCTTCTAATTGCTCATAACTAATAGGTTCTGCGGTAAAAATTCGTGCATCTGTTTTATGGGGTTGTAGATGTAAATTAGCAATAACCAGATAAGGTTCCATTGGCAAGAATATCATGATTCGTAAAAACAGCACCTTTACCATTACTCAAAAGATAACGTCGATCTTTATCAGTTGAACCTAAGTTGCGTAATTTAGCAATACGATCAGGATAGGCAAAGGCTAATAAAATACCAGCCATACCATTATAGGATTGACTAAAGTTTTTGATAGAATTTTGGTTACTATTTTTAGCCAGTCTTCTAATTTTAAGCAGCCGTCTGAAAAACTCTTTTGCTGATTGTAAAACTCGCCTGCATTGTTGTTTATCAACTAAATTATTTGTATTTGTGTGTTATATTTGGCTGTGTTCTTGTAGATGTTGAAGCATAGATAAACGCTCCTCTATATTAGAGGATAATGAATCTCCCTTTGTGTTGAGATGAGATGTATTTCTAAAAATATCTTTTTCGGTGAGCAACGCGGCTAACAGGCAACTGGTTTCATCCAAATTAATTGCTTGTCCTCTTAAAATCATATGACCCAAACGTGGATGGATACCAAGTGACAGAATTTTTTTACCATGAGATGTTATTTTGCCTGACTCATTTATAGCATTGAGTGATTCTAATAAGCTTTTTGCCTGAGACATTGTGCCTGGTGGTGGTCGATCAAGCCATAGTAATTCTTCGACATCCTGGACTCCCAATTGAGCTAACTCAAGCATCATAGGAGCCAGATCGGCAGATAATATCTCAGCACCTTGATAAGCTGATAGACGTTTATGCTGACTTTCAGTCCATAAGCGATAATAGGTTCCGGCACTAAGTCTCCCAGCACGACCACTGCCTTGTGTAGCAGAACTTTGAGAAATCATTGTGGTTTGCAGCGAATCCATACCTGAGCCTGAATTAAATCGGATTTCTCTTTGCAGACCTTAATCTATTACAACACCGATACCTTCAATAATTAAACTGGTTTCAGCAATATTAGTTGCTAGAACAACTTTTCTTTGTCCAGATGGAGGAGGAGATATTGCCTGTTGTTGCGATCTCGACAGATCACCATAAAGCGGAGCAATAATAACTGAGTTTTTTGTTTGTTTGATAGCAGTATGTTCGATAGCGTTTTGCTCAGATAAATAGAGCTGCAACTGACGTTCAACTTGCTTTATTTCTCTCACCCCGGGTAAAAAATCAGAATATTAGCCTGTTGATGAGTTAAGCATCTATTGCATATTGGCTGACTATTTGACTTAGATTCCATAGATCAATATGAGGAGTGTTTTCAGCACAAAAAATAATATCAACAGGAAAGCTTTGACCCTGGCTACGTACAATTGAGACTTTTTTATCGGATATCGGTGAGTTTATGACTATCCAGAGTGGTAGACATCAGCATAAGTTTGAGCTTTTGATTTAAAATTTCCTGACTTTGTAAACAAAAAGCCAATGACAAATCCGCTTGTAAGTTACGTTCATGGATTTCATCAAATATGACCAGAGCGACATCTTCGAGTTCTGGATCAGCCTGTAACTTGCGAGTCAGAATTCCTTCGGTGACGACCAGGATTTTTCTCTGATCACTATAACATTTATCCTGACGAATTTGATAACCAACAGTTTGACCGACTTTCTCTCCCAATAATTCAGCCATACGTGCTGCTACATTACGAGTTGCCAACCTTCTGGGTTCCAGCATAATTATCTGTTTTTTACTTAACCACTCCTGATCCAGCAATGTCAGTGGAACCAGAGTTGTTTTTTATGCACCAGGTGGTGCTTGAAGAATCAGACGATTTTCTTGGGAAAGATAATTTTTGAGCTCAGCCAAAACTTGAGTAATAGGAAGTTCATACATTGTTATATTATCCTAAAAAGCAATTAGTATAACTTTGGTAAAATAATAGGTCTTGATCTTAAGCGGAAAATAAGGAATAGATGTATTTTGGGGTAAATTTCTAGATAACTGATCTTTCTACTTGGAAAAAAATGCCAAGCAGAAATTTTCAGATTGTGCTACGTATTATATACTGCAGTTTACAGAGGGACAACTTTATTTGCACAAGGTCCTTTTTGACCTTGGCCAACTTCGAACTCCACTTCTTGACCATCATTTAGTGTTGCATAAGCGCCACCACTTTGAATTTCAGAATGATGTACGAAAAGATCTTTACTTCCATCTTCTGGGGTGATAAAACCAAAACCTTTTCCAGCGTCGAACCACTTTACTGTACCTTTACTCATATTTATCTATTTCCTATCTTAATTTAAATATCGATATATATATCGATGGTGATTATTATCTATATTGTTAACAACTATTAATATAGATAAAATTTGAATTATCTTGTTCCACATAAAAATTTGTTGACAAATTATTGCTTAATTATGCATCTTTTTCATTTTTTACTCAAGAGTCAATTCAAGTTAGTTCAGCTCAATCTTAAAATTTCCTATAACTGAAATTTCTAAATGTTCAAAATAGGATGTTTTTTCAGACACTAAATAAAAAAAGTACTCCCTCCCATCAAAATCAGTAAAACTGCACTTGTTTTCTCCAGTCCTGCACGCCAGTCTTTTAATTGTATCCTGATTTGCTCACCAAAATAAGCTATCCCTACACCAAAGATGATGGCAGGCATTAAGATAGCTCCAAAGCCGAAACCAAGTCCTAATGAAAGTCCCAGCATAGCACTTGCTGTTGCGGATGAAGCAAGCATTATCGTGCCCAGTGGAGCACAATGATTCAAGGCCATACACACCCCCATAAAATATAAACCACCCGGCAGCAGGTTTTGCAGGCCAGGCTTACGGCCTAAACGCTTGAAGAATCCAGGGGAGCTCATTACATTACAGTGTCCACGCTGTTTATTGCTCGTTATAAAAAGCAGACCCAAACCAACCATGACGGTTGCACCACCTAAAAACATGCGCACTAATGAAGTATCTAAGCTATCTTGCATTACCTGTCCCAGTAATCCTGATAGGAGACCAAGCATGGAGTAGCCACTAATTCGTCCAAGCGAAAAAGGAACAATTGTTCGCCATGAATTATGCACACCACCTTCACGTGCAAAAAAAACGGGACCGAGATAGGGTAAGCAGGATACATTGCAGGGGCCTATTCCAAAGATAAGATCCATTGCCACAGCTAGAGAAAAGGTCATCGTTGCAGGATCGACTTCAAGCACTACTCTTCCTCATCCATCTCATCATAAAAAGCTTCATGGGCAAGAACAGCAGCACCCAGTGCGGTTGTGATCTGAGGGTGATCCGGAATCACCAATTTTTTCCCTAATTCATCTTCCATGGCAGCGACCAGCCCTTTATTCAGTGCAGGCCCGCCATCAAAGTAAAAATTACCATCAAGTCCAACACGCTTTGCCAGACGAACTGTCAGTTTGGCTATAGAGTAATGGATACCTGCAACTATTTCCTCTTTTCCATGACCATCAGCAAGCAAGCCGATAATTTCCGACTCTGCAAAGACCACGCAAGTACTGTTAATGGGAAGTGGTGCCCCTTTGATGTTAAAGTGGTAATCTCCCAGCTCTTCAAGTTCTATTTCAAGATTCATCGCAGTGACATCAAGAAACTTACCTGTTCCGGCAGCACATTTATCATTCATGGCAAAGTTGGTTACGGTCCCCAGATCATCAATCTGGATCGCTTTAGTGCCCTGCCCACCAATATTGATAATGGTTTTTATATCACTCTGTTGTCGCACTGCTTCGATAGCACCGATGGCATTGGCGGTAATTTCACTCACAGATTCATCAGACTCTTTCATCAACTTCCTACCATAACCTGTCGATGTCATATAGGAGAGATCATTCATACAAATATCTATATCAGCAAGCATTGTCTCAAGCGCTTTCACTGCATTTTTTCTAAAATGACTACCAGTTGGAGTGACTTTGGATGCAAGGATCTTTTTTTCTTCATCTATGAGGGCAATTTTTATTGCGGTTGAACCAATATCAATCCCTGCAAAATAATTCATTTTCTTTTTCTTCTTCTACGTTTAGCTTTGAGCGACTCAATAAATGCTTCAATGCGTGTGGAAAGCTGTCCCATGTCATCTGGACTATAATCAGACTCAACAAAGAGCACAGGAATTCCCTCATCATTAAGGGCTTTGGTGATACTAGCTTGTTCCATAGAATAAACCTGACAGCCTGAAAATGCCTGATAAACAACTCCTTCAGCTGAAAATTCTTTTGCCATTTGTATCAACTTACGTTTGCGATCATCATTTTTTGTAAAGATGGGGCAGGTACATGGCTTGAGATAGTTATCAGCAATACCATCCACCATTGCATCAAGATGCCTCTCATCCGCAGTGACCATATCATAGAGCATTCGATTGGATGAGCAGGTCTCATCAACTACAATAACCCCGCCGGAATCCTCAATAAGCATAGGTAGTTTTAGATTTGGGAAAATAGCAGGGGAACCGGTAAAAAGTAGACGGGGAGCACGTCGTTGAGCAGCAGAAAAATTTTCCTCAACACGTTTTTCAAGTTCTTTAGTCAGTTTGTTAACTGCCTCAGTCCAGTTTTCAATCTTATCGAAAAAATAGGCATTAGTAACCATAAAAACATCTTTGCCAAGAATAACGCTAGGGGATAATTTACGCAGTTCATAAAGTTTTCTATAGGCTTTTTGTGCCTGAGCGACTTGAGCCATTGCTATTTTAAGAGTTGTTTTATTGAGTTTATTTCCAGTGATGGTTTTAAGTGAAGCGGCAAATTTTCTAACCGAACGCTGCCAGTAGATACGAGCCTCTTCACTTTCTTTAACCGGAGGTACTTCCATATCATAGACAGAGTATCCCATCTCTGTAATCATCGCACCTGATTTGCGCTTTTGATCGCAGGTAGCGGGCAATATAATATCATCTATTCTATCAATAAAGGGCAGTGTCGATTTGGCTTCCAACATACCCAGTGTTGCTTTAACAAGAGAACATGATTTGGCCGGCATGAAATCAGCACCATTATGATCATCGGTATAAAATCCATTGCATAGTCTTATCGGAACAGCACCAGCAGCATAGATAAGCTCATCAGGAACCTGTACACACATGGTGCCAACAATTTTCTTATTCTCATGTAGCTGTACACCTTCGCAGTAAACATTTTCATAAAGATCATAAAAATAGTTCATTTCTACAAGATTATCAGAAAAGTCATCAGTAATAGAACGCAGCATTCTGGTTGCTTCACCCGCCTGATGTGTCAGATTGAAAGGCTGTTTAGTCTCCACTTCCTGGCTATCCATTTTTATTTTCCTTTTCCATACGTTTGATATAACCCTTTATAGTTGCTTCAAAAACCGGCTGACCAAGAAACTCTACTTTGAGTGCACCCTCTTCAGGACAGGAAGAAACACATTTAAAACACATAATACAGTCATCTTGTAATATATTTTTACTTTCAACATCATCGGCGATCTCTTTAATCTGCATATCACAAACCGTATAGCAGTCACCACACTTGGTACATTTTGAACCATCTTTCTTTAGCTTGAGAAAGGCCAGTTTAGAAAGCATAAAGTGCAAGGCACTCATCGGGCAGAAAAAACAGAAAAAACGTTTTTTAAAAAATGCACCAGCAAGAAAAATACCTGTTATCAGCATACCCATAGTTGTCATTACCATTTTTGTTTTTGATGAAAAATCAATCGTAAGCTGGGAAATGTCACCCGTAAACATCGGGATGATAGTTCTGCCCGGACAAATCATACAAAAAGGAGTCGTCATATCATGTAAAAATAAGCCTGCACCAATCCCCATAGGAATAAAAATCATTAGCACCAATAGAATATACTTAATCTTTTTAAGATGTCTGAACTGTTCCCAGGAATATTTTGCATAAGGAATGTCCATCTTGCTACGTAGTGATCTAATCCAGTCCTGTATCGTACCTAAAGGACAGGCATAGCCACACCAGCCCTTATTCAGGACTAAAAACCACAGCACAAAACATGAAAAACCAATCAATACTGTAATACCTGCCATACTAAATATTGATGAGGGTGAACGAGCCAGTTGATGCTGTAATGGTATAAGGTAACAGGTTGCTCCCTGACCTTCCGTATTAAAACCACAGGCAAAGGTAGGAATATTCTGTCCCAGGTTTATGGATAAATAACCGCCATACACAAATAACAGGAAAAAAAACAGCTGTAGCCAGAATCTGAAACGTCTTAGATCTCCATTATTGATCTGTTCGCGAATTTTCTTAATCAAGTCGCTGCTCCTTGTAGACATTTAAGCGCCTTCTTCGATAAAGATAGACGCTTAAAAATGTGACGAGGAGTGCAAGCAGACCAATAAGCAGACCGTAAAGATAGGACTGATAATCTCGTGTTGATGGGTAGTAACTTCCTGATGCTGTCGCTTTGTAGTTAATCATATCGTATGACTGTCCATTTAAGATGCCTTTTTGCACTTTGACATACTCAACAATCACCAGAAAATTTTCCCGTGTACGCCGTTTAAACTCATGCCACTGAGGGTAGTAGTCCCTGATCATCTCAAATGTAACACGGCCATTTTCATCAGTTTTGAGTGTTTTCTTTCAACTCTTTTGAGTCACAAAAGTAATAGAAGCACCCGCTAATGGCATACTCTTTTGCAATATTATATAGCTTATGAGATCACCTGAGCTCATGTGGCCATGAAATCTCTCTTTGGACATGCGTTCACGTATGATGTCGATAGGTATAGTGCACGGATATCACTTATTTAAGGATGCCACATGGGTTTGTCTACCTGAGCGCTCTTATGGATTGGAGTAGCCGTTTTGTACTTTCATGGGAAGTATCAACCAGTATGGACGAAAGCTTTTGTATCAGCAGCCTGGAAACAGCACTACGTCGATATGAAAAACCAGAGATATTCAATACTGATCAAGGTGCTCAATATACCAGTAGTATAGTGGACCCCGAAAACTGGACAATAGGTTAAGATATAAGAGTTAACCTAACGGGGAACGAAAAATGAGCAGAAAGAGAAAATCATTCAGTAATGAGTTTAAAGCAAAAGTAGCCATTGAAGCGATTAAAGGCCAGAAAACAGTTGCAGAAATTGCTTCAGAATTTGGAATTCATAGTACACAGATCAATAATTGGAAAAAGCAGTTACTAGCGTGTACAGCCGATAGCTTTTCCAAAAAGTTAGAAAACAAAGAAGCTGAACATGAAAAGGAAAAAGAGCATCTTTATAGCCAAATATGCCAATTACATGTGGAGGAAAACTGGCTGTCAAAAAAGTTGAAGATGTTCAACTGAATACGGATGAAAAACGGTGTTGCATAGAAAAAGAGCACCCTCTGTTGAGCATCAAAAAACAATGTAATTTAATTAATATGAATCGTTCCAGCTATTACTATCAGGCTAAAGCGCCTCAAAATAGTAAAGATTTGAAACTAATGAATTTAATTGATGA
>JAUJGA010000102.1:0-2338 GCA_042095675.1 Gammaproteobacteria bacterium
AGATCGCTATGGATCAATTTGATCGTTTAAGACTATAATCTGACTGCAATCAAAATGCTGTCATTTTTAAAAATTTGGCTTAAAATACCTGTCAAGTGTTTTTTTTCATCTTTTTTAATTTCAATTACGCTGAATAGTTACAAAAAAAGTTAAGTTTTTAGCTTATTCTTCCTTATTAACACCATCTCTCACAACAGCCATGGCTGTTGCACATTCAACTATTGTTTTTGAGGCCAGTTTATTAAATTCATTTTTTAATAAATTTTCATCTTGTTCCTGCCCTTTTAATTCCTGTACAAAGCTTGAAAAATCTTTTGTGTTCTCATTTTCATCCACCTGATATTTGATTTTCAAATGTGCCAGCGATGTCCCTAATAATTTTATACAAATCGCAAGTTGTTCCTTACTGGCCTGATGAAGAGAATCATCAAGAAGGCCATTGAGTTTACTAATCTCGTCAAAAGAGAGTTGTTTCATGCATATTCCTAATTGTTAACGTTCTAATATTTGTGCTTTTAATGTTGCCGGAAGATTAGAAATGGTTAAAGTTTCTTTTTCACTATCATAGATAACAGAATCACCCAAAGCTTCTTCATTGATAGTAATACTGACTTGAGCATTTCGTCCGGTAATTTTATTAAAACGGCGAATAACTGCTTTATTAGGTGATATTTCATTATTAATATTAAATTCATCACTATTAACATAATTCATAAAATCATCAATAGCACCTTCTGCAACATGCTTGGAAAAACCTTTTATATCAACATTTCGTCCCTGTTCTGCCTGATCAATACAGTAATCAGATGCTTTTTGTTTAAATTCAGATTTTTGCTGATCTTCATCAAACTTATTATCACAAAATTGACCAATAGCGGTAAAAAGATCATTGGTTTCCTGATTAGAATTTGAAGTTTCATCACTTCCGATAAACAATTTAAAATATTCTGAAAGTTTATGACTTTCTTTAGTTCTTACCATTGAAACATAACGCTTAGAAGCTTCATCTTCCTGCCATTGTGTAATATCTATACGGGCAGCCAGATGTAGTTTATTGATATCCAGATAATCAATAGAATTTATTCCCAATTGATTATCCACTGAAATACCAGATACATTATTAAGCATGGCCAATAACATAAAATTATTACCAAATACGCTATAATGGACAAAAACCATATAGCCACACGTTGCCTTAGTCGCATGCTCAATATGGTGTTTCAATATTTCCATTGACTGGCCTGTATAATCAATAAAGCTAATTTTATTCTCCAGGTAAGAATGAAGAATGCTATGCATTGATGATAAGTTTTCAGTACTTTCAGCAGGATCCATACTCAAATCTACTTTAGAAAAAGCACCAAATACTTTAGTGGACTTACTATTGTATACTTTATTTAATTCAGCTAAGAAGTTTTCCAAAATAGCGGAGGACTTAATGGTGTTTTGACTTAGGGATAATTTAGACTGAGTTGAATCCACTTGCTTTTCCAGCAAATGGACAATAAATTCTTTTATAATCATACATTGGTATTCCAGGTGGGACTATTATTATTTATTAGTGTTCATCATACTTTATTTTATATAAATTTTCAGCTCATCTTTTATATTGATATCAATCATTACATTTTGTTTTTGTAAAAAAGAGAATTAACGCATAGCACTTATTCTTCCTTTTCTTTTAGCTGATTCGTTAATCCTTTCTCTGATTTCTTGAGCTTCTTCACGTAGTTCAGCTTCCACTGTATGTGCATCACGTAGTTTTTTGGGCTTAACAGATAACTCCATATTAACTAATTCAGCATAGTTTGCTACTGCTGAGAAACTAACACCATACGCATCTCCAGATTCAATACGGTAAATAGTGGCACGAGATACACCAATCCTCTCCCCTGCTTCTTTTTGTGTAATTTTCGGGGTCATTGCTTTACGAGCTTGCATTAATGCCTGACCAGTATCGTACAAATTCATAATATTCACCACACTCTAAATAAGTCATATTTGATGCATTATATCATTTTTTACATCTCATTTCAGTAACTATTCAGCGTAATTGAAATAAAAAAAGATGAAAAAAAACACTTGACAGGTATTTTAAGCCACATTTTTAAAAATGACAGTATTTTGATTGCAGTCAGATTATAAGTCTTAAACGATCAAATTGATCCATAGCGATCTGAACAGAGGAAAAGAATAACCTGTCGGGGGTGGAGAATTATAATGTCTTAAATCGATCGACAGATCGATTTGAGCTAAAAAAGCCCATGATACAATAGCTGTATTGATTAATAGCTATTTGGGCACCGCGTGAATATAGACGGTTTAGATATCGACTCAA
>JAUJGA010000103.1:0-18756 GCA_042095675.1 Gammaproteobacteria bacterium
AAGCATTATCGGGCAATTGCTACGCGGTACGATAAGTTGGAAAGAAATTATGCCAGTACATTAGCTTTGGCTTGTTGTTTAATCTGGTTACCAATGTGGGTTGGTTAAAATATGAACACGAAAGATCAACAGCCCCTAGAGATAAACGAATTCATCTAATTTTAGATGGTGCTGCGTACCATAGATCAAATGCAGTAAAAGATAAGGCAAAAGAACTCAATATTGAGCTACATTACTTACCACATTACAGTCAAAATTTTAATCCGATAGAGAGGTTTTGAAAGTAATGAATGAACATGTGAGAAATAATAAATATTTTTCTACAGCACAAGAATTTCGACAGACAATTGATGATTTTTTTGACAAAAAATTCCCTCAGATAGTTTATGAAGTAGAATTAATGATAATTTCTGTATCTTGAAGTGTAATGGGTATAGGAACGAATTTTAATTTAATTTTAGGGTGTAACTGTTCATTTTTGTTAATATACCAAAAGGTAATAACTAATGAGCAGAATAATGGATCAAGAAAAACTAAAAGCGTTAGCAGAAGAACTTGCTAAAGATCTAAAAACACCTGAAGATTTGAGTGCATTAAGTGCACAGCTAACCAAATTAACCGCAGAAGCCGCTCTTAATGGAGAGATGAAACATCACCTAGGGTACTCAAAACATGAAGCAACAGGTCGGAACAGAAGCAATAGTCGCAATGGCTATTCTTCTAAAAAACTCAAAGGTGATCATGGTGAAATAGAGCTTCAAACCCCCATAGATTGACATTCCAGCTTTGAACCACAATTAGTCAAAAAACGTCAGGATAAGCGGGTAATCAACAAAGCTATTTATCTGGCTTTAGGCGTTAATATAGAGTGCCATAAAGAACTACTATTATGCATGTGGATTTCATAGAATGAGGGTGCTAAATTCTGGCTCTCAGTCTTAACAGAGCTTCAAAACAGAGGGGTTAAAAATTTCCTTATTGCCTGTGTTGATGCCTTAACAGGCTTTCCTGATGCAATTAATACTGTCTATCCAAATGCTAGAGTTCAGCTCTGTATCGTCCATATGGTACGTAATTCACTCAAGTTTGTACCCTTGAAAGACTACAAGGCAGTAACTAAAGATTTAAAACAAATTTATCAGTCCATATCAGAGCAGGAAGCCAGTATGGAACTTGAGAAGTTTACAGAAAAATGGGATGAGAAATATCCCCAAATTCGTAAAGTCATTTATACGACCAATGCAATAGAATCTTTAAACAGCGTTATACGTAAATCTGTTAAGACTAGGAAGCTATTTCCAAGTGACGATGCAGCACTCAAAGTGTTTTATTTGGCTATAAAAGCAGCTTCTAAAAAATGGACAATGCCCATTCGGAATTGGAAACCAGCATTGAATCGGTTTATAATCGAGTTTGAGGAACAGATAACTTCTCATATTTAAGGGGCAGTTACACAGTTAGGATTACACCCTCTCATGGTTTTTAATTCATACATAAAACGTGTGTCCTAGAGAAATTTTTTAAAACGTTTTTGACAATAACTAATCAGTTCTTTGTAGGTTTTGAAATATAGCTCAAAGCCTTCTTCAGCTGAGGCATCATATTCACAATAATCATTTTCATACTCACGACAAATATCGGGTCTTTGTTTATAAATACCACATTGGCCATCATCTAATAATTGCTCACAGGGTGTAATAAACATTAAAAACCAGCCATCCTCATCCTTATAAAACTCCACATTAGCATGATATATTTGCCAAAGCATGAGCTGAAAATCTACTTTTTTTCTAGGTGTATCAATATGTTGTGTGATGTACTGACAACATTTTGTGCCATGACAGTGACTACACTTATTCTCAGGGGTAATAACTATTCTTTTCATGCCAGAGTTTTCATGCAAAAGACTGTGTCAATTTAATTAATTGTGCTAGCTTTTGTTTGGCTGCCTTAGACGAAATAGCCTGTCGTGCCAGATCTACACCCTCTTCTAAACTATTACTTAGGCCTGCACAATAAATAGCAGCTCCGGAATTCAGTAACACAATATCTCTTGCTGCACCAGATTTATCAGATAAAACATCCGTTACCATGGCTAATGATTCCTCTGCACTATTAACAATAATGTCATCGATCTTGCCACGCTCCATATCAAATTGTTCCGGAGTAATTGTATATTGAGATAATTCACCCTGCTTAAGCTCACAAACAAAAGTTTCACCTACCATACTGATTTCATCCATACCATCGGCAGAATGTACCACCATGACATGTTCACTGGATAAGTTTTTCAATACATTAGCCAGTGGTTTCAGCCATTGCTTATCAAACACACCCAATAATTGATTGGCAGCACATGCCGGATTTGTTAAAGGGCCAAGCAGGTTAAACATAGTTCTAATACCCATTTCTTTGCGTGGAGCAATAGCATGTTTCATCGCACCATGATGCAAGGGGGCAAACATAAAACCAATACCTAATTCTTTAATACATTGTTCAACCTGATGAGAGCTAATATTCAGATTAACTCCGGCAGCTTCCAGAATATCGGCACTACCGGATGTGCTACTTACAGAGCGATTACCATGCTTTGCAACAGTGGCACCAGCAGCAGCAACCACAAAACATGAAGTTGTTGATACATTAAAGGTATGCAGACCATCTCCTCCGGTACCAACGATATCAACAATATGTTGTCCTTCAGCTTTAACCGGTGTCACCAATTCACGCATCACACTGGCAGAAGCCGTTAGTTCATCAATACTTTCACCTTTCATACGCAAGCCAACTAACAAGGCTGCTATCTGTGTTGAAGTACATTCACCCATCATGATTTGACGCATCAGGTTTTCCATATCTAAAATATGAAGATCCTGATGTTCAACAACTTTTTCAATAGCCGCTTTTATATCCATATCTACATCTCCAGGAAGTTCTGCAGCATTTTATGACCATGCTGGCTTAAAATGGACTCAGGGTGAAACTGTACACCTTCTATGGCAAGCTCTTTATGTCTCAATCCCATAATTTCATCAACCTGCCGATCTTCTGTTTCTGTCCAGGAGGTTATTTCCAGGCAATCAGGCAGACTTTCTTTTTCCACGACAAGAGAATGATAACGTGTTGCTATGAAAGGAGATTCCAGATCATGAAATACACCTTTATTATTATGGTGCATCAGTGAGGTTTTTCCATGCATAATTTCTCGTGCATGAATCACCTTTCCACCATAAGCCTGGCCGATACTTTGATGTCCCAGGCAAACTCCTAAAATAGGAACCTGACCTGAGAAATGTTTAATAGCATCAATGGAAATGCCCGCTTCATTGGGTGTACAAGGTCCGGGCGAAATTATTAAATGATCAGGTGCCATTTTTTCAATATCTGCTATGCTCACTTCATCATTTCGAAAAACTTTGACATCAGCTTTTAACTCGCCCAAATACTGTACTAGATTATAGGTAAAGGAATCATAATTATCGATCATAATTAACATATTATTGCTCCTCTTTACATTCACTACTGGCCAGTGAATCCAGTCCACATTCAGCCATAGCAACCGCTCTAAAAACACCTCTACCTTTGTTCATAGTCTCGTCCCATTCATTTCTAGGTACCGAGTCTGCAACAATGCCCGCACCTGCCTGAATGTGTAATTGTTTGTCTTTGATCACTGCAGTGCGAATAGCAATAGCTGTATCCATATTGCCAGACCATGAGATGTAACCCACAGCACCGGAGTAAATCCCACGTTTCACCGGCTCCAGTTCACTAATGATTTCCATAGCACGAATTTTAGGTGCTCCACTCACAGTACCTGCAGGGAAAGTCGCTTTCAATGCATCCATGGTACTCATATTTTTATTCAACTCACCTTCCACGTTAGAGACGATATGCATCACGTGGGAATAACGCTCAATAATCATTTTATCAGTGAGTTTAACGGTACCAATTTCTGAAACACGACCTGCATCATTACGACCTAAATCAATCAGCATTAAGTGTTCTGCCAGCTCTTTCGGATCGGCTAATAAGTCTTCTTCAAGACGCTTATCTTCCTCTGCAGTTTTTCCTCTGGGACGTGTGCCTGCAATCGGACGTACGGTTACTTTACCATCTTCTACCCGGGTAAGAATCTCAGGAGATGATCCTACAATATGAAACTCATCCAAGTCTAAAAAATACATATAGGGTGAAGGATTTAAACTACGTAAGGCACGATATAAGTCCAGTGGTGGTGCTTGAAAAGGAATAGATAAACGTTGGGAAATAACCACCTGCATGGCATCCCCTTCCACTATATAATCTTTAATGCGTTTAACCGCTGCTTCAAAGCCATCCTGGGTAAAGCCTGAAACAAAATCAGATTCTTTAACTTTATTAAGCTGATGATTTTGTTTATATGCTGTGTCGGACTGTCGTAAGCGTTTAATTAAATCTTCCAGTCGCTGTGTTGCCTTATCCCAGGCAATATTCGCATCCATCTGATCTAAATGTGCATGTACAATTAGATAAAGTTTACCGCTGAGATTATCAAACACCAGCACTTCTTCTGAAACCATCAGCAGAATATCCGGTGTACCCAGAGGATCATCCTTTTGTGTGTTTCTTAATCGGGGTTCAATATAACCAATGGTTTCATAACCAAAGTAACCTACAAGTCCACCTGTAAACCTAGGTAAGTTAGACTGTTCAGAAAGGTATTCAGTGTTATTATATTGCTGCTGATACTCTTCAATCCAATCTAGGGGATCAGCATGAGTAAACTCTTCTATTATTTTACCTTGATGAGAGATTTGTATCTGATCATCTGTTACCTTGATAATTGTGTCACAGGGTAGACCAATAATAGAATAGCGACCCCATTTTTCTCCGCCATGAACAGATTCAAGTAAATAAGAATAAGGGCCTTCGGCAAGCTTTAGATAAGCACTAAGAGGAGTATCAAGATCAGCAAGGATTTCATAGACGACGGGGATGCGGTTATAACCTTGTTCCGCCAGTTGGATAAATTGCTCTTTAGTCACAATAGACATAATAATAACTCAATATAAATAAAAGTAGATGGGGGTTTAAAACTTTCTTATATTAAAAACAACCATCGTTCTTTCATTTGATTTTTATTAATCAATTGTGTTTTCATTTTTATAGTAATTCTTTTAATTCAACCATTGAGTCAATGACCACATCGGGATTAGAATCCTGTATATCTTCACCATGATTATAACCATAACTCATACAGATAATTTGAAAGCCTGCAGCACGAGCAGCCTTAACATCACTCATGGAGTCTCCAAGCATCAAAGATTCAGCGGCTGTAACACCTAGTTTTTCTGCTGAATAAAGTAATGGCAAAGGATCAGGCTTTTTCTTTTCTAATGTATCACCGCTCACAACAGACTCGAAATAATCAAAGAGGCCTAAATCTTTTAATAAAGGATGTGTAAATGCTTCTGCTTTATTGGTTACACAACCCAGTTTATAGCCTGCTTGTTTGAGATATTCCATCCCTTCATTAACACCCGGATAAAGACAACTACGCTTTGAAGTATTTTCTTTGTATAGCTCCATAAAGATGGGATAGGCTTTTTCAAACAGAGCATCATCAGGCTCACCGTTTAATTCACCAATCAGAGCACGGCGTACCAGACGCTCAACACCATTACCTACCCAGTGACGCACTTCTGCTTCACCATAATGAGCCATATCGACGGCTTTAAGCATTTCATCAATACAATAGCCCAAGTCAGGCACGCTATCGACCAGCGTACCATCCACATCAATAAGAATCATTTTAGGTTTTGTAATCATATAAATTCCGTGTTCAATGTTATGTACACTATGTTCCTTGCTCTTGCTTCCCCCTTTTTGCCCTCGTGGGCCATACTTTTGTCAAAGGGGGGGGATTGAGGGGGTTTAATGACTCTAATAACTACTTACCAACTTTTGCCAGTTCAGCACGCATTTCATCAATCGTTGCTTTATAGTCATCTGTATTAAAGATAGCAGAGCCGGCAACAAACATATCTGCACCCGCTTCAGCAATTTCAGCAATATTATTAATTTTTACGCCGCCATCAATTTCAAGACGGATATCATAGCCGCTTTCATCAATCATTTTACGTGCTTCACGTAATTTATTTAAAGTCTCAGGAATGAAACTTTGACCGCCGAAACCAGGATTCACAGACATTAATAAAATCACATCAACTTTATCCATCACATATTTTAACACAGACAATGGTGTTGCAGGATTAAAAACAAGTCCTGATTTACAACCTGACTCACGAATTAGCGATAAGCTGCGATCAATATGCTCAGATGCTTCAGGGTGAAAAGTAATATAAGTTGCACCGGCTTTAGCAAATTCAGGAATAATAACATCCACTGGCTTAACCATCAAATGAACATCGATATCCTGTTTGATACCATGGTTTCTTAAAGCTTCACAAATCATTGGACCAATGGTTAAAACGGGTACATAGTGATTATCCATCACATCAAAGTGGATAACATCAGCGCCGCTGCCCAGTACGTTGACACATTCTTCACCCAAACGAGCGAAATCAGCAGATAAAATAGATGGTGCAATTAAAGATTTCATGACAAATCCCCATAAAATGAATAAACTATTAAACTTGGAAAACGCAAGTTCACCTTTCCCACATTAAAAAATGTAAATAAGTATTTTAAACGATAAATTTTAATATAACCATAAATTTGCAGGTATAAATTATGTTTTTTTCAATTCCAGTCTATTTTTTTACGCTATTTAGCCTATTATTAAACTTCAGCTTTTCAGCTCAGGCTGCCAATGAAGAAAGTGAAAAACGCTGGGTCGATCAATTACGTGATAATATTGTAATTGGTGAACCCGTTGATATTCCTTATGGCGATAAAAAGTTTTTTGCCATTTATACAGAACATACCACAACCAAGCCAAAGGGTGCTGTTATTATCATGCATGGTACCGGTGCTCATCCTGACTGGAGTGATATCATACATCCACTGAGAACTGAATTACCTGATAAGGCTTGGGCGTCACTTGCTATTCAATTGCCTCTCATGCCTATTGAAAAAAATGATGATATAAGCAAAGAAAATGAACTTAAAAAACAAGTCATTGAAGCTTCTGTGCCAAGAATTAATGCAGCAATTCAGTTTCTGGAAGCTAAGAAATATAAAAATATTACCTTAATTGCTCATAGTTTTGGATCTTTAATGGTTTTAAACTATTGTCAATCTGATGCCGCATCAGCATCAATCATATCTGCCATATTTATTGTCACCCCCTCATCAGGTAAAATAATCCCACTTAGCAGCCATGCTATGATTGAAAAAATTAAATTGCCTCTTTTAGATTTATACGGCAGTGAAGATCTTCTTAGTGTTTCAAAATCTGCTAAGGCACGCAAAAATTCAGCCATTAAAGCTGGAAACAACAATTACCGACAAGTTGAAACAATTGATGCGAATCATTTTTATAATGGCTTGAATGATGAACTACTGATTTATGTTTCTGGTTGGTTAAACAAAAATTCGCTATAATCCGCTACATCTAAAATTAATTACTGAGAAAATTTATGAGTTATTCTATCGCTTTAACACTACACTTAATTGCAGCAGCCATCTGGGTAGGCGGTATGTTTTTTGCCCATATGATCCTGAGACCTTCTTCTGTAGAAAAACTAGAGCCTCCTCAAAGACTGCCCCTATGGAATGCAGTCTTTGGACGCTTCTTTTTCTGGGTATGGATTTCAGTGTTCACTATATTAGTTACAGGCTATTGGATGGTATTTGATGTTTATGGTGATATTTTAAGTTTAAAAATCACCTATATACAATTAATGCATTTTATCGGCTTAGTGATGACTATAATCTTCAGTTATATATTCTTTGTTCCCTACCAGGCTTTTAAAGAGACTGTAGAATCCAGTCAATTTCCCAAAGGTGGGAAAGAAATGAATAAGATACGTGTATTGGTAACAACCAATCTTATTTTGGGTATGCTAACACTGATTATAGCCAGTGCTGGGAAGTTTATTAACTTATAAGCCTATTTTTAACTTAGGCTGACAACCTCTACCTGTTGTCCTTGAATTCGCCAGCTTAGATCATAATCATAAACCCTGCTTGAATAGGTTTTTTCAATATTTTTAAAATAGTAAGGGCGATGATCAATGGCTAATAATTGTTGGATGAATTGCCTAATATGAGGGTACTTCTGACTCGCCTGTTCACATTCTTTATCTGCTTCAGGTGAAAATACCACTACAAATAACTGTTCTTTAATTTGATCAGTGAAACCACCTTTCGCATCAGCAATACTATCGCTATAGGGTACATAGGGTTTAATATCAATAACCGGTGTTTGATCTAATAAATCAGCACCCTTGATATGTATAAATAGTTGTGAGCCTTCTTGTTCAATACTATCAATTTCAATCAGAGATAAGCCAATGGGGTTGGGTCTGAAACTGGCTCGAGTCGCAAAAACACCAAATTTTTGTTTACCATCTAGCCTAGGCGGGCTAACCGTTGGGCTCCAGCCTTTGTCTACATGATGATGAAATATAAAATTAACCCATAAGTGTGAAAAATCTTCAAGACCTCTCACTGCTTCAATTTCATTATAGGGGGGAAAGAGTTCAATAGAGGCAGTGGCTGCTGTCACCAGCCTAGCCTGCCTGGGAATAGCAAATTTATCTTTATAGCAGGAATGTACAATACCTATTTCATCAATAGTATA
The DNA here is from genome assembly GCA_042095675.1 of Gammaproteobacteria bacterium. Taxonomy (GTDB): domain Bacteria; phylum Pseudomonadota; class Gammaproteobacteria; order GRL18; family GRL18; genus GRL18. Next base: position 8,750 of record JAUJGA010000103.1, read on the forward strand.
TGACATTATCTTATGCTCTGATTAACAAAAGAATCAGGGCTTGGGTAAAGCATTAGCCAGACGCCGTGTTTCTTCTAATAATTCCACAGTAGAATTGCCCAGACAGGTAAAATGCCCCATCTTACGTCCATCTCTGGCTTCTCGTTTACCATAGAGGTGTAATTTAACATCGTGATTAGATAGTAATTGCATCCAGTCAGGTTCTCCATTAGCCCAGATGTCACCAAGAATATTAAACATGACTACCGGTGATAGTAAGTCCACACTACCAGCAGGAAGACCACATAGCATTCTAACTTGTTGTTCAAACTGTGAAGTCTTACAGGCATCAATGGTATAATGCCCGCTATTATGTGGCCTTGGTGCCACCTCATTAATTAATAATCGATCATCTGCAGTATAGAAAAACTCTACTGCCATCACACCACAATAATCCAGCTTCTCTGAAAACTCTGATGCTTCATTAATGGCTCTATCCAAAACACGCTTTTCCAAAGTACTGGGCACCGCTGTATATTCCAGGATACCATTCACATGATGATTTTCACCCACGGGATAACAGCTAATTGTGCCATCATGTCCTCGTGCTAACACAACAGAAACTTCTGTCTTTAAATTAACTTTTTCTTCTAAAACACAATGCACTGAACCTATCGCTTCAAATGCAGCAACCGCTTCTTCCAAGTTATTAACAATTGCCTGTCCCTTGCCGTCATAACCAAAACTTGCCACTTTCAAAATAGCAGTCATGCCTATCTGCGTCAAAGCAAAATCCAGGTCGTCTTTTTCATAAACAGGAAAAAAACGAGCTGTTTCAAAACCATTATCTGCAAGAAAAGTTTTTTCCACGATACGATTTTGTGCAATTTCTACTGCAGCAGAAGAAGGTCTAACAGGAATAGATGCTTCCAGTTTTTTTAAAGTAGCAGCGGGAATATTTTCAAATTCAGTGGTCACTGCATCACAATTATTTATTAACTGCTCTAAAGCCCATTGATCGCTATAAGAAGCATGAATATGCTCATCAGCTATTCTACCTGCAGGACTATCGGGATCAGGATCAAGCACAATAACATGATATCCCATAGCATGAGCTGACATAACAAACATCCTGCCCAACTGCCCGCCACCGAGCATTCCCAGTGTTTTACCTGGTAGAATCATAATAATAATCTCCGCACATTCGTATCAAAACACTCTGTTAAAAACAAGATACTAACAACTAACAACTAACAGGGCAATTCCATCGCTAAAACTGTTTGCGCCTGTTTTTCTCTAAATGCCTGTAGTTTATCAGCTATTGCATTATCTTCAATAGATAATAATGATGCTGCATATAAACCAGCATTAGCAGCACCTGCTTCACCAATAGCAAAAGTCGCCACAGGAATCCCTTTAGGCATCTGCACAATTGACAATAAAGAATCCATGCCATTTAAATAACGTGAATTTACCGGAACCCCTAAAATAGGCAAGGTTGTTTTAGCCGCTAACATACCCGGTAAATGTGCAGCACCACCAGCACCGGCAATAATACACTTCAAGCCACGCTCACGTGCCTGCACTGCATATTGATACAATAGATCCGGTGTTCGATGTGCTGACACAACTTTAGCTTCATAAGGAATGCCAAAGTCATCTAATTGCTGGCAAGCATTTTTCATCACTTCCCAATCACTATTACTACCCATTACTACGCCCACTACGGGGGTTTTATTAGTCATTATTATTTACCACTTTAAAGCTTTAAATTATGTATTATATAGTCCGTGAAAACTGAGGTGGAGTATCATACTCCCACTTGTCACGTTTTCCTACATTCCAATTCTAAACCAACATAAACCAAAAAAGGACGAGAGCCCTCAGCAAATAAAAATTTGGTAAGAGTACCGTCCTTCATCAAAATTAGAGAAACCTAAATCCCTCTAATATTTTACTAACTTTCCTAGTTAAGAAATTTTAGAATCAAGTTCGCCACTTGCATAACGACCAATCATTGCTTCCATAGGAATTACTTTGATTTTTGATGCATGTCCAGCAGCGCCGAATGATTCATAACGTGCTTTACAAATATTCTTCATACCTACAGTTGCAGCTTTAAGGAATTTACGTGGATCAAAATTTGAAGTGTTTTCTACCAGGAATTGACGTACTGCACCGGTAGATGCCATACGTAAATCAGTATCAATATTAACCTTACGCACACCATTTTTGATGCCTTCAACGATTTCTTCAACTGGTACACCATAGGTTTGACCCATGTCACCACCAAAATCATTGATAGTTTTTAACCATTCCTGAGGAACCGAAGAAGAACCATGCATTACTAAGTGTGTATCAGGAATACGGTTATGAATTTCTACAATACGATCAATTCGAAGTACATCACCTTCTGGCTCTTTAGTGAATTTGTATGCGCCATGAGAAGTACCAATTGCAATTGCTAAAGCATCAACACCAGTTTGCTTAACAAATTGTGCTGCTTCTTCAGGATCTGTTAATAACATATCCATATCCAGCTTGCCTTCAGCACCGTGACCATCTTCTTCACCCATCATGCCAGTTTCTAATGAACCTAAACAACCTAATTCACCTTCAACTGAAACACCACCGGCGTGAGCCATTTTAACAACTTCAAGAGTTGTATTAACATTGTACTCAAAGCTAGAAGGTGTTTTCATATCAGATTCCAGAGAACCATCCATCATTACTGATGTAAAGCCTGACTGGATAGAACGTAAACAAACAGCTGGCTCTGAACCATGATCCTGATGCATAACGATAGGAATATGAGGATACATTTCAACTGCAGCTTCAATTAGATGACGTAAGAATGGTTCGCCGGCATAAGAACGTGCACCTGCTGAACCCTGCATGATCACTGGAGAGTCTGTCTCATCTGCAGCTTGCATGATAGCATGAACCTGCTCCATATTATTTACATTAAACGCTGGTAGACCAAAGCTGTTTTCAGCAGCATAGTCTAGTAATTGACGCATAGAAATCAAGGCCATTGTCGGCTCTCCTGTATATTTGGTTAAAATTAGTTGCTATATAGTATATTTAATAAATCTTATTGTTATAAGTTTGACTAAAACTTTCTTACTCTAAGGAGCTCGGCTCAGCCAGATCACCTACTTTAATAATTTTCAGGGCATTGGTTCCACCCATGACGCGAGTTAAATCACCCTTGGTAATAATCACCAGATCCCCATCTCTTACGGTACCACGACGCATGAGTTCATCAACGATATCCTGATTAAGAATAGCATGGTCATTGGTATTATGATCAAAACTGACTGGCACCACACCACGATATAATGTAACTTTTCTACGTGTTCCTAAATGACTGGTAAAGGCAAAAATAGGAATACCTGAGCCAATTCTGGACATCCACAGCGGTGTTGAGCCGGTTTCAGTTAATGCCACAATTGCCTTAACCTTCAGGTGGTTGGCTGTATACATTGTGGACATCGAAATAGCTTCATCAATATTCTTAAATTCTGTATGAATACGATGATCAGACTGGCTAACTTCACGTTGCTTCTCTGCCTCACGACAAATTCTATCCATTGCTTTAATGGCTTTATCCGGAAACTTTCCAACAGCTGTCTCAGAAGAAAGCATTACTGCATCGGTACCATCCAGTACTGAATTAGCCACGTCAAAAACTTCTGCTCGTGTCGGCACCTGATTTTTAATCATGGATTTCATCATTTGATTAGCAGTAATCACCACACGATTCATGGTTCTAGCCAGGCTAATTAAACGTTTTTGTATCGGGGGTAAGGAAGCATCCCCTATTTCCACACCTAAATTACCACGTGCAATCATAATTGCATCAGAGGCTTCAATAATTTCCTCTATATTACTTAATGCTTCTGCTCGTTCAATCTTGGCGATAATTCCACCATGACCACCAGCATCTCTGAATAACTTTCTGGCATTATCAATATCCTCAGCACAGGTGATATAGGAAACTACCAGGTAGTCCACATCCATTTCAGCTGCAACTTTGATATCATTTTTATCTTTTTTACTGAGTTGTGTTGCTGTAAAACCACCACCTAAAAGATTAATCCATTTTCGATCGGATAATCTACCACCAACAATAATACGACAAACAACCTGCTGATCTTCAATGTGATCAACCCAAAAAGTCAATCTGCCATCATCAACTAATAAGGTATCACCCCGCTTAACATCATTAACCAATTCTTTATAACTGATTCCAACGCGATGTTGATCACCCTTATTTTTTTCCAGAGCCGCATCAAAAGTAAACTTCTCACCTTCAACCAGTTCAACCGGACCATCTCTAAATCGTTCAATACGAATTTTAGGACCTTGTAAGTCAGCCAGAATACCAACCTGATGTCCAAATGCTCTGGAGCGACTGCGTAATTTTTCAGCTCTTATTAAATGATCTTCCGCCTTGCCATGGGCAAAGTTAATACGGGCAACGTCAATACCAGATTCAATGATCTTATCTAAAACCTTAGGATCATCAGAAGAAGGTCCAAGTGTTGCCAGTATTTTTGTCCGTCTAAACATTCAACTTCCTGCTTGTTATTTTTCTTTTTAGTCTGAGCTAAGCCTAAGCTTTAGCACGCTCTTCTAAAATAGCCACAGCAGGTAGTTTTTTACCTTCTAAAAATTCAAGGAATGCACCACCACCTGTTGAGATATAAGAAACTTTATCTGAAATACCATACTTATCCACTGCAGCCAGAGTATCACCTCCGCCAGCAATTGAAAATGCAGGTGATTCAGCAATAGCCATTGAAATAGCCTTAGTCCCTTCACCAAACTGATCAAATTCAAACACACCGACTGGACCATTCCAGACAATCGTACCCGCATTTTGAATCACTTCTGCCAATGCTTTAGCACTATCAGGGCCAATATCAAAAATCATATCATCATCAGTACAATCAGCAACATTTTTTAAAGTAGCTTCTGCTGTTTCTGCAAATTCTTTAGCACAAACAACATCTGTAGGAACTGGAATATCACCACCACGGGCTTGAGCAGCTGCTTTTAATTTTTTAGCAGTTTCAACCAGGTCTTCTTCATAAAGAGACTTACCAACATTATGACCATCAGCAGCAATAAAAGTATTGGCTATACCACCACCAACGATCAATTGATCTACAACCGTAGATAGAGATTCTAATACTGTTAATTTAGTAGATACTTTTGAACCACCTACAATTGCTACCATTGGACGATCTGGATTATCAAGCGCTTTACCTAATGCTTCTAATTCACCTGCTAATAGTGGTCCTGCACAAGCTGTTGGTGCAAATTGAGAAGTTCCGTATGTTGAACCCTGTGCACGATGAGCTGTACCAAATGCATCCATTACAAAAATATCACATAGGGCAGCATATTTTTTGGCTAATGCTTCGTCATTTTTCTTTTCGCCGATATTAAAACGTACATTTTCTAATAAGACCACTTCACCTGATACAACTTCAACACCATCAAGATACTCTTTTATCAGACGAACTTCTTTGCCTAATAGACCAGCCATATGTTTTGCAACCGGAGCCATTGAGAATTCATCACTGTATTCACCTTCCGTTGGACGTCCAAGGTGTGACATAACCATTACACTTGCACCGGCTTTTAATGCCATTTCAATAGTAGGTAAAGAAGCTCTGATACGTTTGTCTGATGAAACTTTACCGTTTTTAATAGGAACATTTAAGTCCTGACGGATTAATACACGCTTACCAGATAAGTCCAAATCGGTCATTTTAATAACTGACATGTAAATTCCTCTTTTTTAATGATATTTTAATTACTATTTAGATAATTTCTTTATTTTTTGAAAAAATTATTTAGATAGTAAATAAAAAAGAACCTTCGCCCTAATCCACTCATGAAGGGAGAGAATAAGAGCGAGAGCCTAGATACTTCTAGTTAGCAGCAACGTGCTCAACAAAACGTAACATGTTACATGTGTAACCATACTCATTGTCATACCATGCAACAACTTTAACGAAAGTTTCGTCAAGTGCAATACCAGCACCTGAATCAAAGATTGATGAGTAGCCAACACCACGGAAATCAGTAGAAACTACTTTCTCATCTGTATAACCTAAAGTTTTGCTCATATCACCAGACTCTGAAGCAGCTTTCATAGCAGCACAGATATCATCATAAGAAGCTTCTTTATCTAACTCAACTGTTAAGTCAACAACAGATACATCAGATGTTGGTACGCGGAAAGCCATACCTGTTAACTTACCATTTAATTCTGGAAGTACAACACCTACTGCTTTAGCAGCACCTGTTGAAGATGGAATGATATTCTCTAGAATACCACGACCACCGCGCCAGTCTTTCATAGAAGGACCATCAACTGTTTTCTGAGTTGCAGTAGCAGCATGAACTGTAGTCATAAGACCACGCTTGATGCCCCATTTATCATTTAGAATCTTAGCAACTGGTGCTAGACAGTTAGTTGTACAAGAAGCAGCAGAAACAATTGCCTGACCTGCGTATTCATTATGGTTAACACCATAAACGAACATTGGAGTGCCGTCTTTAGAAGGAGCAGATTGAACTACTTTCTTAGCACCGGCATTAATATGCTTCTGACAACTTTCTTTAGTCAGGAAGAAACCTGTACAATCAATAATTAAATCAGCTTCAACATCGCCCCATTTTAGATCTGAAGGATCTCGTTCTGCAGTTAAACGGATTTCTTTACCGTCAACAATCATTGCACCGTCTTTTGAAGCAACATCATGATCAAAACGACCGTGAACTGAGTCATACTTCAGCATATATGCCAGATAATCCGCTTCAAGCAGATCATTAATACCAACAATTTCTATGCCTGGAAATTCATTATAAACTGCACGGAATACCATACGACCGATACGACCAAAACCATTAATACCAACTTTTAGAGCCATTATATTTTCTCCTGAGAATAAATAAAAAACTAATAGATAAGACTTTTTGACTAATAACTAGAATTACATGACTGATTCAGCTGTTTTTATAACATTTTCAACAGTGAAGCCAAATTCTTTAAAGAGTTGATCAGCTGGAGCTGACTCACCGAAGTGATCGATGCCTAAAACTGCATCTGCATATTTGTACCAACCATCGGTAACAGCGGCTTCAACAGCAATTGTTGGAACACCCTTAGGTAATACAGATGCTTTATATGCTGCATCCTGTGCATCATACAAATTAGTAGAAGGCATGGATACAACACGCACATTCTTGCAGGACATCTGTTCTGCTGCACCTGTTGCCAGAGCAACTTCAGAACCTGTCGCAATAATAATAACATCAGGTGTACCGGCACAATCCTTAAGCACATATCCACCCTGTGCAATGGCTTTAATTTGATCATCAGTACGAGTCTGATGAGGCAAACCCTGACGTGAAAATATCAAACAAGAAGGACCATCTTTACGTTCAATTGCCTGCTGCCATGCCACTGCTGATTCAACAGCATCACAAGGACGCCATACAGCCATATTTGGAATAACACGCATGCTTGGAATTTGTTCTACCGGCTGGTGAGTTGGACCATCTTCACCCAGACCAATTGAGTCATGAGTATAAACAAAGATTGAACGCTGCTTCATTAATGCCGCCATGCGCAGTGCATTACGTGCATATTCAGCAAACATCAGGAAGGTTGCACCAAATGGAATTAAACCTCTATGCAAGGTAATACCATTCATAATCGCTGACATAGCAAACTCACGAACACCATAATTCACATAGTTAAATTCTTCATTATCACACATTGGCTTATAACCAGACCATTCTGTCAGGTTAGAACAACCTAAATCTGCAGAACCACCAAATAATTCAGGCAGCATTGGAGAATAAGCTTCAATAGAGGCTAAAGATGCCTGACGTGTCGCAGGACTCTTAGCATCTGTGTTAACATGAGCAATGTACTTAGCAGAGTTAGCTGCCCAGTCTGCAGGTAATTCACCTGATATACGACGCTCGAATTCAGCAGCTAATTCCGGATGATCTGCTTTATAGGCTGCAAATTTATCATTCCATGCGGCTTCTGCTGCAGCACCTTTTTCTTTTGCATCCCAGCCCTGATAAACATCATCAGGTACTTCAAATGCACCATGATCCCAGCCCAGAGCGGCTTTAGTCAGATTAATCTCTTCTTCACCCAGTGGTGCTCCATGACATGCATGGCTTCCCGATTTATTAGGTGAACCAAAACCAATAGTGGTTTTACAGCAAATCAAAGTCGGCTTATCTGTCATGGCTTTTGCCATTTCAGTTGCTTTTAACAATGCTTCTGAACTATGTCCGTCAACATCTGCAATCACATGCCAGCCATATGCTTCAAAACGTTTAGGCGTATCATCTGTGAACCATCCATCAACGTGACCATCGATTGAAATACCATTATCATCCCAAAATGCAATTAAATTACCCAGACCTAAAGTACCTGCTAATGAACAGGCTTCATGAGAAATACCTTCCATTAAACAACCATCACCCATAAAAACATAGGTATTATGATCTACAATTTTATGACCATTCTGATTGAACTGACCGGCCAATGCTTTTTCAGCTATCGCCATACCAATACCGTTGGTAATACCTTGTCCTAAAGGACCTGTGGTGGTTTCTACACCTGGTGCATAACCATATTCCGGATGTCCCGGAGTTTTAGAATGTAATTGACGGAAACTTTTCAAGTCATTAATGGACAAATCATAACCAGTTAAATGCAATAAAGAGTATATCAGCATTGAACCGTGACCATTAGATAAAATAAAGCGATCACGATTTGCCCAATTTGGGTTAGCAGGGTTATGACTCATAAAGTCGTTCCATACTACTTCTGCGATATCAGCCATACCCATTGGTGCACCTGGGTGACCCGAGTTTGCTTTTTGCACTGCATCCATACTTAATGCACGAATAGCATTGGCTAGTATCTTACGATCTGGCATGTTTTTCTCCTGAAGGACTTACTAATTAATTGTTAAAAAAGTCGCTCATTGTCTCTTATCTAAAACAATTCAGCAACTTTTTAGCCTATAATGTGATTTTTCTCACTATATTAGACTTGTTTTCGTTCAATGAATTGAAATATTCTACCCATTGAAATTCTTTTAAAAAATTTGATTGTCGCAATATAATAGCATTCAGATATAAAGTACAACACTATTTATTAATAGTTTGCATAAGTAATTACTTATGTTAAACATAAGTAAAAGCATAGGTTATTCACCCATCCATTCTTAGTAATCAGTATGTTAAAATCTATACCTAATCTATATTCAAGCAATAATCTTACAAAAAGCAATAGTATTCAATCTTTTGTTAGCTTGATACATATCAATCGATCCACTTAATTGAACAGCCAATACTGGGAATTTGCTCTTTAGGTCCATGCCCGGTCTGGGAAACCTGCTTCATTGCTGCAAACAAATCACGTTTCATATCGACTGCAATTAACTCTTTACGGGATGCATCCAATCTGCCACGGTATTGTAATTCCAGATCAGCATTGTAACCAAAAAAGTCTGGTGTACACACAGCACCATACTGTTTGGCCACAGATTGTGTTGCATCTAGTAGATAATGAAAGGGGAAGTTAAACTCTGTGGCTATTTTTTTCATATTTTCAAGAGAGTCTTCAGCATACTGAGTGGGATCATTGGACATGATGGCAACACTATTAATACCTAATTCACGTAATTCTGTAGTATCATTGACTAAACGTTGTTGTATTGCTTTCACATAGGGGCAATGATTACAGATAAACATCACCAATAAACCCTTTTCACCACGACATTCTTCTAATGACCATATTTTTCCATCAACATCTGGCAAAGAAAAATCAATTGCAGACTGACCAAAATCACATACAGGAGTTTCTAATCTAACCATTTTTATTCCTTGTTGTTTAAACCTAAATAAAAGCTTAAAGGATTTATTATAATCTTATAATAACTAATAACTAATAACTAATAACTAATAACTAATAA
>JAUJGA010000104.1:0-2730 GCA_042095675.1 Gammaproteobacteria bacterium
CAGTAAATTAGATGATGTACTGGAAGAAAATCAAAATTTAAATATTTTGTATTTGATGAAAGAGCAACTTCAGGAGTTATGGAAAGCTCCTGATATTGAATCCATGGAAAGTGAACTAGAGCAATGGTGTTTGATGGCAGATCAAACAAACATGGGCTATCTTAAAACCTTTGCTAAGTCATTAAGAAAGAACAAACAAGGGATTTGTAACTATGCCAAATATAAACTGACATCAGCAAGAAGAATGCTCATGAAGTAGCGTATTTGACCATCATATAAGTTGACTCTAAGTCCATCATATAGCGAGATTATACTCATCTAAAGGAATATTTTGAGTTTTATAATTATGAAAGGCCACACAAGGCACATGATGGAAAAATACCTGCTCAAGCATATGGCATGATGACAGAAGTTGTTTCAGAACTAAAATTGGTTGCATAAAAGCGAGCCTATTAACGATGGATATTTTATATCTTATTTTTTAACTGACTTGTCTTGACGATAGTGTCCACTTTATACCACCTAGGTTGATTGATGAATATGAGTAAAAAAACGATTTTAATTGTCGAAGATGAAGAAGCCATTAGAGAAATGGTGAAGTTTTCATTTTTTAAGAGTAAATTTATTTTAGAAGAGGCTGCTGATGTTAAACAGGCCAGAAAAAAGATGTTAATTAAAATGCCTGATCTGGTTCTTATAGACTGGATGATGCCAGGTACCAATGGTATTGAGTTTGCTAAAGAGTTACGTTCAATTGCTGAAACTCAATGGCTACCAATTATCATGTTAACTGCAAAGTCTGATGAAAAAGACAAAATTCTTAGCCTTTCTATTGGTGTGGATGATTATGTGGTTAAACCTTTTTCTACTAAAGAATTAATTGCTCGAATTAAGGCTGTGCTTAGACGCTCTGAAAAAATTGATACTAAATTCATTTATTTTTCTGATTTAGCTTTAAATAAGGAGAATCAACAGATAACTACGCATGGAAAAAAAATGAATTTGGGGCCGCTGGACTATAAATTATTAGCACATTTTATAACACATCCCAATAAAGTCTATAGCCGTGAAAAGCTATTGGATAAAGTTTGGGGTAAAGATACTTACCCTGATGAACGAACCGTTGATGTACAAATCCGTAGATTAAGAAAAATTCTTAAAAAATTTGATCAGGAGTATCTACTGCAAACTGTCAGAGGTAGTGGATATCGGTTTTCTACAGATGAATAAATCTATTATACAACTCAATAAATTATTGAGTATATTTTTTCTTGAAGTTGGGATAGTTGCTCTTGCCTTAGCAACATTATTTTTCTTAGGGCAATCAATTGGTCATAGCTGTCTATTACTTTTTTTTGGCTTAGGCTTATATATTTTCTGGCATCTTTGCCATTTTTTGCAATTATTTAAAAGCCTGAGTTCACAACAAATTTTACAATCTTCCATAAAATTTGGCATCTGGAAAGAAATTTGGATTCAACTTCAGCAGTTACAAAAAAACAGCAATTCTCAAAAAAACCAATTAATTACAGATCTGGATAATTATCGTATTTTTATTGATAAAATTCCTGATGCTATCATTATCATTAATACTAAAACCAATAAACAAAATAATATTATCGAGTGGTTTAATAAAAGTGCACAATCCACCTTTAATTTAAAAAAGAAGAAACATACCGGCAGTCATATAAATGATATTTTTACCGAACTGGCAGATTATGATTTCTCATCTTCAAAATATATTAAAAAACGAATGACTATACATTCACCAACAGATCAAAATAAAATTTATTCTTTACGAGTCATCCCTTATCATAAATTCTTTAAGCTATTATTATTCCGGGATATTAGTCGCATTTACTGGGTTAATAAAATGAGAAAGAATTTTATTGCCAATGTCTCTCATGAATTAAGAACGCCACTCACTGTTATCAGCGGCTATCTGGAAACTTTTGAAACACATTTTAAAAAAGACAAAAAGTATTTACCAGCCATTCAAAGCATGAAACAGCAATCTCTGCGTATGAACCATTTGATTCAGGACCTATTAGTTTTATCAAAATTAGAATCAGATACGGGAAAATTAAAAAAGAAAAGACTCATAGATGTCCCTGAAATTATTGATAATATAATCAAAGACACACAAATGCTTACAGAGAAAAAATATCAGATAGAGGCTAAGATTGATAATTCTCTAATGCTTTTAGGCTATGAAAATGAAATTCAGAGTATGGTATCTAACCTCATTAATAATGCCATAAGATATACACCAGCAGGTAGTAACATTAAAATAGCCTGGTATAGTGAAAATAAAAATTTATTTTTTTCTGTCAGTGATAATGGAGAAGGCATAGAAAAACGGCATTTACAGCATTTAACAGAACGTTTTTACCGTGTTGATAAAGGCCGCTCACATAGCGAAGGAGGAACAGGCCTTGGCTTGTCCATTGTTAAGCATATACTCAATCATCACAATGCAAAGCTTAAAATAAAAAGTCAGATTGGCAAGGGAAGTCAGTTTATTTGCTGTTTTAATAAGTCTGAGTAATTCACGGAGTATATATTGGCACTGTCACCCTTTGCTGAAGACTCTAGGGGCTGTTGATCTTTCGTGTTCATATTTTAACCAACCCACATTGGTAACCAGATTAAACAACAAGCCAAAGCTAATGTACTGGCATAATTTCTTTCCAACTTATCGTACCGCGTAGCAATTGCCCGATAATGCTT
>JAUJGA010000105.1:0-6848 GCA_042095675.1 Gammaproteobacteria bacterium
CTTTCCGATCTCAGTTCGCTCATCTTTATCCAACTGGCTGATTTCATTCAGCAATATGCTCAATAGTTTCTTTTTCATAGGATTTTACCTCTTTTATACTATATTTGATTATAGTACAAAAAAATAAAAACAACACTTAATATGAACAGAGCCAAACTATTTGATCATGGACTGACTCTTTTTTCAATTATTTTTTGTTTTATTATCCCGTATTCAGGCTATAATAGGTACTTATAAAACTCATCAATACGGTTCTTCACATTATCGCGTACCTTTGAACGTATTTTCAATTAAAATGAATAATCGCCCCTACAAAAAACCAATTACACATTCTTGTGATGAACCATCAATACGTCATTCCACTGCATACGCTAGGGAAATGACGTAATTTTAAAAAAACCTCTATAAACAGCTATTTATTCTGCTACTTTATAGTAATTTAAGTCCAATTCCCTAGCAGCTTTAACATCATCCAGACGACGTACTGGAAGATCATAAGGTGCTTCTTTTAATAGCTCAGGCGTTTCTTTTGCTTCTTCAAGAATTTTAATCATTGCTTCGACAAAAGCATCCAAATCTTCTTTACTTTCAGTTTCTGTTGGCTCAATTAAAAAGCATTCTGCCACTAGAAGCGGGAAGTAAGTCGTTGGTGCATGATAGCCATAATCCAGTAAGCGTTTGGCAAAGTCCATAGCGGTTGTGCCATATTTTTTTGCTTCTTTACGCAGGCTCATAATAAACTCATGACTGGCACGACGCTCAGGGAAAGCGATTTCAAAACCTGCATCTGATAGCCGTTTTAAAAGGTAATTTGCATTTAAAGTGGCATAATCTGCCACTCTCTGCATACCATTACGGCCTAATAAAAGTGCATAAATATAGGCCCGAAGTAAAATACCAGTATTACCCATCCATGCCGATAATTGACCTATACTTAGAGGATAATCCTCTTTTGTTATCCAGTAATATGATTGTTCATCATCACCAAAGGCTCTTTTTCCCACCATCGGTACCGGCAAGAACGGCTGTAAACGTTCACTTACACCAACTGGTCCTGAACCTGGACCACCACCACCATGAGGCGTTGAAAACGTTTTATGTAGATTCATATGAATCACATCAAAGCCCATATCTCCCGGTTTAACCTTACCCAAAATGGCGTTTAAATTAGCACCATCATAATAGAGCAAACCACCGGCTTTATGAATCATATCAGCAATGACTTTAATCTTGCGTTCAAATACGCCGAGTGTAGAAGGGTTAGTAAGCATAATACCGGCAGTTTGCGGGCCGATAATTTTCTCTAAAGCTTCTATATCAATATCACCATCACTATTGGTAGGGATTTCTTTAACCTTATAACCACACATGACAGCAGTTGCAGGATTAGTTCCATGTGCAGCATCCGGTACAATAATTTCACAGCGTTCTGTATCATTATTATGCTCATGATAGGCTCGAATCATGGCGACCCCGGCAAACTCACCCTGAGCACCGGCCATAGGTGTCAAAGAAACCTGCTTCATACCCGTTGCTTCCATCAACATGTTTTGCAGATCATAAAGACAATTCATAATCCCCTGACTCATAGACAGGTGCGCCTGTGGATGTCTACCTACTAAACCCGGTAATTGTGCCAAGGTATTACAGGCACGAGGGTTATATTTCATAGTACAGGAACCCAAAGGATAAAAGTGGGTATCAATAGAAAAGTTTTTTTGTGATAAACGTGTATAGTGACGTACTACTTGTAATTCATTGACCTGTGGTAGATCAACCGGCTGTTTACGTAATAGATGTGCAGGTAATTTTTCACATAAAGAAGATACATCTATATCAGGTGCGAGTGAGCTACTTTTACGTTGTTCATTAGAGTGTTCAAAAATTAACGGCTCTGCTGATTTTTTAATTGATTTCAGGCTCATACTGACTCCTCTTTGATATTAACTATAGCTTCTATTAGCATCTTAGAAAAATATTCCAATTCATTCTCTGTCTTTGTTTCCGTGACACAAATAAGCATCAGATTGCTTTGTTGATTTGAAAAAGTTTCTGAAATATTGATTCCACCAACAATATCATCATATGCCAGTTCATTGAGTACTTTATCAACAGGCACATCTAATGCAATAACAAATTCATGAAACACTGCCTGACCAAAGGGAAATTTAATCTCGACATTGTTACTTAATAAACTGATCATCTTACTGGTATTATCAATACAGGAAGCCGCAACCTTTTGCAAACCATCACGGCCAATGAAAGACAGATATAAAGTAACAGCAGTTGCCATTAAACCCTGATTAGTACAAATATTAGAAGTCGCTTTAGAGCGACGAATATGTTGTTCTCGTGCTTGTAATGTCAAAGAAAATCCTGGCGTACCATCTAAATCAACTGTACGTCCCACAATACGACCGGGTAATTTTCTGACCAGTTTTTGTTTACATGCGACAAAGCCAATGAAAGGACCACCAGATGACATCGGTATGCCTAATGGCTGCCCATCACCCACTGCGATATCTGCACCATTGCTGCCCCAGTTACCCGGAGCTTCCACTAATGCCATTGCAATAGGGTTCACTAAACCAATCACCAGGCCACCTTGTTCATGTGCCCAATCGGTTAATTGATGAACTTCTTCAAGACAGCCAAAATAATTTGGCTGTGGAATGACTAATGCTGCAAAGGCTTCAGTTTGTTCTGACAGCTTAGCAATATCAATCTTTCCCGAGGCTGATTCAAAATCAACCAGCTCTAATGTAATGCCCTGATTTTTTACAATAGTCTCTACTACCTGACGATATACAGGTGAAACACTGGCTGGCATTAAAATACGTTTTGATTTTGCTTTACGATTAGCACGAACTGCCATTAAAACGGCTTCAGCTAATCCCGATGCGCCATCATAGAGTGATGCATTGGAAACATCCATCGCCGTGAGACTGGCAATCATGCTCTGAAATTCATAGATAACCTGCAAAGTACCCTGACTGGCCTCTGCCTGATACGGTGTATAAGCAGAATAAAACTCACCACGAGTTGCTATTTCCCAAACCGCTGCTGGAATATGATGCTCATAGGCACCACCACCTGCAAAGCAGAGCGGCATACCATCCTGCATTGCTTTTTCAGAGAGTAAACGCTGTACTGCCATTTCCGATTGACTCAGAGGAATGCCATCCAGATCTGAATTGCGCAATTCCTGAGGGATTTCATCAAATAAATCATCAATGCGTTTAGCACCAATCACTGACAACATTTCTTCTACTTCTTCTGAAGTATGGGATATATAGGGCATTTGTTACTCTGTTTCTATAAATTTGACCAGTTCCTTCCCCCTAGTCTTTTTAGGGGGGAGGCTAGGAGGGGGTGCTTTTGATTTTAAAGATTTAATGCTCTTCAGACTCAACCAATTCAGCATAAGCCTCAGCACTCATGAGCTCTTCAACATCTTCCGCCTTAGAAGTAGTCATACGAAATAACCAGCCTTCATTGTAAGCATTAACATTAATTTGCTCTGGTGATTCATCCAGTTCTTCATTAATGGCTATAATCGCACCCTCAACCGGGCATAAAACATCTGATGCCGCTTTAACAGATTCAACCACCGCACATTCCTGCTCAGCTTCAAATTCATCATCAACATCAGGTAGTTCAACAAATACCATATCACCCAGCAAACCCTGAGCATGTTCAGTAATACCAACAGTAATAGAACCATCATCTTCAGTTCTTACCCATTCGTGGGATTGCGTATATTTTAATTCTTGTGGAATATGACTCATTTTTAATCCTAATTCTTGTGTTTTAGCTTTATTGATTTAAGGCATTTTGCATTGCTTCTACAGCAACACCAGTATTAATATCTGCCCCCATATCAGAGAGTACCGCTTCCAGTGCACTAATACATAATATAATATTTTCAGCACGGCTACTATGCCCCATTAAACCAATTCGCCATACTTTTCCCACTAATGCACCTAAACCAGCACCAATTTCAAGATTATATTCGTTCAGTAAACGACCGCGTACTTCTGCTTCATCGACACCAGCAGGAATAGTAACAGCATTTAGCTGTGGCCGGCGATCATTTTCTGCTACAACAAATTCTAAGCTCATTGCTTCAAGACCGGCACATGATGCTTATGTCTCTGCCAAGAATTTTCTAGGCCTTCATTTTCTAATATCACTAAAAATTCATGTAAAGCATACAAAGCATTAACAGGAGCTGTATGATGATAAGCACGTTTTGCATTAGCGCCCCAATATCCCATTACTAGATTTAAATCCAGGAACCAGCTAGTCACTTTGGTTTTTTTGTTTTTAATCATTGCAACGGCTTTATCATTAAAGCTTACCGGTGAAATGCCAGGCACACAGGATAAACACTTTTGCGTACCTGAATAAATAGCATCGATACCCCATTCATTCACTTTCAACTCAGAACCACCAAGTGAAGTCACAGCATCAACAATGGTAAGACAATCATGCTGATGAGCCAATTCACATAAAGCTTTAGCATCAGAGCTAGCACCTGTAGAAGTCTCAACGTGCACAAATGCGACTATTTTTGCATCGGGATTATCCTTTAATGCCTGTTCAACTTTAGCCACATCAATAGCACTGCCCCATTCATCTTCAACCATCACGGCAGTAGCACCAAGACGCTCGACATTTTCCTTCATTCGTTCGCCAAATACTCCATTTTGACAAACAATAACTTTGTCCCCTGCTTCCACTAAATTAACAAAGCAACATTCCATATCAGCGGAACCCGGAGCAGAAACAGCAATGGTTAATTCATTTTTTGTTTGAAAAGCATATTGTAGTAAGCCTTTAACCTCATACATCATTTTTACAAATTCAGGGTCAAGGTGACCTATAGTCGTTCTTGCTAGAGCAGATAAAATTCTATGTGGCACTTCAGAATGAACATGTCCCATCAAAGTTCTGATTGAAGGATTAAAGCTGTCAGTCATAATATATTCCTTAAAAATTAGACAAAAATACAATACTTTACTAACTTAGTTGGTTATTATGATTATTTTTTATATAAAAAACAATAGCCAGCACATAAAAAATAGCTTTTAACTCATAATTATAAAGCAAATGATACAAATAATGAAAATACTCTTTGTTTTTTTAGCACTGAAGCATAAAATATTTAAAACTATAAATTTCTGGATAAATTAAATTATTGCTTACCGCAGCTACTTGACTTCAGAGTAATTGTCTTTAGTATCATTGAGGAGCATTGCGGGTAATCAAGAAAATATTTGTGAATAATTGCCATTCATGAATAGCTGTAATAAATCATGAATACCCGTTCACAGATTATTTTAAGATTTTTAGATGGTGAATGTTTGAAATGTCCCTTTGCAGCTATTCATTATTCATGGCATGAATTAATTTCCCATAAGCAAATCCACTAATAATCATTATTTTGCAAGGAGTGAATGCACTGGCTATGTAATTACTGGGACGAAGCTTTACCAGAGTTTCTTTTGCCTCAACGCTATGGGCTTTAATTATGCTATAAGAGTGATCTAAAGCGACTAATTTAACAACACCCTCAAGTAAAAAGAAATGATCTTGGCTTATAGAGTTTATATTAATGATTAGTTCACTTTTTTCAAAGTCAATAAGCTTACAATAATTATTAATATACTCTAATTGTTTATTAGTAAATGATGCAAATGATGTAAATGATTTTAACCGCTCATAGTTGATAATATTCGTACTCATTATAATATTTTTACTCTTAAAGTTTAGGTGGTACATAAGAAGGAGCCGGTTCCATCAAAGTTCTGATTGAAAACACCTCGCCTAAAAGCTACTAATATTGGTAAAATGCAGTGCAAGAACACCATTTTCTTTTAAATTCCGACAATATAAATCAGATGCTTCTTTTGTTAGCAGATGAATAGGGATTGCATCACCACTAAAGGCATCGACTACTATGATATCATATTGTTGCGAACCACTTGTTTGTAGTTCATGTTGCATACGACGACTACCATCACCAATCACACCTCTATTTTGGCTTTACTATTTTCAAGATAATTAAAATACTTTTTGGCCGCTGACTCTACTTGCGAATTAATTTCATAAAAACGAAAAATATCTCCTGATTTGGCATAGGCTGCAATGCTGCCAATCCCCATGCCAATTGCACCAACTTTTATGGGCTTATTTTTAGTATCTCTATAATATTTTGAACGACCTCGTCTTAAATTATCATGTTTAGATTCCTTATTTGTTCTGGAGATAAATCGATTGAGCGCAAGTCCAACTCCAGACTTAGGGGTAAAGTACATAGTTGTCTGCTGTTCTGAATTTTTCAGCAATTGCTGGCCATGATTAATTCGACCATGATATAGAGAACGAAGATGATTGTACGTCTCTCTATATTTTTCATAAATATGAAGTACTCCAAAGAAACTGCGCTTGTTGAAAATAGATTTGTCTTGCTGTTCTGAAATATGCATTTCTAAAAACCAGATTAATGTACTGACAACAACACAACCAATAGTAACCACAATACTACGTTGTAACAGGTTAAGAGTCTTATAATCCAAAGCAACCATTAATATGGCAAACAGACAAACAAAAACCAGACTACCATGCAGTTCCCAGAAGCCATCAAACAAGAGTGGTGCAATGAAATTAACAAAGACTCCATCAAGTGCACCGCCAAGTGCAACATATATACCCATTACACTTCAAGATGCAGAAATTAGCACCTGAAAATTATCATTAATTCTACTTCCTAAACTATCACCAATCTGAGGGAGTTTTTTGTCAAAAAAATCATCAATTGTCTGTCGAAATTCTTGTGCTGTAGA
>JAUJGA010000106.1:0-3903 GCA_042095675.1 Gammaproteobacteria bacterium
TACATTACTTACCACCTTACAGTCCAAATTTAAATCCGATAGAGCGGCTTTGGAAAGTAATGAATGAACATGTGAGAAATAATAAATATTTTTCTACAGCACAAGAATTTCGACAGACAATTGATGATTTTTTTGACAAAAAATTCCCTCAGATTGATGGTAGTTTAGGAAGTAGAATTAATGATAATTTTCATGTGCTAATTTCTGCATCTTGAAGTGTAATGGGTATAAACCACACACCAAATTGCTCTTATGTCATTTCCTCTTTGAGGTGAAAAGAGCAAAAGATAGAGCACAAGTCAAATCAACAGATAGAGATTCCCGCTAATAAAATGCGGGAATGACGGTGTTTTAATTTTTAGTTTTTCTGCAAATTTTAACTGCTGCTATGCGTTTTATTCTTAGTTGCTCAGAGATTTCTATTCCCTGGAGTCCCTGAGCAATTATTTCTTTTGTCTGCACCTGATTGGCTGCATTAAAAAAATCTCTGAATTGTTGCGTTTGTTGTGGAGTGCTATTTTCATAACCTAAACGTCCTCTTGCATCTGCCTCACAGGCTAGCAGGAATTGTTCGAAACTCTCAGGGCGTCGAAAAGCGTCTAGTTTAGATAAGAGATCAACGATAGTTGATGGCTTGATTTCATTAATTCTATGATAGTTTAAATGGTATTTGGTTACTAATATGGCGAGTGTAAAAAAATGTTTGGGTACTTTGAGGCGTTGACATAATGCCTCAACCAGAGGGACACCTAGTGATTCATGGGCGATATGTCTAGGCCATTCCTGTTCAGGTGTGATTCCCTTTCCTAAGTCATGCACTAAAGCGGCAAAGCGTACAGCAGGATCTTCGGTTAATTTGGACGCTTGTTCAAGAACCATCATTGTATGGACTCCGGTGTCAATTTCCGGATGCCATTGTTTTGTTTGAGGTACTCCAAATAACTGCTCTATTTCTGGAAATAATCTCTCTAATGCTCCACACTGGCGTAGTACTTTAAAGAATATACATGAATTATCATCACTCAGTGCTTTTTCTACCTCCTGCCAGACCCGCTCAGCTACTAATGCATCCACTTCATCATTATCCACTAAACATTTCATCAGGCTCATGGTTTCTGCAGCTACTTTAAAACCATAATCTGCATAGCGTGCGGCAAAACGTGCGACTCTAAGCACCCGTAATGGATCTTCTGCAAAGGCCGGTGATACGTGGCGTAAAATACGCTTATTGAGATCATCTATACCATGGTAGGGATCATATAATTTCCCCTCTTTATCTTCTGCAATAGCATTGATGGTTAAATCTCTGCGCACTAGATCTGCTTCAAGTGTTACCTTATTATCGGCAAAGAACTGGAAACCATGATAGCCTTTGGAAACTTTACGCTCTGTTCTGGCCAGGGCATATTCATCATGTGTCTGGGGATGTAAAAAAACTGGAAAGTCTTTACCAACGGGGGTATAATTAGCAGACAACATTTCTTCTATTGTTGCACCCACGACTACGTAGTCATAATCAACTACTTTTCTATTGAGTAGTTTATCTCGAACAGCACCACCCACTTTGTAAAACTGCATTGTATTATTCCTGACCTAGATGCATACTCTCCGCCAACATTATTTATTGCGTATTATGCTTATATAAAGGGGTTGGAGTCAAATTAATTTGACTTTTACTAGCGTTGGGATTGTTTTCTTAGTTTATCCATCTGACCACTAAAGTCTTTACCTGATAAATATTGCGGTACTATCGATTCAATACTACGCGGCTGAATATCCAGTTCTTCTGCCATATGCTCAGAACAAACGCTTTTCAGCTTCATACTATGGTAATTATCCATAGTAATCGGTGCCCCGGGAAACAAATCCATTAATCTGACCAACGGCTTTGAGAAAAAATGGTTTAAGGGCACAATAGTACTGGAACTATTGATCTGCTGTGCAGTAAATTGTACTAATTCGTACAGGCTGTAATCAGCTGGACCACATAAATTATAATTTTTACCATAGGTTTCAGGATTATCAATACTATTGATAAAAGCATCAACTACATCACCAATATAAACAGGAGAAAAGCGTGCATTGGAACAGGTCAGGGGAAAAAATACCGGCATTAATTTCAACAAGGATGCAAAACGATTAAAGAAACTGTCCTGTGGACCAAAAATAACGGAAGGAGAAAATATGGTTGCATTCAGACCTTCTGTCGATAAGACTATTTGCTGCGCCTTAGCCTTACTTCTTAAATATTGACTAGGAGCATTTTCATGCGCATTTAAGGCACTCATATGCAATAATCTTGGTGTACCTACAGAAAGAGTGGCTTCAGCTATACGACTGGCTACTTTTTCATGTACCAGTTCAAAACTATTAGGTCCAGATGGATTTAATATTCCAGCCAGATTAATAACCACATCATAGGTATCAATCTGACGTTCAAGAATTTTACTGCCAAAAAAATCAATCGTAGTTAACTTCACGCAGGGTAAAGTTCTTAAATGTCGATGACGCTCAGGTCTTCTGGTAATAACCTTAATAGAATGCCCCTGGCTGACAAAAGCATGAGTTAAATAAGTCCCGACAAATCCCGTACCGCCAATAATACAAATGTTCACTACTACCCCATCCTTGCAGTTCTATATTAGAAGTTAATTATATTACATATACACAATATTTTATTAATTTGCAATTTAAGTTTTTCTAAATGTCACTTCTAATTTTCAATAATTTCATAATCATGTGTTATTTCAACACTTTGTGCCAGCATAATAGAGGCTGAGCAGTATTTTGTTGCTGACAATTCAACAGCTCTTTGTACCATTTTTTCTTTTAAAGCAGTACCTGTAATAACAAAATGGATATGAATTTTTGTAAACACTTTAGGATCAGTTTCTGCACGCTCTGCACTTAATTCAGCCACACAATCAGTTACTTGCTGGCGAGAACGCTGTAATATCAACATCACATCAAATGCAGTACAGCCTCCTAAGCCCATCAACATCATTTCCATGGGACGAATGCCCATATTTTTTCCACCTAAAGCAGGAGGTCCATCCATGACAACCGCATGTCCACTGCCCGACTGCCCCATAAACATCATGTCTTCAACCCATTTAATTTTAACCTGCATTAATTTCGCCTTATATTTATAAATTTTTTCTCTAAAAAGAACACATATCTTTTTTTATGCTATGCTATTACATTGTATTGCATTAGAGACCTTTTAAGTAATAAAAACAGTCTAATAATAATAAACATAGCCTAAAAGTAAAAAAAATGTCAATTGTACAACATGAATTCAAGTAATAAGTGCATGACCTGTTAACTCTTCCTGGCTAATGCCGGTTAGCTCTTCAAAAACTTCATAATGAGTTTTGTATCCCAGACACTTTTGTGGCCGACCATTGAGCTTGTGAACAGCATCATAAACTTCTTTTTTAGTAACATCAATCAGCTCCATTTGCTTAGGGAAATACTGCCTTAATAAACCATTAGCATTTTCATTTTGTCCTCGTTCACATGAGTGGTAAGGCTTTGCAAAATACGTTTTACGGTTCAATGTAGTGGCTATTTCTTTGTGGCACGCAAACTCTTTACCATTATCAAATGTTACTGTTTTTATAAATTTTTTCAATGGGAGAAAATAAACTTTTTATTGCATCTGTGACTGAATGAGCAGATTTTGTTCCAGTTGGCATAGCCAGGCGTAATTTGGATTTTCTTTCATCCAGTGTTACTATCGCCCCATGATGATTTTTACCAATAATGGTATCTGCTTTCCAATCACCAACATGCTCTCTGCTATTGACAACATCTGGCCTTTCATCAATATCAACCCTATCAGGCATACCGTTCTTACTGCGCTTATTAGAAGAGCCATAGCGCTTTCTATAGGTCTTCTTT
>JAUJGA010000107.1:0-12262 GCA_042095675.1 Gammaproteobacteria bacterium
GCACATGATGGAAAAACACCTGCTCAAGCATATGGCATGATGACAGAAGTTGTTTCAGAACTAAAATTGGCTGCATAAAAGCGAGCCTATTAACGATGGATATTTTATATCTTATTTTTTAACTGACTTGTCTTGACGATAGTGTCCACTTTATTTTTAACATTTAGCCTCTGGAGTTTTGCAAGATGCTCTTTATTTTGCTTTTGTTTTTTGCTTCTTTTCTTTTGATGTAAAAAAAAATATTAATCTTTTTATTTGTTATTATTGCGCCGCAGGCACCCTAAATGCACATCATAATTTGATGTAACGTAGTGTTGTCAAAGGGTGAATTTGTGTGGGTAAGTTGTTGCTAAATCGTCTTTTTGATTTATCAATGACTTATCCATAACATTCCTGAGGAACGAAGGAAATTCACGTTTTGTCCACACTGAGGCCACCAGTTCAGATGTTCAGGCAGCCTCCTTATAAAATACATCATCATTCATTGCCTTTGAATAGGCTTAATGAGGTGTAAAGTAGTCAATGTCTGAGTGTAATCTTTTTTTGTTATATTTATCAACATATTGTGCAATCCCTTTTCTGGCTTCATTTATGGTGTTGTAACCCTGGATGTATATATCTTCATATTTAATGGAACTCCAGAATCGTTCTATGCATATATTATCTATGCTGCGCCCTTTTGCATCCATGGATATAGAAATATTGTTTTTTACTAAAATATGTACGTGCTCATTTGCTGTGTACTGAAATCCTTGATCAGTATTCATGATTTGTGTTTTTGGGTACCTTAACAAAGCTTCTTTTAAAATACCTGTTGTTAATGAAATATCCATTGTATTAGATAATTTCCATGATAGAACCTTTTTTGTATGCCAATCCATTATTGCAGCAAGATAAGCAAAACCGTTTTGTAGCTGGATGTAGGTGATGTCCGTTGTCCACACCTGATTCGCTTTTTTAATAATAACCTGGTTTTTATCATTTTTAAATTGTCCCAGTAAATAAGGATATTTCTTATGCTCTTTTATGGCTATTGTCGTTTTAGTTTTTGGATGTATGGCTCTGATCCCCATAAAAGTCATCGCACTTTTAACTAATTTTCTACCGATTGTAAAATTATCTCTCAACAATTGCTTCCATATCCGCCTATGGCCGTAATAAGGAAACTCTGTATAAATTACGTCAATTGCATGTAATAATTTAAAGTCAAAATTTGTACTAAATTTTACTCTAACCTGATTTTAGGCGCATAACGCCTATTTAATTGGACACACTTCTCTTCCAAGTGAAACAACTTCCTTTCGTAATTGTTCAATATCATCATGTAAATTTTTTAAAAAATCTGCTCCTTCTTCACTTCTGTATTTCAGAGAATGATGATATGCCTGGTTTCCATCTGTTGTTTCACTGTATTTTAAGGATTGATAATATTTATCTATTGATAAATTAGAGTTTGTTAAAAAATCTGAAATTATTTTTGGCAAGGTATCTTGATTGATATATTTTCCAAGTGTTTCATAGAGTTCGTTTTCACCATACTCTTTATTAAGATCATTTAAAAGCTTTGTTAGCTCATGACCAAAAAAGGAAGTATTTGGATGTTTAACAGTTAAGAATCCTTTCATTATTACTTCTAAGCCATGATAGAAATTAAATAACAATGGAATTACAAGATTATGATCGGACCATTTTGTATCTTCCATATATTGTTCACTAGAAATATGGTTATCAGAAACAATACAATGCTTGTTACCTTGAGAGTATGTTTCATTGGCAACAGCTTGAACCATGTGCAAATATTGTATTCCTACCTTCCATAAATCTAAAGCTTTATAACATTCGGTAGTCATATTTTTCCCTGCATAACGCCTCAATCAGAGGCAAAAAATAGTTGGTTAAAATTAGCGACGCAGGAGCAAAACCAACTGTTTTTTGTCCTGCTGAATTGACTTGTTAGCTACAATTTTCTGCCTTTTCATCTTTAGTACTAGTACTTTGTTTTTTTTCTATCCTTTCCTCAATTAATTTATTGAGCGGTGAATTACTTGGATACAGTACCTTAGCACATGGTATATCAATAGCTGCGTGATCTAGATGTGAGTCTTGATCATCAAAGAAAATATGTGGCTTGAATGATTTTAAGAATCTACTTTTCTGTAATCCTCCAAGAAAGAAAGCTTGGTCAATATAAACATCCCATGCTCGAAGCGTTTTAATTACCCTCATTTCAGCAGGACTATTTCGTGCTGTCATTACCGCTAATTTCAACGGTGAATATTCAATTCTACCGTGTAAACGTTCTTGAACTTTAGATAATTTTTTCAATAGATTAGCATATTGCCCTTTAGGTAATGGGACGTCTTGTTTTTCGTCCTCATTGGCCAAAAATTTCTCCAAACCTTCAGTTTGGTTAACGATTTCACTTTTTTCACTAAATATAACAGCATCTGCATCGAAAGCAAACCTAACTTGTTTTTCATCTAATGATTTTGCATTTTTCGGTGGAGCTTTAACTAAAGCCGACGCACATACTTTACTGTCAATAACATCTTGAGCATCTTTTTCGTTTGTTGTTAGAAATAAATCAACATAGAAAGCATCAAGATAAATAGAGCTTTTTTCACCAGCAATAAATGCAGATCTAGTAATAGGTAATTTTCGTCTTCGAATTTCTTTCAGCACCCTAAAACCTGTTTCAGGACTATTTCTTGAAATGACAACAACCTCGACAATGGGGGGAGTTTCACTGTCACTTAATTTGTAATTTAAATTCAGAAGAGATTTTACTAGGGGCATGCCAGTACCATCTTCTAATGGTTTATCCTCATTCTCTAGTATGTAATTTCGGTATTCATCAATTGCGGTATCAGGATCAGTCTTAGACTTTTCATCAAAGATCTTTGCTGACTCTGAAAGATCAAATAATGCGGTAGCTGAAATTCCTACAACTAATGTTTCCTTTAACTCGATGGGCATACAGACTCCTTTTGTAGCTAACGCCCGCTTTTGCGGTTGGTTTGGAGCGCAGCGGAAAACCAGTCCGACAACAAGCGCTTGTTAGTTTCTGTACTGATACTCACTTGCCAATTTTTCCCATTGATTCCATGTAGCTATCTAACTTCCACATTTGATCTATCATTCTGAACGGATTATTTTGGGCTGCTTCGTCTTCATGAGCTTCAGTAATGCTGCACCAAGGGCAAAGTGTTTCGTAATTGATTAATGGTTCTGCACAGCACTCACATAGGTTGACAGATTTCGAAATGCAATTATTTTCAAAGATAAAGACATCTTCGCCCTCATCCTTGATGTATGGTTTTGGATGACTCTTCTCTATATATAGCTGATACCAATCAATATCATTTTCCTCTGCTAAAGAAAGGCTTTCCTCTAAGCTTTCTTGAGGAAATTTGGGGCCAACAATAATAGATGTTACAAAATCAATCGGTATAAATAGTATGATATTACCACCTACATCCTCTGTGACCTTCTGCGTATCGACGAACCTGCACTCGCGCTCATAACTCCATTCGTCATATTTTGTGAAATAAGACTCTACGAATACAAAATTTTTAAGGTCATATGAGTATCTAGGCTTTTTTAGAACTGCTGCTTTTTCAAGTATTTTCGCGAGATTTTCATGAGGTGCATTACGATAGCTGACATCCCAAATAGGATTTCCCTCAAAATGCATCTGTAACCCATCCAAATCAAATTCAAGAACGAAGCCTGTATGGTTATTTGCATAGTGAGCCCACATGGGGGAAACAACAGGTGATTGAGAAAAGCATGTAGTCGGATTTTGAGGTATGCCACCGACAATATCGTTATAAAAAGCGAGGTGGTCAGTAGGAGTATTTAAATCCATCCCTAGAAATAACTCATAAGGATCGTTATAGTCCCTAGGTAAAGAGCATTTTACACCGCACATCCCTTCTCTGTTAAAGACCAGCTCCATTACATCATGAGTGAAATGTTTGTATATTTTTTCCACAGATTTACTACCCACTTTTATCTTATTATTTTGAATGTCATTCAAGGCCTGCTTGAGCATCTTCGTTTTTAATTTTTTGTCGATTCTTCCCATAAGGCTCAACTATACAAGGAACAAGGAAACTAACGCCCGCGTCACAGGCTAATTTTTTGTTGTGGTTTTTGGCGTACAATTGCGGAGCAATGCCAAAAAGCGCGACGGAAATTTAGTCCTTGGTGCACGCGCTTGTTATGTACACTATTCTGCTTCCATTTCAATTAAATCCATTGAAGTTGAAATGAAATTTTTATTTTCATCGAATAAAAAATGGTAACAACTATTTAGTACGTTCTCTTTGGTAAAATTTATATCTGGACTAGGCATTTTATCCACGTATGCTGCAACATTTGCATACAATATCTCACCAAGTTCTTCTCTAGTATTGTCTTCTAGTTCCATACTCTCAGGCAGCTGAGCAATAATAACTACTTCACCAGTAGACGGGTCAATCTTGGTTGAGTAGCTGGGACGATACTTAAGCTTACCGTTCAATAGAGTTAAATGAGACAACACTTCTCGAAGCTGTATAGGAGATAGTGGTGCCGAAAGCCGTTTATAATGATCCGAAAAGAAAATCAACGCTGCGCATGAATCGTCCAGAACCGCGAGAAAAGCAATATCATTAATTCTTAACAGAATTGTATTGGCAGCATACACATCTCTATAGTCGTATTTATCCAAGTGCTCAGCAGTCTTAGCTGGAAGAACAAATAGAGAGCCAAGACATTCATTGCTAATTGAAATTCCATTTTGTAGAGTGCGAATCATGCAATGAATATGATGTAGTAACCCCCACTCATAATCGCTGGATATTGGATCATCACCCAATCTTTCATCCAAATTCTTTCGCAAATAACTATCTTTAAGGTGTGTCTTAAAGAAAATAAGGGATAACCATAGAAATATATTCCAAGGTCCATTTTTTTGAATATCTTCGTAAGCTAAATTTCCTGATAGTTATAAAAATTTCTGATTATTTGACTTGGTTTTTCATAACTAAATAGGTATAATGATCCCTTAAATTAAAACCAATTATAGAAAATTCTTATTCAAAATGTTACAATTTATACTAAAAATAACAGGTGGATAAAATGAGTAAAAAACGAACAAGAAAACAAAAGTAAAATAAAGAATAAGAAATTAACTAAAACTGGTCTTTACCAAAGGGTACACTTTACTTAAATTTCAATGGTTTTAGTTTTGATTATTGAAAAAATAAATAGTCTGTATTTAGTACATCAATTTTAATCCTGATAAACAGGAGCAGGATAAGGGTGATTATGGTCATAAATTCCGTAATATGCCTAATTACTGGCACAGACGGCAACATTAAGTCATTCAGGATTTTTTATTAATTTATTTCTCATGGGAGAAATTATGGATAAACACCAATCATACTGGAAAGCAAACCTGCGCTTGATGGCAATTTGTCTAAGTATCTGGTTTGTTGTTTCATTTCTTTTCGGCATTATTTTAGTTGAGCCACTCAATAATTTTCATTTAGGTGGTTATAAACTGGGTTTCTGGTTTGCTCAGCAGGGTTCTATTTATACCTTTGTTGCTTTGGTCTTTTTCTATTCATCACGTATGAATAAGCTGGATAAAGAACATGGTGTTGATGAAGATGAGGAGCAATAAATTATGGATGAATTAAAACTATATACTTATATTGCTGTGTTCGGTACCTTTGGACTTTATTTTGCTATCGCCTGGTGGGCCAGAGCCGGTAGTACCAGTGAGTTTTATGTCGCTGGTGGTGGTGTACATCCGGTACTTAACGGTATGGCTATTGGTGCTGACTGGATGAGTGCAGCTTCCTTTATTTCCATGGCAGGTTTAATTGCCTTTTTAGGTTATGGCGGCTCGGTATTTTTAATGGGCTGGACCGGAGGTTACGTTTTATTAGCCATGCTGCTGGCACCGTATCTAAGAAAGTATGGTAAATTTACCGTTCCTGAGTTTATTGGTGATCGGTATTATTCCAATATTGCCCGTGTGGTTGCAGTTTTGTGTTTAATCATTGCTTCTTTAACCTATGTTATCGGACAAATGAAAGGTGTCGGCGTTGCCTTTTCACGCTTTTTAGAAGTTGATTATGGTCTTGGTCTGGGTATTGGTATGTTTGTTGTCTGGGTGTATGCTGTACTGGGAGGCATGAAGGGTATTACCTACACACAGATTGCACAATATTGTGTTTTGATTTTTGCTTATACTGTTCCGGCCGTTTTTATCTCTTTGCACCTAACAGGTAATCCTATTCCTCAAATTGGTCTGGGCAGCACACTGTCTGATGGCAGTGGCGTATATCTTCTGGATAAACTGGACTTAATCGTCACTGACCTGGGGTTTAAAGAATATACTACTGCTAAATTAGGCAGTACATTAAATATGTTTATGTATACACTTACACTGATGATTGGTACAGCAGGTTTACCACATGTTATTATGCGTTTCTTTACTGTACCATCTGTTAAAGGTGCACGTTCATCTGCTGGCTGGGCTTTAATCTTTATTGCAGCTCTATATACTGTTGCTCCTGCTGTTGGTGCAATGGCACGTTTAAACTTGATGAATACCATTCAACCTGAGTCTGCAGAACCTCTGGAATATGAGCAGCGTCCACAATGGTTTAAGAACTGGGAAAAAACGGGTTTATTAAAATTTGAAGATAAAAACGGTGATGGTAAAATTCAGTATGTTGCTGATAAGGCCACTAACGAAATGGTTAAAGTTGACCGTGACATTATGGTTCTGGCTAATCCTGAAATTGCAAACTTACCCAACTGGGTTATTGCATTAGTGGCTGCAGGTGGTCTGGCTGCAGCCTTATCCACTGCCGCTGGTCTGCTATTGGCAATATCATCCTCTATTTCACATGATTTGATGAAAGGCATTTTTATGCCGCATATTACTGAAAAGTCAGAATTGAGGGCAGGTCGTGTTGCGATGACTATTTCCATTTTAGTGGCAGGCTATCTGGGGCTCAATCCGCCCGGGTTTGCTGCCGGAACCGTTGCATTGGCCTTTGGTTTGGCTGCTTCTTCGATATTTCCGGCCTTAATGATGGGTATTTTCGCCAAGTCAATTGGCAGTAAAGCTGCAGTAGCTGGTATGTTAGCCGGTATTGGTATTACTTTATTATACATTTTCCAGCATGAAGGGATTATGTTTATTAAAGGTACAGCCTTCCTGGGTGATATGGCAAAAAACTGGTTCTTTGGTATTGATCCCAAAGCATTTGGTGCTGTTGGAGCAATGGTCAACTTTAGTGTTGCATTTTCTGTTTCCAGAATGATTGGAGAAAGGCCACCGGAAAATATTCAGAAAATGATCGAGGATATTCGTATTCCAGCAGGTGCAAGTGCTGCTGCAACCGGTCACTAAACATTGTCTTGTTAAGGTAAAAAAGGCTTCTATACAGAAGCCTTTTTTATTGGCCAAAAATTAAAGAGCCCTCAGCCAAAAAAATTTGGCATCCATTTTTTGAGTAACATAAAAATTTCTTAAAATAATGGGTGATAAATTTTTTGTTACTTAGAAGTAAGCATGAATAAACATACAAAAATAGCCATATTTATAGCCCCTTTTTTAATTGTAGGAGGTTATATTGCTGCAGACTATTATGCTGAGGAGCAAGCTAAAACAAAAACACTGTTTCAACTCAGTTTAAATGATCATTGTAATCTATTAAATAATGTCTGCACACTCAGTAATAAACAACTCACGCTCACTTTATCTCATCAAAATGGTGTGACTCAAATTACATCGAATCATCCACTTGAAGAGGTGACTATATCCTTTGTTGACAAAAATAATAAAGAAATCAGTTATCAAATGAATGGAAAAATGAATAAGCAGCGATGGCAGTCAAACACTCAGGTATCTTCTTTATTACGACGAACATCTGAATTAAAAATACGGCTTATCAGTATTATTAATGATGGCTATTATTATAGTGAATTTTATAGCAGAAAAAATTAGGACTTTAGGGAATTTATTTTCGTATAAATTCATTATTCTGTTTTTTTATTGGGGTTAGATTATGGAAATTGAATTACAGGAAATAGCTGATTTTGTCAGTACAATTCCTCCTTTTGATCGTCTGCCTGCACAGATTATTGAACAGCTGATAAAAAAAATGTCCATTCGTTATATTCGTCGTGGAGCTGAACTGATTATAGAAGGAAATCCTCAGAATAGACTTCACCTATTGCGTAAAGGTGCCGTTTCTTTACTATCTGAGAATAATCAATTATTGGGGAAAATGGGAGAGGGAGATATTTGTACTGCTTTTTGTCAACTTCAGGACAAAGAAAAATTTACTACTCATGTTGAAGAAGATACGCTGGTTTATAGTATTCCCTGTCATACAATGACTATTATTTTAGATGAATACCCTGATGAATTAGCCTATCTTCAGGAAACATATAGAAAACATCTTAATCAACTTATAAGAAGCCAGCAGGGCGAAAACAATCTGGTTTCTACTCTAATGCAGACACCCATTTCAGACATTATGCATCATCCGGTTATTACCGCTGATATCTCTATTAGTATCAGAGATGCTGCTATTATTATGACGGAGAACAATGTTTCATCACTGGTTCTTTTAAAAGAGAATAATGTCACTGGTATTCTAACGAATAAGGATATTACCAAACGTTGTATCGCCAGAGATATTTCAAGATCAACTACGGTTGATCAGATTATGACTACAGAGATTGTATCCAGTAGTATGGATATTGATGCATTTGAAGCAATGATGATAATGTCACGTAATCAAATTCAACACCTGCCCATCATTGATCATCATAGGCTCTGTGGAATTATTAGTATTAGTGATTTTTTGCGTCTTGAGGGGAAAAATTCAGTTTATATCAGCAATGCAATTAGTAAGGCTGACTCAATTGAAGAGATACAGGAATATTGTCAGCTAATTCCTCAACTACAGATACAATCAGTAAAAATGTGGGCAACTGCCGATCATCTGGAAAAAATGATTACTGCAATCAGCAGTGCAGTTACTCGAAGACTTATTGAACTGGCGGAACTTGAACTGGGGAAAGCACCTGTACCCTATGCATGGTTAGCTGCAGGTTCTCATGCCAGATGTGAGCAAAGTAGTCATTCAGATCAGGATAATGCTTTAATTATTTCTGATCAAATGACTGAAGAGGATGATCAATGGTTTGCTGCACTGGCAAAGTATGTCTGTGATGGTTTGGCACAATGCGGCTATGTTTATTGTCCAGGTGATGTAATGGCAACCAACCTGAGATGGCGACAGCCAGCCGCCAAATGGTCTGAATATTTTTTTAACTGGATTACTACACCATCCCCAAAAGCATTAATGTATTCCAGTATTTTCTTCGATTTACGCTGTATCTCAGGGGAGAGTCAATTATTGGAAAATGTTCAAAAAAAGATGCTCTTACTCACACCTAAAAACAACTTATTCATGGCTCATTTAACATTCAATGCTCTGAAGTTAAAACCACCCTTAGGGTTTTTTCGTGATTTTGTTTTAGTTCATGACGGTAAGCATAATGATACATTGGATTTAAAACATAACGGCCTGGCTCCCATCGTAGATTTGGCGCGTATCTATGCTTTAGCTGAAGGTGTGCAAGCCGTTAATACCATAGAACGCTTAAAGTGTGTTGCTGGTAGTCAATCATTGAGTCAGGAGGAGGCTGATAATCTTTTAGATGCCTTTGAATTTATCAGTAGTTTAAGAGTGAAACATCAGGCACAGCAAATTAATATTGGTATTGATGCTGATAACTTTTTGGCACCAGCAGATATATCCAGGTTGGAACGCTCTCATTTAAAAGATACCTTCAAGGTTATTCAAACATTACAGAATTATATTGAAAAACGTTATTCAATAAGTTGATAATTATTTATTGGGTTAGGAGTTAGGAGTCATCAATGTTGAGTCAATGGTTTGGGTATGAAGCAAAAAGAAAACGTTTATTAGCGAAAGCTCCATCAGGGCCTTTAAAAGATTATTTATCTGTTCCTTTTCCTGATCCCAAAACAGCATTAAATGAAACCCCAATTTTAGCTATGGACTTTGAAACAACGGGGTTGAATGTTAAACAGGATCAAATTCTCAGTGTGGGGCATATTTGTATTGACTCATTTGAAATTACGCTTGGTACTGCTTATCATCAGATAATTTGTACGGAAGGTGATTTAAAAGAAGAGGGTGTTATTATTCATCAAATAACTGATGATATTAAATCTCAGGGACTATTAGTTGAAGAAGTTATTGAAAAATTATTACATGCAATGGCAGGAAAAGTAGTATTAGTACATTTTGCACATATAGAAAAAAACTTTTTACAATATGCCTGTAAAAAACTTTATGGCATGGCTCCGGTTTTTCCGATAATAGACACTCTGGTGCTTGCAAGAAAAAGACTCGATCAACGTACTGCCTTATATTCTCCCAATGATTTACGCCTTTTTAATTTAAGAGAAAGTTATCACCTGCCGCGTTATAAGGCACATAATGCTTTAAGTGATGCACTGGCAACAGCAGAATTATTTCTGGCAGAAATTGAATTAAAGCATGAGAAAGAATATCCGGTATTAAGGACAATATTAATTTGATCTGTGATACTATCTTCTTGGTGATCTTTGTATTTAATGAGAAATACTAGGAGCTGTTACGCAGTAGGATTTCTATTCTTGGACAAGCTCCTAGCCAACTTATAAATAATTAAAGAGATAAATAATGAATGTATCTGAAGCACTAAAAAAGCGTAAAGCAGTAAGAGCCTATACAGAACAAACTGTCGATAAGGCCTTACTTGAACAGATTTTAAGCTCTGCCGGTCATGCACCTTCCGGGGTTAATACTCAGCCATGGATGGTTGCTGTTTTAACAGGTGAAAAGAAGCAGCTATTAGAGGAAAAATTACTGCAAGCTTTTGCTGACATGCAAGAGAAAAAAATGGATTATCAATATTATCCATTAGACTGGCAGGAACCTTATAAAGCTCGTCGTAAAGACTGTGGTTTAAAAATGTATTCTGCCCTTGAAATTACCCGTGAAGATAAAAAAAGACAGCTTGAACAATGGGCAGCCAATTATCGTGCCTTTGATGCACCTGTCATGTTGTTGTTCTATATGGATGCAGAACTTCAAACAGGTTCATATCTTGATTATGGTATGTTCCTGCAAAGTATTATGCTACTTGCTACTGAGCATGGTCTTGCCACCTGCCCACAAGCCTCGCTGGCTGAGTATCCAGCCATTGTAAAAGACTTTTTAGATTTGCCGGCAGATTGCCAGTTAATTTGCGGTATGGCTTTGGGTTATGAAAATGTGGATGCAGCAGTAAATAGCTACCGAATTGAAAGAGCTGATATTAGTGAGTTTGTGACATTTGTTTAAATGATAGGAAAACACCTACCCGTGTGCTTAATTATTGAGAGTTTATGAATCATAAAACTGTCTGTTTATTGTATAAAAGTTGTTGATTTATAATTATTTGTATAAAATAGTATTCTTTAATGATTATAATGCTAACTATTTGTTTTATTAATAATTAGTATTGATAACTGAAATTAATTATTTGAATATACTGATACCTAGGAATAATCATGAATGAAACATTAAATGAGTCATCATTACAGGCAGAGCTTAGGCACACTTCACGAATAACTGTTATTAATACTGATGAAGTCAGTCAGAGAGCTGGTTTTATATATTGATTAGCCATATTTTCGATTTCGTGAAGGACAATCTATTGGGGTTATTGTTCCAGGCAGGGATGAGTTTGGAAGCACACAGCATAAGCGAAGGTATTCTATTGTGAAGGGAAATGAAGTCTCTTCAGAAGATGGTATTGAGCTGACTATTCTTGTACGCCGGTGTTTTTACACTGATGATTTTAGTGGAGAATAGTATCCTGGCAGAGCATCGAATTATTTATGTGATGCCAAAGTCGGGGAGAATATTGCAATTACAGGTCCTTATAAAAGTCCATTTGCTATCCCTGATGATAAAAATTCCAATATAGTTATGATTGGGACTGGAACAGGCATTGCGCCATTTCGTGCTTTTATAGAACAGATATATACCCATTACACTTCAAGATGCAGAAATTAGCACCTGAAAATCATCATTAATTCTACTTCCTAAACTATCACCAATCTGAGGGAGTTTTTTGTCAAAAAAATCATCAATTGTCTGTCGAAATTCTTGTGCTGTAGAAA
>JAUJGA010000108.1:0-5958 GCA_042095675.1 Gammaproteobacteria bacterium
AATTTCATCAAATGCACGGGTTTCACCGCCGTGTTTTTCAGCCATACATTTTGTAATCGCTGCAGTTAATGTTGTTTTACCATGGTCAACGTGGCCAATTGTGCCGACATTGACATGGGGTTTTGTACGTTCAAACTTTTCCTTGGACATCGCTAGACCTCGTTATTATTAATAAATATATGTTTTACTTCTATCCTAGCTAAAGGCTTCTACCTTAAAGCTAAATACTTTGGAGCCCATGGCCAGAATTGAACTGGCGACCTCATCCTTACCAAGGATGCGCTCTACCCCTGAGCTACATGGGCATTCATTATTCTGAATGCAGTTCAACAAAAAAAGCAATCTCAAAACAATAAAAGTGGAGCGGGTAGCGGGAATCGGACCCGCATCATCAGCTTGGAAGGCTGAGGTTCTACCATTGTACCATACCCGCAAAAACAACTTTACAACCTGCCTAACTCATACAATAAAAAAGATAAGAGATTGACAAAACAGGCAGGTTAAATTCTTTTTTTCTGAATTTTTTATCTATATATAAAACTAATTTTAGCATTAAAGATGGTGGAGGGGGGAGGATTCGAACCTCCGAAGGCTGAGCCAGCAGATTTACAGTCTGCCCCCTTTGGCCGCTCGGGAACCCCTCCATACCTCAGAAAGGACGGTATTATTGGTTAATTTTGTTAATCTGTCAAGAAAATTTTCTTGTTTTTTTGAAAAAAATGTGTTTATTTAGCTTGTTTTGTAGCAATTTGCAGTTGGGCCTTGTCGTCACATTTTTTTAAGGCTTAGAAAACTCACTACGCTCAGACAGTTCTAAGCCTTAAAAAGATGCAACCACAAGACTTTACAATGTTCATGGTGAGTCGTTACAATTAGTGTTCTTTTTAGCTTTTGAGGATCTTAATTTTCTATGAGAACATCACGATTTTTTATAGATTCTACCTTATCTGTTAATCACTCTATAGAACTACCTTCCGAGCTCATTAATTATATTGTTAATGTATTAAGGCTCAAAGCCGGTACTGACATTATTCTATTTAATGGCCGCGGGGGAGAATATACTGCAACTTTAACAGAAGTAAAAAAACGCTGTGTTACTGTCCAGATTAATCAGTTCATTAAAAAAGATATTGAATCTCCTTTAAAAATTCATTTATTTCAGGGGATTTCCCGTAGTGAAAGAATGGATTATAGTATTCAAAAAGCTGTGGAATTGGGTGTATATGCCATTACTCCGGTATTTACACAACATTCTAATGCTAAGCCGTCTGACAATAAACGCCTAGATAAGAAGCAACAACATTGGCAAAAGGTTGCTTTAAGTGCCTGCGAGCAGTCCGGACGTACATCTATCGTTAAAATTAATCAGACAATTCAAGTAGTGCAATTAAACAACTATTCTGCTGACTTGCAATTATTATTATCCCCTGATGCTGATTATTGTTTATCTGAACTTAAAGAGAGTAAACCTCAGAGTATTAACATTTTTATTGGCCCTGAGGGCGGCCTAAATGATTCAGAAATTGAATCAGCAATTTTACAACAATATCAAAAAATACAATTAGGACCGAGAATACTGCGAACAGAAACTGCTGGGATGACAACTATCAGTATTTTGCAATATTTATGGGGTGATCTCGGATAAAGCAGAGTCACTTTATGTTAGAATAAGGCTATGACGATAAAACTTGGTATTGTAATGGATCCTATCTCATCCATTAACACAAAAAAAGATAGTAGTTTTGCAATGTTGCTTGAAGCACAGCATCGTGGCTATGAAATTTACTATATGGAAATGGCTGATTTGTTTATTGAAGACAATCAGGCTATGGCTTATACACAAAAGTTGCATCTAACAGATGCCTCCAGTGATTGGTTTCAATTTATTGAACCCGACAAAAGCATACTGCCCCTGGCTGATTTAAATGTTATTCTTATGCGTAAAGATCCCCCCTTTAATATGGAGTATATTTACGTCACTTATATGCTTGAACTGGCTGAGCAGGCCGGTACTCTTATTGTTAATAAGTCGAGCTCTTTACGTGATGCGAATGAAAAGTTATTTACGCATCAATTTCCTGATTGTACAGTACCCACTCTTGTTAGTCGCAATAAGCATCAATTTAAAGCATTTTTGACTCATAATAAAGATATTATTGTTAAGCCTTTAGGCGGCATGGGCGGTCATTCTATTTTTCGTATTAAGGAAGATGACCATAATTTTAATGTTGTTTTAGAGACTATGACAAATCATGGTGAGCATTATATTATGGCACAGCGTTTTATTCCGGAAATTACTCATGGTGATAAACGTATTTTACTGATTAATGGTACACCTGTAGATTATGCCCTGGCTCGTATTCCTCCGGAAGGTGAAACCCGTGGTAATTTAGCCGCCGGTGGCATTGGTGTCGGCCTTCCTTTAAGTGACCGTGATTACTGGCTGTGTAAACAAGTTGCTCCCCAACTAAAAGCTATGGGACTGCTATTCGTTGGTATGGATGTGATTGGCGATTTTATTACAGAAATCAACGTCACCAGCCCGACTTGTATCAGAGAATTAGATTCACTCTATCACTTAAATATCAGTGCGTTGTTGATGGATGAAATTGAAGAAATTATATTAGATAGTTAGGAGGGCTTCAGCCAATAAACTTCTAAAAAACTAGGGTGAAGAGTTCTTAAATGATTTAAAAAGATACTCTAGGCCATTAACTTTAATTTCATGTGTAATCGTCATTAGTTTACCTAACTCTCCTGCTGGAAAGCCTTTATTGGCAAACCAGACCACATAAGGCTCCGGCAGGTCAATTAACAAGTACCCCTTGATATCTTCCAAAAGGCATTTTATACTGCGCCAGCTTTAAAAAGAGTTTAGCATCAGATAAAAGTATTTCTTCATTAGTTTTTTGCATTGGCTATGACATTTTGTAATTTAAACTATTTAAGTTTCAACAATAATAATTCATTTATAGTATAATCCTAAAAAATGCACTAGCCATCTACTACAACGATGTCAACTGCGTTTTATAGGATAATCTTTATTAACCCAGTCAATAATAGACTACCCATGAAAAAACTTTTACATCCGGTTCTGATTATTTACCACGGCAATTGTCCTGATGGTTTTGCCTCTGCTTTAGCAGCCGATCTCTTTTTCCAGCAATATGAAAACTATTTTTCTGAAGTATCGTATTACAATGCTCGACATGGAAACCCTCCACCAGATGTAACAGGCAAAGATGTCTATATTCTTGATTTTAGTTTTCATCGTAAAGACATGGAATTACTTTGTCAACAAGCTCATAAAGTTACTCTAATTGATCATCATATCAGTGCTAAAAAAGAATTACATGGGCTTGAATATGATAACCTTAAAATCATATTTGATATGAGCCAGTCAGGAGCAATACTATCCTGGAAATTTTTTCATACTTCAGCAGCACCTCAATTATTTGCCCATATTCAGGATAATGATCTCTGGCAGTTTAAACTAGATAATACACATCGTATTATTATGGCTATTATGTCTTATCCTATGGAGTTTCCACTGTGGACAAGCTGGCTGGATGATGACGAGAGTCTAAAACAATTAAGTAATGAAGGTATTATTCTTGAACGTCAGACTAATAAGCTGATCGAACGCTATAAATCTGCTGCACGTATGGGAAAAATAGCCGGATATTCTATTCCTGTAGTTAATGCACCCGGCACTATTGGCAGTGACTTGTTACATCTACTTTCTGACGGCCATGCTTTTGCTGCTGCTTATGAGGATAAGCGTGATAGACGTGTCTGGCAACTGCGTTCAGGAGGCAAGAAAGCCATTGATGTTTCTGAAATTGCACAACAATATGGCGGCGGCGGGCATAAAAATGCCAGTGGCTTTAGTAGCGAACATTTTATTATAGAATTATAATCATGGCGATTCACTGGTATCCCGGTCATATGCATAAGGCCAATAAAGCGATTAAAGAGGCACTGCCCAATATTGATTTGATCATAGAGGTCCTCGATGCACGTATTCCCTTCAGTAGCCAAAACCCATTATTATCTCAACTTAGGGGTGATAAGCCCTGTATTAAAATACTGACCAAGAGTGATCTGGCTGATGCCTATTTAACCCGTCAATGGCAAGACTGGCTGGAAAAGGAACAAGGTGTAAAGACACTAGCTCTGAGCATTGAACAGCCTGAACGAATGCGCCAGTTAACGTCTCTTTGCCGAAAAATGATGCCTAATTCCAGTGGCAAGCATAAAATCATTAATACCATGATTATGGGAATTCCCAATGTCGGTAAATCCAGTCTGATTAATATTCTCACTGGAAAAACAATTGCAAAAACAGGTAATGAACCTGCTGTGACTAAAAATCAGCAGCGTATTAAGTTAGCAGATGACATTATTCTATTTGATACGCCTGGTGTGCTTTGGCCAAAAATAGAAAACCAAAACAGTATGTATAGACTGGCCAGTTCCGGAGCGGTAAAAGATACGGCTTTTGAATATGACGATATTGCTTTTTATGTGGCTGAATACTTATTGTCAGCCTATCCAGAAAATTTATTACAGCGTTATAAAATAGCAGACTTACCGCAAAATGAACTGGAATTAATTGAAGCAATTGGCCGTAAACGAGGCTGTTTAAAAGGTGGGGGACGAATTGATCTGGATAAGACCAGTAAAATTCTACTGACCGAACTCAGAGCAGGGAAAATAGGCCGTATTAGCCTTGAAACCCCAGCCCTAATAGAACAAGAGTTAAGAGAACAGGAACAAACTACTCCGCTAAACAAATCTTCTTATGCAAAACGGCTTTAAATGTCTTTATAATTAACATCGTAATAAATAAGGTCAATATCGTAAACAGGATAACTCCCAGTGCTGAAAATAAAGCATTTTGAGTTCTTTGATACATTTTCATTGTAGCTATACTAATAGCCGCCAGTGGAAATGAGTAAGCCCACCAGGATAGAAAGAACTGCAATTTTGAAAATTGTCTGAATTGACTAAATACTAATAGTGTAAAAAACAAAGCAGCATAATATAAAATTCGGGCAAAATTATCCAGCTCTCCATTGAGATATAGATAAGATAAGAATCCCACTGCCGGCGGTGCAATAAAAATAAAAAATGTTGGTATCAATTTCCTGGGTAGTGCAGGATGAAAGATCAAGCGATAATAAATAATCGTTAATAATACCGGCCAGAAAATAATACCAATACTAAAAAATAACCATGAAATATCTGTATAGCCCAAAGAAACACCTGCAATCGGCACTAGTATATTTCCCACCACAGGGATAAACCAGGCTGGATTCATATGATTAATATTAAAGTGATCATGATGGATCCAGGCATTCATCACATAGAGAGTAAAAATAAGATGTAAACTACTGCCAACTATCCAGAAAACGCTTGCCACTTCCATATTTATATTTAATATAGCAATTGACAATAAAATCAGACTGATAGAAATGGTAGGGAAAAAACTGAGTTTAATCGGATGATGTAATTCTTCTATGACGGCCGTTTTTTCTTTTAATAGTTTTGCACCGTAGACTAATAATAATGATATAAATAAGCATTATAGTGGACCCCGAAAACTGGACAATAGGTTAAGATATAAGAGCTAACCTAACGGGGAACGAAAAATGAGCATAAAGAGAAAATCATTCAGTAATGAGTTTAAAGCAAAAGTAGCCATTGAAGCGATTAAAGGCCAGAAAACAGTTGCAGAAATTGCTTCAGAATTTGAAGTCCACACCACCCAGGTTATTAATTGGAAGAAACATATGTTGAATGGCGCAGCCGATACTTTTTCCAAAAAATTAGAGAATAAAGATGCTGAACATGAAAAGGAAAAAGAGCACCTGTACAGTCAAATAGGCCAATTAAAAGTAGAGGCTGATTGGCTGTCAAAAAAGTTGAAGATGTTCAACTGAGTACCGACGAAAA
>JAUJGA010000109.1:0-22144 GCA_042095675.1 Gammaproteobacteria bacterium
TTTTATTTCCCTTTTCTGAATACAGAAAATAAGTTTCATCTACCTCGATGATCCCAGTGAGTGTCTCTGGTCTGTTTTCACTGATTAAATCAAGGAAACGATGCCTCCATCTAAAGGAAGTTGGAATGCTAACTCATACCTGTTTGGCAGCTGATCTGATCGTCTGTGAATTACAAATAGTGCCTAAGTACTCCAGCCTGTTATCCTTGCGCCGCAAACGTGCCAATGGTGTTCCTGTTAATGTATTGAACGTCTTTCTACAAGCTCTGCAATGATAGCGTTGCAAACCATGTGCAAACCCGTACTTTATGTATTTTTCTCCACCACAATGTGGGCAGTGGTTTTTTTCATCAAGTGATGATTCAATCATTGAGATAATTTTGTTATCATCATCAAGCTGGCGTATTAGCTTTCCGATCTCAGTTAGATCATCTTTATCCAACTAGCTGATTTCATTCAGCAATATGCTCAATAGTTTCTTTTTCATAGGATTTTACCTCTTTTATACTATATTTGATTATAGTACAAAAAAAGAAAAACAACACTTAATGTGAACAGAGCCTTATTTTATATAGTGTATAAAATTAATATCTGATGTACTATTCTATAGCAAACCATTTATAGTTCATAGCAAGGAAATAAGATGTTTTTAACCATCGCAAGTTGGAATATTGCAGGCGCCTCTATACTTACCGAATCAGAAGCAATACGAAAGGAAAAACATAACTTATATAATAGCCAAATTAATGCTCTGATCAAAAAATCTAATCCTGACATTGTTTTATTGCAGGAAGTGGTTCGTTATGAAACTAAATCCGGCACGGTCAGAGAAATTATTGACTGTCCTGAGGGTTATTATTACCTCGCATCTACTACTATTGATACCATCAAAAATGCCTATCCTCCCAAATGGAATAAAATTCGTCGAAAGGGACAATGGGGGGAAAATACTTATATAGGCGTGGGCTTAGGTATTTTATGGAAAAAAAATATAAAGCATAGCTCTCTCTGGTCTACTAAACTTAAACATCTAAAAACAGGACCACAACTGGAAAAAGAAGAAGTCCGCATAGAAACCGGCTTATTTACCGGTAATAGAGATACTGAGCCACGCA
Organism: Gammaproteobacteria bacterium; assembly: GCA_042095675.1. Taxonomy (GTDB): domain Bacteria; phylum Pseudomonadota; class Gammaproteobacteria; order GRL18; family GRL18; genus GRL18. The sequence goes on from JAUJGA010000109.1 coordinate 1,116, forward strand.
TGGCTGTGGTCTCACATTTTAATATTTTAAAACATGACTTTTATATTATTAACTTACATTTAACGACCTTAAAGGGTGAGAGAGAGGGTTTCCCTGAAAAAGATTTGCAGGGTTCAATTATTCGTCAGGAACAAATTAATACAGTTTTAAATGGTATTGTTTCCCGCTTAAACCATGATCAACATCAACTGACGAATCACTTTAAAAAGAAGCAACAGCCTGGAATCTGGATTATAGGTGGTGATTTTAATGCCACACCAGAATCTCCGGAAATCACAAAAATACAACAAATGAATTTTACTCGCTTATGTAATGACGTCCCGACCAAACGCAGCAAAAAAAGTATTCAACCTATTATAAAAGTTGACTATTTTTTTGCAGGACCTTGTCATTATGCCTTTGACCCAAACATACTTTCACAAAACAAGAACAATTATTCTATTGATTATGAAATGAATATATCCGATCACTATCCCATTATTGCTCGTTTCCCTGTGGATTAAATAATGAAAGCAATCACTCTCTCCAGACATGCAATTATTCCTGATCCCGTCAGAATCAGTCTCTATCATAAAGCACCTGAACTTGGCCCAAAAATTCTCTTTCTCAGTGGTGGTAGTGCTCTTAACGAACTAAGCCAGCACCTAAAAAATTATACTTATAATTCTATCCATCTTGTTACTCCTTTTGACTCAGGCGGCAGTTCAGCCAAATTACGTCAGGCCTTTGATATGCCTGCTATTGGTGATTTACGTAGCCGTATGATGGCACTTGCAGATGAAACTATCACCGGACATCCGGAAGTGTATCGTCTTTTCACCTATCGTCTACCAGCTAACCAGTCACAAAAAGTACTATTACAGCGCTTAATGAATATGGTGAATGGCAAGGATTCTCTGGTCAAAGATATACCTAATCCCATGCGTCGCATAATTCGTAACCTATTAGGTTTTTTCATTGAGGAAAAACCTAATGATTTTGATCTAAAAGGGGCCAGTATTGGTAACCTAACATTAGCAGGCGGTTATCTTAATCACCACCGACATCTTGACCCTGTCATTTACATTTTTTCAAAATTAGTCGGTGTTCGTGGAACTGTTCGTGCCATAGTCAATGATAATAGTCATCTGTTGGCAAAATTAAAATCGGGGGAAACCATTGTAGGACAGCATCGTTTAACAGGTAAAGAAGTCAAACCCATCAAGTCAAAAATTATGCAGCTATCACTCACCTCTCACCCGAATAAAAATGTACCCACTCAGGTCAGTATTCGCAAAAAAAACTATAAGCTAATTCAATCAGCCGACTTAATCTGTTTTCCTCCCGGCAGTTTTTATTCAAGTTTAATCTCCAATTTATTACCAGAAGGGGTTGTAAAGGCCATTGCCGAAAATAATAATCCCAAAGTTTTTATCCCCAACCTTGGTAAGGATCCTGAACAATTCGGACTTTCACTCAAAGAGATAGTTGATACTTTATTAAAAATTATGGAAAAAGCTTCTCCAGAATCATCCTCTAAGGATTTTTTGAATTTCATCTTACTGGATAGCAAATCCGGCAATTATAGTGGAGCAATTCCCACCGGTCTGAATAAAAAAGGCATACAAATCATTGATACTCATTTAATCACCTCTCAAAGCACCCCCTATTACGACCCACAACTTCTTAGTAATGCTTTACTTTCTTTAGTTTAACTTTCTGCACTATACGAATTCATACTGCTTTGGTAGAATGTAGGCAATTATTTTAAAATAAGGGCTGGTTGTTATTATGTTGAAGTTTTTATATGATTTTCTCCCCATTATTATCTTTTTCAGCACCTACAAGTTAACAGATAATGATATTTATGCCGCCACCACTGCTGCAATTATAGCAACTATCCTTCACACTGCAGTACAATGGTATTTACATAAAAAACTAGAGAATCAGCATATAATTAACCTGGTTGTAATTCTGGTCTTTGGTAGTCTGACACTTATTTTTCATGATGATACATTTATTAAGTGGAAAGTCACGGTTATTAACTGGATTTTTGCCATTGTTCTATTAGGCAGTCAATTTATCGGCAAAAAGAATATCATTCAAAGACAATTGGAAGAAGCGATTAAAATACCCACACCTATCTGGTTCAGACTTAACATCATGTGGGTATCATTTTTCTTTTTCTGCGGTTTACTTAATCTCTATGTGGCATTCTTTTATGGTGCAAATCTTACCGATGTAGCCCGTCAAGCAATTTGGGTCGATTTTAAACTCTACGGCATGTTAGGATTAACTTTTGCTTTTATGATCTTGCAGGTTTTATATCTACAACGTCATATTATTTTAGAAGAAGAACCTATAGAAGCTATTGATGAAAAGGAAACTAGTTAATGTTATATGCAATTATGTCAACCGATATTCAAAATTCTCTCAGTCGACGAGTTGAAGCCCGTCCCGATCATCTTGCTCGCCTTGAATTATTACAAAATGAAGGTCATTTAATTCTAGCCGGTCCTCACCCATGCATTGACAGCAATGATCCCGGTGAAGCAGGTTTTAGCGGCAGTTTGGTTGTTGCAGAGTTTGAGACATTATCTGATGCCCAGGATTGGGCTGATCAGGATCCCTATATTAAATCAGGGGTTTATGAGAAAGTCATTGTAAAACCATTTAAGAAAGTCTTTCCCTAAACAAGTACCTCTGTATAATCAAAAATAAAAAAACAAAATATAATTCAGTCAAAATCCAAAGGAAAAAAAATGAATTTGAAATTTTTATCAGCTCCAGTTCAACTTAAAACAACACCCAAAAAACTAGCTCTGGCAATTGTTTTTTCCAGCCTATGTTTTACAACAAGTTCCATACTAGCTGCAGATAAAGTTTTAGCAGTTGTCAATGGGGATAATGTTACAGAAAGCCAGCTAAAAATTGCTGCCTTACAAAGTAAAGTAGATTTTAATAGTATCACTTCCGTACAAAGAATAGCTCTTATCGATGCCTTGGTCAATCGTCAATTAGTTTTACAGGCAGCCTTAAAAGAAAATTTTGATAAACATCCTGAAGTTGCATCTAGGGTCAAAGCTTTAACTGATAGTTATATTGCCGCTAATTATCTGGCTAAAATTGCTGAAGCTTATAAGATTTCTGATAAAGAAATGCAGGCTTATTATGATAAGAATGTACTTGCTGATTTACCTAAAGAATATAAGGCTAGACATATTCTAGTTAAAACTAAAGATGAAGCTAACGCCATTATTAAAGAATTAGAAGGCGGGGCTGATTTCTCCAAGTTGACCAAAGAAAAATCAAACGATGCAGGTTCTGCTGTTAATGGTGGTGACTTAGGCTGGTTTACCGGTCAAAATATGGTCGCTCCTTTTTCTCTGGCTGTAGCTAAAATGAAAAAAGGGGAACTGGATAAAACACCAGTGAAATCACAATTTGGCTGGCATGTTATAAAACTTGATGATGTACGAGATGTCACACCACCTAAATTTGAAGAAGTTAAACCAGAAATTGAGAAAGTTCTTATCAAAGAACATCTAAATAAATATTTGACAGATCTTAATTCTAAAGCAAAAATTACTTTAAATAAATAATCTATTCAAGTATACAGGTACTTTTGACATGTTCTAATGGAAGCATTGCACAATGAGTAATGCAAACTTGTAGTGTTAAAAAAGAACTTTACAACATGAGGAAGTCTAAAACCTATACACGGGGCAGGCAACACTTTGAGAAAACAAAGTGAGGGTGTAAAAATAAATTATTACTTAGTTGCCTAAATCGGTTCAGTCCAAGATTAAGGAAGCACTGCATAATATCTTAATAAAAAAGACAGAATATCAGCCTCATCTAAAACCCCACATTTGACGATAACTCACTGACAAACTTTATTTGCCATAGCCATCACCCCTAAAATCATTTCTATATTTTTATTTCTCTTCATGATTTTGTTTTTTATCATTTAATCTTACCAATCAAGATGAGCAAACAATAATAGGCAGCACTTAATCAAAGTTTTTAAAAATTAAAGAAAGATCTTTTAGTAGTAGAATAAATAGAGTATGAAGCAATAAATGATTCTTCTAATAATTTATTGTTAGAAGAACCTACAGTAAAGATCCATTCTATTTGATTACTAATCAGCTAGATGCTATATAATATATTTAGAGTGCACCAATGAATAGGTTATTTGAAATAGATTAAGTTTCTGTGGTCACACCACGGTCACATACAAAAAAACGAAAAAAACAATATCTTTAAAAAACAATAAGATAAGTGGTGCCCAGGGCCGGAATCGAACCGGCACGGTGTTGCCACCGAGGGATTTTAAGTCCCTTGCGTCTACCAATTTCGCCACCTGGGCTAACAGGTGTGTTTGGAGCGGGAAACGAGATTCGAACTCGCGACCCCGACCTTGGCAAGGTCGTGCTCTACCAACTGAGCTATTCCCGCAACAAATTTTGATTAACTAATATTAATATGGAGGCTGAACCCGGAGTCGAACCGAGGTCCACGGATTTGCAATCCGCTGCATAGCCATTCTGCCATTCAGCCAAACAATTAGCTAATTACTTCACTTTTTCAGTGTTTGCATGGTATTACAAATACAAGTGGAGTTTATTTACTATAAAAGATTGAATTGGAGCGGGAAACGAGATTCGAACTCGCGACCCCGACCTTGGCAAGGTCGTGCTCTACCAACTGAGCTATTCCCGCTTTATTTCAATGGCGTGTATTTTAACGTTTATAAACAGTATGTCAACGATTTTTTGGCTAAAAGTCTATTTATCCTGTAACACAGGGAGTGCTGAGGAAATGTAGTCAATCATTGACCATAGAGTTAAAAATACTGACAAGTATAATAAAATAAAACCAATGAAAGCAGTGGAGATTCCAAAAATTGGTTCGCCATAGAGTAAAAATACCAGAGCTATCATTTGTGCACTGGTTTTTACTTTACCAATAATGGACACAGCCACGTTATTTCTAGAACCAACGCCTGCCATCCATTCTCTCAACGCAGAAATAGTGACTTCACGCCCAATAATAATAGCTGCTGCAATACTCATATAAAATCCAGAAAATTGCGTTGGGTTTTCATCTACTATAAGAATTAAAGCCACGGCCACTATAATCTTATCTGCCACCGGATCCAAAAAAGCACCAAAGGCTGATGTCTGGTTCCAGCGTCTTGCTAAATAGCCATCCAACCAATCTGTTGCACTAGCCACCATAAAAATAAAAGTCGCTGCTTGATTGGACCAGTCCACTGGTAAATAAAAAAAGATAACCATGATAGGTACTAGTAAAATTCTTAGCGAAGTGAGTAAGTTAGGTAAATTATATTGCATATTTATTTCTTTTTATATTGAGTATATCCATATTAAATTTAAGATTAATCATGAAAATTATTATAAACTTTTTGCGCCAGTGATTTACTTATACCATTGATTTTAGCTAAATCTTCCACGCCTGCACGAGCTACTTCCTGTAAACCACCAAATTGTTTTAATAGTATCTGCCGACGCTTTGGACCCAAGCCAGTAATTTTCTCTAATACTGAAGTCTTTCTTGCTTTAGCTCTTCTATTCTTATGCCCTGTAATGGCGAAACGATGGGCTTCATCACGAATATGCTGCAATAAGTGCATAGCTTTTGAATCGTGCGGTAGTATAACTTTCTTATCACAATCAGACAATATCCCTTTGGATAGAAGCAATGTATCAAATTTTGCTTTTCGTCCTTCACCCTTTGTAATGCCGATAATTTGTATGGAATCTATTTGCAATTCCTGCATCACTTCCTGAGCCTGCTTGACTTGTCCTTTTCCACCATCTATCACTAAAATGTCAGGTAGCTTTCCTTCTTCTGATCTGGATATTCGTAAATAACGACGTTTTAAAGCCTGGTGCATAGCGGCGTAATCATCTCCATGGGTAATATTATCAATATTAAAGCGTCTATAGTCTGATTTTAATGGACCTGACAAATCAAAAACCACACAAGAGGCCACGGTTGCTTCACCTGAACTATGACTAATATCAAAACATTCCAGACGCTCTGCTAAGAAGTCTAAATTTAAGGCTTCTTTTAATTCTTCAAAACGTTCTATCACACTGGCTTTATTTGACTGTCGACTCATTAACGCAGTTTGAGCATTCATTTGTGCCATCTCTAACCAACGCGCCCGTTCGCCTCGAACTTTATCTTTGATTTCAACTTTATGTGCTGATTGTTTATGTAATATTTTTTCTATAATCTCTTTATCTGCAAAGGTTTGACTCACTAAAATAGTATTGGGAATAAATCGCTCTATGTTAGATGAAGCGATATAAAATTGTGCAATAAATGCCGATAAAATTTCAGAAACACTCTGATATTGAACATTTTTTGGGAAAAAACTTTTATTACCCAAATTCAAACCATCGCGAATAAAAAACAATTGAATACAGGCCATACCCTGATGATCTTTAATCGCAATAACATCCAAATCACCTTTCTCATTACTAACATATTGTTTTTCCTGAAGCCGTCTCAGGTTAGCAATTTGATCACGATGCAATGCCGCTTTTTCATATTCTAGTTCAGCTGCTGCCTGATCCATCAACACCACTAATTCATCAATGACTTCATTACTTTTTCCTTCTAAAAATAACACCGTATGACGCACATCTTCTGCATACATAGTTTCTGTAACCAAATCAACACAGGGTGCACTACAACGTTTAATCTGATATTGCAGACAGGCTCTGGAACGGTTTTTATAAAAACTATCTTCGCATTGTCGTATCGGAAATAATTTCTGTAATAAATTCAAACTACTTTTAACAGAATGTCCATTGGGATAGGGGCCAAAATAACGCCCTTTCTTCTTTCTGGCACCACGATGAAAAGCCAGACGAGGAAAATTATCTTGATTTGAAAGGTAAATATAAGGATAGGATTTATCATCGCGTAATAAAATATTATAGCGAGGCTTCAGTGTTTTAATCAGATTGTTTTCAAGTAAAAGCGCTTCACTTTCCGTGTAAGTGATAACCACTTCTATATGATCAATTTGCCCCACCATCACAGTGGTTTTAGGAGATTGTCCGGACTTTCTGAAATAACTGGAAACTCTGTTTTTCAGATTTTTTGCTTTACCAACATAAATAACCACTTTATTGGTGTCAATCATACGATAGACACCTGGCTTGGTAGTTAAATTTTTTAAGAATTTTTCACTATCAAATAACATGCATACAAAACAAAATAAGCATATTTTTACACGCTAGTATTATCGATAAAGCCATATTGCATGGCCATACGAGTTAATTCAACATCATTTTTAACCTGAAGTTTATCTAATAAACGATAACGATAGGTACTCACTGTTTTTGGACTTAAACTCAACTGTTCTGAAATAGCCTGTCCTTTTAGCCCCTGCATGAACATTAGTAATACCTGCATTTCTCTTTGTGATAGTGAATCAAATGGATTTTCCTGACCTGATGGTAAGTTAATCGCCATTTTTTGAGCAATATCCACACTGATATAACGTCTGCCATAAAAAACTTCTTTTATGGCATGAGTAATTTCATCAATATTACAGCCCTTGGTCAAATATCCTTCAGCACCGGCTTTAAAAAGCTGTTGAGGGAAAGGTTCTGTGTCATGTACTGTCACAACAATAATTTTTAAATGTTTGTGTTTGGCCATTAAACGACGCGTGGCTTCTAAACCGCCAATGCCTGGCATATTGAGATCCATCAGAACGACATCCGGCATTTCTTCATTAACAAATGTGATTGCCGCCTCACCAGTTTCTACTTCACCAATGACTTCAAGACCTTGAATATCTTCAAGTAAACGTCTTATTCCAGTTCGAACCAGATCATGATCATCAACTAATAAAACTTTTATCACTTAAAATCCCTCAGACCATTTTTATTTAACCTGAAAAGTCTAACCTGTTTAAGAAAAAATTTCTACTGATGATTTTTATGCAAAAAAAAGCCAGAGATAATAAATATCTCTGGCCTTTTATTTATAACAAAATTGATTTAGAAAGCTCTAATCATTCTTAATAACAATTTTAGGAAACTTATTACTATAATCACGAGCTTTCAGTGCTAATTTTGCTGCCACTTTGCGTGCAATATCAGTATAAAGTTCAGTAATACGTGAATCTGGTTCAGCAACCACAGTAGGTTTACCTTCATCCGCTAATTGACGAATACTCATATCTAAGGGTAGTGTGCCTAGAAGAGCAACATTTTCTTCTTCTGACATGCGTTTACCACCGCCCTCACCAAAGATACGCTCTTCATGACCACAGCTACTACAGATATGGGTAGACATATTTTCTACCACACCCAATACCGGCACATTCACTTTTTCAAACATTTTCAGACCTTTACGAGCATCCAATAAGGCAATATCCTGAGGTGTAGTCACAATTACAGCACCACTAACTGGAATTTTTTGTGCTAGGGTTAGCTGTACATCACCTGTACCAGGTGGTAAATCAACAACTAAGTAATCCACATCTTTCCAGCGAGTATCTTTAAATAACTGCTCCAAGGCCTGTGTGACCATAGGACCACGCCAGATCATTGGAGTATCATCATCAATTAAGAAACCAATAGACATGGTCTGAATACCATAGTTCATCATTGGCTCTAAAGACTTGCCATCAGCAGATTCAGGCTTACCGGAAATACCTAACATTCTTGGCATACTGGGGCCATAAATATCCGCATCCAATACTGCTACTCGTGCACCATCAGCAGCTAATGCTAATGCTAAATTGACTGTTGTGGTTGATTTACCCACGCCACCCTTACCGGAAGCAACAGCAACAATATTTTTGACACCCTTAATAGGCTGTACACCTTTTTGCACTGCATGTACTACAATTTTACTGGAAACATTGATTTGCACATCATCAACACCATCCAGCTCTTTCAATAATGCACTGAGCTTTTCACTGAGTTTCTGCTGATAACCTTTATGAGGAAAGCCTAATTCAATATCAACGATTACTTTAGCACCTTCGACTTGTGTATTTTTTACACAATGTGCAGAAGCCAGATCGGATTCCAGATAAGGGTCAATAAATTCTTTTAATTTTTCTTCAACTTGTTCAACAGTTGCCATGTTAAAACTCCAACTCTTTTATCTATACGTTAAAATAGTATAACTACTGATCAAAATTTGATATAAAGCAGTTAATAACTCAGTAAATTAGTATGTTATTATACAGAACATGCTATAATACTCCAATGAATTTCTTTAAATAGGTTCTCATTCACTTGAGAAAGTCACATTAAAATTGTTAAAATAGCCTGTTAATTTTTAACTTCTTCAGCAAGGCAATATATTAATGTCAACACAAACCAACTCTAGCAATACAAGAAAAATCCTGGTCACAAGTGCATTACCTTATGCAAATGGTTCAATACATTTAGGACATCTTGTTGAATATATTCAAACCGATATATGGGTGCGTTTTCAGAAAATGCAAGGTCATGAATGTTACTATGTCTGTGCTGATGATGCCCATGGTACCCCCATTATGTTACGCGCCCAGGCAGAAGGTATTACGCCGGAAAAGCTTATTGGTGACACCAGTATTGAACACCAGACAGATTTCAAAGAGTTTTCAGTTAACTTTGATAATTATCATAGTACCCATTCCAATGAAAACCGTTTTTTTGCCGAAACTATTTATAATCGTCTTAATGATGCAGGACATATTAGCAAGCGTGTTATTTCTCAGGCCTATGATCCTGAAAAAGAGATGTTTTTACCCGATCGTTTTATCAAAGGTGAATGCCCTAAATGTGGTGCCGCCGATCAATATGGTGACAATTGTGAAGCCTGTGGAGCAACCTACAGCCCTACTGAGTTAAAAAATGCCGTTTCTGCTGTTTCCGGTGCCAAGCCTATTGAAAAAGATTCAGAACATTACTTTTTTAAATTACCTGATTTTGAATCCATGCTGAAAGAATGGACCGGATCTGGACATTTACAAGATGAAATTCACAATAAATTAAAAGAATGGTTTGAAGCTGGTTTGAAGGAATGGGATATTTCCCGTGATGCACCTTATTTTGGCTTTGAAATTCCTAATTCTGATGGCAAATTCTTTTACGTCTGGTTAGATGCACCTATTGGCTATATTGCCAGTTTTAAAAATCTTTGTGACAAACAAGGCATTGATTTTGACTCCTTCTGGGAGTCTGATAGTCAAACTGAGTTGTATCATTTTATTGGTAAAGATATTGTTTATTTTCATGGCCTGTTCTGGCCTGCCATGTTACATGGTGCTGGTTTTAGAACACCAACAGCCATCTTTTCCCATGGATTTCTGACAGTAGATGGACAAAAAATGTCTAAATCCCGTGGTACATTTATTAAGGCTCGAACCTATTTAGATGAATTAAATCCAGAATATTTACGTTATTACTTTGCTGCCAAATTAGGTAGTGGTGTCACTGATTTAGATTTAAATCTGGAAGATTTCCGCTTGAGAGTCAATTCTGATCTGGTGGGTAAAGTGGTGAATATTGCCAGTCGTTGTGCCGGTTTTATTAAAAAGAAATTTGATTCCACTCTATCTGAAAGCTTAAGTGAACCTGAATTGTTTGCACAATTTGCCAAAGCCTCTGCACCTATTGCAGAGCATTATGAGAAGCGTGAATTCAGTAAGGCTATTCGTGAAATTATGGCATTAGCCGATCTGGCCAATCAATATATTGATGAGAAAAAACCCTGGCAGACTATTAAAGAAGAAGGCAAAGAGCAGGAAGTTCATGATGTCTGTAGTATGGGTGTGAATCTATTTCGCCAACTTATTATCTATCTCAGCCCTGTATTACCAGTCATGGCTGAAAAGACCTGTGACTTTTTAAACTTAGAACCTATGAAATGGGATGATAGTCAAACCCCGTTAAGCAATCATGCAATTAAAAAATTCAAACCTCTAATGATGCGTGTTGAAGAAGATAAAATACAAGCAATGATTGATGCATCAAAAGAAGAGTTAAAAGTGATTGAAGAACCTACCGATAAAACAAAGAAAACTACTACTGAAAACACTCAGAATGCAAAATCAACAAGTTCTTTAGCCGATCCCATTGCTGAAACCATTAGCTTTGAAGACTTTGCCAAAATTGACTTACGTATAGCCAAAATAATTAAAGCTGAGCATGTAGAAAAAGCAGATAAATTATTGCAGCTCACATTAGATCTAGATGGTGAAACCCGCAATGTTTTTGCCGGCATAAAATCAGCCTACCAGCCTGAAGATTTAGAAGGCAAACTAACAGTAATGGTGGCAAATCTGGCACCAAGAAAAATGCGCTTTGGTGTTTCTGAAGGCATGGTCCTCGCTGCCGGCCCTGGTGGCAAGGACTTGTGGATTTTAAACCCTGATGAAGGTGCTCAGCCTGGCATGAAGGTAAAATAAGGAAAGAGAAGTCGTAAGTCTACAGTCCAAAGTCTAAAGTCTAAATCAAAGGACTAAAAGAAAGAGGATAAAAGAGGTAGGTTAGACATACGGCTTTAAACTTTTGGCTTTGGACTTTGGACTTTGGACTTTGGACTTTGGACTGTAGACTTACGACTTATCTTATATGATTGAATACTTTTTATTATTAATCTCCACCATTTTGGTGAACAATTTTGTTCTGGTCAAGTTTCTTGGCCTATGCCCCTTTATGGGCTCTTCAAGAAAATTGGAAGTGGCTACTGGAATGGCTTTGGCGACCACTTTTGTATTGACCATTTCATCTGCTTCCAGTTATCTGGTTAACCAATACATTCTTATTCCTCTGGATATTGAATATCTTAGAACCATCACCTTCATTCTAGTGATTGCCGCTGTGGTAAATCTGACTGAAATGATCGTACATAAAAGCAGTCCCATGCTGTATCAGGTTTTAGGTATATTTTTACCTCTTATCACCACCAATTGTGCGGTATTGGGTGTTGCCTTATTAAATGTTCAAACGGGATATGGTTTTTTTGAATCAATATTATTTGGTTTTGGTGCGGCAGTCGGATTTTCTATGGTGATGATAGTTTTTGCCTCCATTCGTGAACGCCTTGTTGCATCTGATGTCCCGGGAATCTTTCAAGGGGCTCCTATTGCTTTAATTACTGCAGGTATTATGTCTATTGCATTTTTAGGTTTTGCCGGCCTTGATAAGGGACTTAATTAGTATGCTATACGGCATTATAACCTTAATTGCTCTGGCTGCTTTTTTTGGCATGGTATTAGGATTCTCTGCTATTCATTTCGAGGTGGAATCCAGCCCTGTAGTAGACAATATTGATAAGCTATTACCACAAACTCAATGCGGTCAATGTACTTATGCCGGATGTCGTCCCTATGCTGAAGCCATTGCAAGAGGTGAAGCTCCTATCAATCTCTGTCCTCCAGGCGGTGACAATACCATACAAGCCCTGGCTGATTTATTAGATGTGGGAGTTCTGTCCCTGAATGAAGAAACTACCCTCGATGAAGGAAGCATTGTCGCCATTATTGATGAGCAAACTTGTATCGGTTGTACCCTATGTATTCAAGCTTGTCCGGTTGATGCCATTCTTGGTGCCGCCAAGCAGATGCATACAGTGATTGAAAGTGAGTGTACCGGTTGTGAACTTTGTATTGCTCCCTGTCCAGTGGATTGTATTGAAATGTTGCCCATAAAACAAACCACAAAAAACTGGCAATGGCCTATACCCCAATATTCGATTAATGAGCAATCTAGTAATATACTCAAAAAGAGAAATATTTTTAACACCCTTAATCAAGTCACGGCGGAGAATATCCGCCCATGAACCTAGTCAAACATATTCACCATCTCTGGCCATTTCCTGGTGGTATCAAATTAGACGATAACAAACAATGCTCTAATCAAACGGCTATCAGTTCTGCCAAGCCTTCCCGCTATCTAAGCATTCCTTTAAATCAACATATAGGACAGGCTGCTGAACCTATTGTTGCACTGGGAGATAAAGTATTAAAGGGCCAGCTATTAGCCATTGCTAAAAAAGAAACTATTAGTGGCAACATCCATGCATCCAGCTCAGGGATTATTTACGCCATTGAAGAACGTCTTATTTCACATCCCTCCGGGTTGAGTGCTCCATGTATAATTATTGAAACTGATGGCTATGACCAATGGGTTGAACATTCTCCAACAGAAAACATTCAATCTTTAACCCCACAGGAAATTATTGGGCAAGTGGCTGATGCCGGTGTTGTTGGCCTGGGCGGTGCCCTTTTCCCAGCAGCACCAAAACTCAACACGGCACAGCATCACAATGTTGAAACTCTGATCATTAATGCAGCTGAGTGTGAACCCTATATCACCTGTGATGATATATTAATGCAAAAACGCCCTGAAGAAGTCATTCTGGGTATTTTATTAATGAAAAAAGCAGTGGGTGCTAAAAACTGTCTTATTGGTATAGAGGATAATAAACCAGAAGCTTATCATGCTCTGCTGGATGCAATAAATGGATATAAAGTTCCCCATTGCGAGACAAAAATAGAGCTTATTCAAGTGCCTACACGTTATCCAGCCGGTGGTGAGAAACAACTGATTCAAATACTCACAGGCCAGGAAGTACCCACTCGCAAGCTGCCAATGGATATTGGTATTGTTTGCCATAATATTACCACAGCAGCAACTGTATACCAGGCAGTTTATCGTGCTGAGCCATTAATTTCCAGAATTGTTACCGTCACTGGAGGAGCAATTAAGCGACCACAAAATATTGAAGCACTCATTGGCACTCCTATTCGTGAAGTTTTGCAATACGCTGGCTTGGATAAAGACAAAGCAGACAAAGTCATTTTAGGTGGTCCAATGATGGGCTTTGAAATCCCCTCTGTTGACTCCCCTATAAGCAAGGCCACCAATTGTATTTTAGTCAGTAGTAAAGAAGAATTAGATACTCCCTCACCAGCCATGCCCTGTATTCGATGTGCCCGTTGTGCTGATAGCTGCCCTATGTCATTGATGCCACAACAAATGTATTGGTATGCCAAGGCTAGAGACTTAGACAAAGCTCAGGAATATCATCTTTTTGACTGCATTGAATGTGGCTGCTGCTCCTATGTTTGTCCCAGTAATATTCCCTTAGTACAATATTACCGATATGCTAAAACAGAAATTTTAGCAGCACAACAGGAACAAAATAAGGCTGATATTGCCCGTGAGCGTCACGAGTTTCGTCAACAAAGATTAGAAAAAGCCAAATTAGCTAAAGCTGAAGCATCACGCTTGAGAAAAGAAAAGCTGGCCAAAAAGAAAGCAGAGAAAGAAGCAGCACAAGCGAATGGTGAAGATGCTACAGATGATCAAAAGAAAAGCAAAAATGCAGACTTAATTAAAGAAGCCATTGCCCGTAGTCAAACTAAAAAAGCCATGCAAAAAGAAAAGATATTATCTGATAAAAATACTCACTCAAAAGCCCTTAGCCAAACTTGAATTTGGCAACCATCATATGTAGTAACATAAATTCCTACATAATGATGGTGGACAAATTTAAGTTACATTAGAAGAATAGCAGGAATTATCACACTAACTATGTTTTTAGCCCAAAGCTCTCCCTTTTTAAAATCTGCACCCTCAGTATCAAAAATGATGTTGGTGGTCATATTAGCCTTAATCCCAGGGATAATCACCTCAATTATTATTTTTGGTTATGGTGTACTGGTTAATATTTCTCTGGCTATCTTTTTTGCTATTAGTTTTGAAGCTGTGATGCTGAAATTACGTAAACGTCCTGTATTAATTTATTTACAGGACAATAGTGCCGTATTGACTGCAATATTAATTGGCCTGGCACTACCTCCCCTGGCACCTTGGTGGCTTACTTGTATCGGTGTATTTTTTGCCATTGTCGTCAGCAAACAACTCTATGGTGGCCTAGGTTATAATATTTTTAACCCCGCCATGGTGGCTTATGCCATTTTATTAATTTCCTTTCCTGCAGAAATGACCACTTATTGGAAAACACCTTCAATAAATGCAGAAACAACTTATGAAATAGTAAGTTATTTAGGCTTTCTAGACACACTCAATTTTCAATTTTTTGCTCAACTACCAGCCAACCTTCCTTTAGATGCATTTACTTCTGCAACCCCCTTAGATGTTGTGCGCACATCAACACTCACAGGCTATGCCACCATTAGTGAGCTCCATACTAAAGGTAATGCCTTTGGCGTTTTTGGTGGTATTGGTACTGAATGGGTTAATCTAGCTTTTCTTGCAGGTGGCTTATTTATGTTACGAAAGGGTTTAATCAGCTGGCATATTCCCATTTCATTATTAGCCAGTCTGGGATTTTTATCTTTATTATTTGGCAGCTTTCAATTGGATAGCAATCCATCCCCCCTATTTCATTTTTTTTCCGGTGCCACCATGCTGGGTGCTTTTTTTATTGCCACCGATCCTGTCACTGCTGCCACCTCTAATAAAGGACGTATTATTTACGGTGTAGGTATTGGCACACTGATTTATATTATTCGTAGCTGGGGTGGTTATCCTGATGCTATTGCCTTTGCTGTTATAATTATGAATATGTTTGTCCCCTTATTAGATTATTATACTCAGCCCATAGTCTATGGTCATGAGTAAAAGCATTGTCAAAAACATGTTGATTAGTGCCGTACTCCTAGCTGCTTTTGGCGGTCTGGGTACGGCATTGGTTATGTTTACTTTTGATTCAACCAAAGAAAAAATTGAGGCCAATGAGAAAGAAGTTTTATTAAAAAATCTCAATAATATTATTCCCATTGATAGTCACTCCAATGATCTCCTGGCCGATCAATTAATCGTTCCTGTTGACTCTATGCTGGATAGTAAAAATGCCGCTGCTAATAAAAGCATGGTGATATATCGTGCATGGCAAGGAAAAAAACCTGTTTCTATTGCCTTTCCAATTACTACTTATGATGGATATAGTGGTGAAATTAAGCTATTAATCGCGATAGCAGCTTCAGGAAAAATATCAGGAGTTCGTGTCATCTCGCATAAGGAAACACCTGGTCTGGGAGATAAAATTGAAATTGCAAAGAATGATTGGATTTTATCCTTTAATGGTAAAAGTATAATCAACCCTATTCCCAAACAATGGGAAGTAAAAAAAGACGGGGGAGTATTTGATCAATTCAGTGGTGCAACTATTACTCCAAGAGCAATAGTCACTGCAGTTTACAAAGCCCTTGATTATTTTAATAATAATCGTGATAAAGTGTTTCTTGGACAGGCTAAATATGATCAATTAACATCACCAAATGCTAAACAGATTGATAACACTAAAAAATAATAACATTTAGAGTCTAGATAAATGTCAAATGAACAGATAATTACAGAAAAAACCTCATTAATTCAGCAATATAAACCCATTGCCACAGACGGCTTATGGAAAAATAATGCTATCTTTGCCCAAATGCTAGGGCTGTGTCCCCTCTTAGCCGTTTCCAATACTGTGGTAAATGCATTGGGGCTTGGATTGGCCACTATTATGGTTTTAATCCTATCGAACATGTCGGTTTCACTGATTAGAAATATTGTCCGACCTGAAATTCGCCTACCGGTTTTTGTAGTCATCATTGCCTCTGCTGTCACCACTATTGAACTCATTATACATGCCTGGTTTCATGAACTTTACCTGGTTTTAGGTATATTTATTCCCTTAATTGTCACCAATTGTGCCATTATTGCCCGTGCTGAAAGCTTTGCTTCAAAAAATACTGTTGGTAAGTCCATGTTTGATGGCCTGATGACAGGCCTTGGTTTTGCTCTGGTTTTGGTCACTCTGGGTGCATTACGTGAAATTATTGGCATGGGCACACTTTTCTCTAATGCACATATCATGTTTGGAGAGGGCATGCAGTGGCTCACCATTGAAGTATTTTCCAATTATGAAGGATTCTTATTGGCGGTATTACCACCCGGAGCTTTTATGGGGCTGGCTGTATTATTAGCTCTGCATAATCTAATTAATAATAAAATTGCCTCTAAAAAACAAAAAAATAAACATATCAGATGAATAAGCAAAAACGTATAGAAATTTTTACCCGGCTGCATGATGATAATTCAGAACCCACAACAGAACTTAATTTTTCCAACACCTTTGAACTATTAATTGCCGTAATCTTATCTGCCCAGGCGACTGATAAGGGCGTTAATAAGGCCACTAAAATACTTTATCCTATAGCCAATTCACCTGAGGCCATTTATGCATTAGGGGAAACAGGCTTAAAAGAATATATAAAAACCATTGGCCTGTATAATAGTAAGGGTAAAAATATCATCAAGGCCTGTAAAATGCTGATTGATTTACATGATAGTGACGTCCCAGATGATAGACAGGCACTAGAAGCTCTACCAGGGGTTGGCAGAAAAACTGCCAATGTGGTTCTTAATACAGCTTTTGGTCACCCCACCATGGCCGTAGACACACATATATTCAGAGTCTCCAATCGTACTAAAATTGCCCCTGGAAAAGATGTTGTGGAAGTTGAAAAACGTCTGGTCAGACTGATACCTGATGAATTTATTCTTAATGCTCATCATTGGCTGATATTGCTAGGGCGATATACTTGTGTTGCCAGAAAACCAAAATGCGGCGCCTGTTTAATTGAAGATTTATGTGAATTTAAGAAAAAAACAGATTAAGTGCTAGAATATTATATTATCCTAAATTAATAATAAAAACTAAGATAAAAAAAGGAATATAATGATGAAAAAATCAACGTTTATTAGATTACAACCTAATGAGTCTAAAGTTTATCATGCTGCATCAAGAATTTACGCCAGTTATATTGCTGCAAATCAGCTCAATAAAGAAAACGATGCAGAGATAATGCTCAAATCTGTAGAAAGTGCCATTAAGTTAGCCGAGCTAACTGACTCAATGGTTCAAAGTGATGATGAACTCAAATAGATCAACAATATTACGCATCTTTCTTTGGTTTACTCTTTGTTTTAGTCACTGCTTCAATAGAAACAAAAATTAATACTGCTGGCAAAAATAATAAAACCATGAAAAATAGGAAAGAATAAAAGTTTCCACCTCCAATTAAGGTTAATAGAAGCGATAATACGGTATCTAATATCAAAGATTTAATTGTCAGGTTCATTTTTTCTCCACATAATAGTGATTGGTTTATTATTTGTAAAAAGTATAATCAAACTCTGATTCTAAGTCCATGCACTATCAATAAAGATTTTAATATATGGGCATTGAAGCAACTATTATCGCCACAACCTTTTCCCTTGGATTCTTATCCTATCTAACCCCAGAGCTGGATAAGAAAACACTAATACATTAATTAAATAGTCAATTTTTTCATACCATCAACGCTGACAGTAATTGTAGGCTTAGCCTCTTTATGAAAATAAGCAAACAGTGAACCCATTAAGTTGAGCATAAAACCAGATAATCAAAGCTAAAGTAAAACTCATAAAAATTGTTGACTCTGAAATGTAAATTTATATATTATAGTACAGCATCACCCTTATCTGAAATAACATAATTTTTTTCATGTGAGCATTATTAATTAACTACGATAAACACAGGAAATTTGGATTTGATAGAGACTCTTTTAGAAACATTATGTGATATTACAACCGTGGCACATACTCGTATTCAGCAAGATTTTCAAGATATTAATCCTATTGTTGGAGTGAGCAAGAATATGCGAAAGAATGGTGTTCCGGCAGATGCCATGACTATCGATTGCCTAAAAAGCGGTAAACGTATTATCATTGTATTACATGATCACAATCCGGATATTATCAACTACCAATTTTCTTTTAAGGACAAAGATCCTGATAGCAAATTTGAACAACTCCCATTTAAAAAAGTCACAAGCACACAAATATATGATTGGATTAAAGTCTATTTTTCATAAATTAACTCTCCTGAATTCAGCTATTATTTCCATTTATTTTTCGGGTTTAAAAAATTTATATTTTTAATATTAAGTAATAAAACTGATCAGTTATTTACCTGGAATGCTTGATTGCTTTACTGGCATTATTTGAAAATTTGGTACTAATTTACAAATTTTCCAGGACGCAATGGGAGAAAATACCCTCTTTCTAATACGATACCAATATGTACCAAAGATAATAATAAATAAACCAATTCCCATAAGAATAAATAAACTAAGATTATCTATCTGCATAAATTGTTGGTATGTAAGCTTAAACACTGAGTAGGATGCATAGGCAAAACTTGAAACTAAAATAGCTCTTCTATCCACAAACAATGCAATAAAAAAGAATACGATGCAGAGCAAAAGGATATATAAGCTATTATCCTGTAAGTTATTATGCTCAGAGATTAATAAACTCACCATCAGACCATGAACAATTAATGGCGCAGCTAGTAGATGCAACCAGAATGCATTATCACTCAAATTAGTTATACGTCTTGTATCTCTTGAGTCATACCACATAGCCACACAAAAAGTTATAAAGCCTAAAACAACAAATATATAGGGTTGTTCTATTGCATCAATACCAGAAACTCCAATTACAAGAAAAATACTACCTACTGCAACCGGATATAAACTAAAGGGCATTTTATAGCGAAGATAAAAAAGTAAACTTGTGAGTATCGTCAATATTTCATCTAAATAGTTATACTCTGGAAGAGACTGATCGACCACTTGATTGACAAAAAATAGTATCGATAATAATAAAACTATACCTGGCAAAACAAGACGTTTATGGCCTACCAACCATTCAGATATTATAAAAAAGACAGTAATCGTAATCAATTGATAGGTAAAAGTCAGGGCAAGTTGATTACTGGTAATGGCTAAGAGTAGAACACCTAATGCAATAAAAATATCACCAAAACTGCGCATAAATTTAAGTTGTTCACCAGTACTACTTCTTGATTCAGTAATAGCCTGTTCTGCATTAATAAACTCCAGTAATGCATTGACCTGTTCTTTACTAATAATACCTTTTTCTGCTGCTTTTATAAGAATTTCTTTATTCATAGTTTTCTATAGTTTTTAGTCCATTTTAAATTAAAAGTAATATAAAAGCTTCGTTTCAAAGTATAGTTTTAAAATATTATACTTTATTACTTACCTATAATTTATAAAGATTAGTTTACAACTCATGCTTAAGCTATTGATTTATCCACTACTAAATAATAACTCATAAATAATGAATGTTAATGGTTAATTATAAACTATCCATGTCAATAGGGAATTTCAAAAAAACATATAAACACTTGATTTAAAAAGTAATTTATTTTAAATCTAATGTAATTGTATAAAGTTTAAGCAAATAATATAAAAACCAATAGTATCGCTATTTTGACATTGTTATTCATACTTACTAACAAAGTTATCCACATATTCTGTGGATTAAGTGGATATTTTTTGTAGTACTACTAGCAGTCTATTCATGCTCTGTTCATACAACATCGGATATCATAAGCATATAAAAAATATAAAGGCCTAATAGTCATGAAAAAGCTAAGCTGAATTCGTATAATAAGTGCATGACCTCTGATAGTAGCTGAGCAAACACCCTGTAAATTAAACAAGACTGAGGGTTACAATGCCAGGTTACGACACCAATAGCAGAGGCTACAAATGAGCTATAAACACCTGAGTCTTGAAGAAAGACATTATATCGAAATATTATAGTGGACCCCAAGATTTGGACAATAGGTTAAGATATAAGAACTAACCAAATGGGAAACCTAAAAATGAGTAAAAAGAGAAAATCATTCAGCAATGAATTTAAAGCAAAAGTGGCCATTGAACCCATCAAAGGTCAGAAAAGTATTGCTGAAATTGCTTCAGAATTTGGAATTCACAGTACACAGATCAATAATTGGAAAAAGCAGTTACTAGCGGGTGCAGCCGATAGTTTTTCCAAAAAGTTAGAAAACAAAGAAGCTGAACATGAAAAGGAAAAAGAGCATCTTTATAGCCAAATAGGCCAATTACAGGTGGAGGCAAACTGGCTGTCAAAAAAGTTGAAGATGTTCAACTGAATACG
>JAUJGA010000110.1:0-6612 GCA_042095675.1 Gammaproteobacteria bacterium
TAAAACTAATCAAAAAGGTGATGTAACGATTAGAAGTTGAAGCCACTGTGGTTATGTATTTTATTCATGTCCTGGAGTATCTATGGAAAGCCGCTTGGTGTTTTTTTGAAAAAGGAGATGAAAAAGTTGAAAGCTGGATTGCACAAAGAGCCATTAAAATTCTTAATGGCCAATGTTCACAAGTCGCTAAAGGGATCCGTCTTAGTGCCACACGACAAAAATTAGAGGAACGTACTGGGGTCGATAAATGTGCGGACTACTTGCTGAAAAATAAAGAGCGATTGCAATACGGTAAAGCATTGAAATCTGGTTTTCCTATTGCCAGTGGTGTTATTGAAGGTGCTTGTCGTCATCTGATTAATGATCGATTAGACATCACTGTTGCACGTTGGAGTTTGCAGGGAGCAGAAGCTGTATTAACACTTCGTTCTTTAAAATCCAGTGGTGACTTTGAAGAATATTGGATGTTTCATAAGCAGCAATCAAAGAAAAGGCATTATGGATTTTTACAAAATAATGAATTTTAGTTTATAAATCTCGTCGATTTAAAGGAACTACACCCAATTGATACAGTGGATAAGCTTAACCAAAGTAATCGTTCAGGCAAAAAAAGAGCAAGAATTAATGCAGTTGGTTTTCCGGTGTTATTTGCACAGCCAGGTGCTGAAATGAATATTGCCCGATTTTCTGCATTAATGAGAAAATTGGCAGAGAATAATAACGGTAGCTTTGTTGGTTTAACTGAGACAAAATAAAATAATAAACTTTTTTAATTACTTCTCCCATAGGGAGAAGGATATAAGGTAGATGAGGGAATTCAATTTATGGCAAAATTACCAGAAAAAACAAAACAGATAGCTCAGGTTCATGCACAGCTGATAAATAGTGTGGTGATGTCTTGTCATAATTCATCTTTATTGCCGCAACTAGAGCCTGCGCTTAAAGCTGCAGAAAATAATGGCTGGTTGTCCCTGGTGGTGAAAATAAGGAATATTCTGTCAGGCTCACGTAATGCTAAAATGCTGGTAGGCTTAGATGAAGAAGATGCGGCTATTATTCTTGCCATACTGGTTGGTTTACAAGATGCGACGCAGTTACCCAAGGTTGTTGATAAATCAGAGGCCAAATTAGCAGCTCCGGGACTAGCCAAAATGATTGACACTGCTTCTAAGGGTGATGTTCAGGCATTATCAGCTATGGGTGATATGGCGGAGCAAATGGTTGCTATGCCGGGTAGTATGAGAAATATAGCTGCTATTATAAAGCCACTTATTGATGGTGAGAGAGATTTTACAAAAATGAAGAAGAAAATGGATGAACAGAGTGTGCAATTGCTTGATGAATTATTGCAGGAACTGGATAAACTAAAAGATTAATATATTATTAAGAAATAAAACAGTTTGTTATTTGCCCTAATACTGTGTCAAATAACAAATTGAATCCTTTATAAGTATTGGTTAAAATACTACTTTTTATTAGGTTCCCACGCTTTGCGCGCATGGGTTTAATTTTTAACATACTTATAGGTTGAATTTAATGAAAATTTTTAAAGTATCATGTTTAACACTCTCTGTAGTCTCAGCAATGTTTTCAGCTCAGGTGGTGTCTGCAGAAGATATACCTTCTATTGCAGTTGAAGCTACAGTTATTAGTGACGTGAGTGGTAGTGAAATAAAATCAGCAGATGTGGCTGAAGCACTCGCAAAGAAAGTGCCTAGTATTTCACTAATTCGTCGTAGTGGTATTGCCAATGATATTATCCTAAGAGGTCAGAATAAGGATAATATTAATATTACCATTGATAATGCAAAAATCTATGGTGCCTGTCCTAATCGAATGGATCCTCCTACCTCTCATGTTCTGGCTAATAATATTGAAAGTATAGAAATTATTGAAGGTCCCTATGATGTTGAAAACTTTGGTACTTTAAGTGGTGCCATTAAGGTAACCACAAAAAAACCAGAAGAAGATTTACATGGTGAAATCAGTGTTAACTTTGGCAGCTGGAACTATCAAAAACAGGCCATGACTTTAACGGGCGGTAATGAAAAAGTTCGTGGATTAGTCAGTATTTCTAAAGAAAGCAGTGATCAATATGAAGATGGTGATGGTAATGATTTTTATGATCAGATTGAAAAGATTGGCTTAACAGGACCCGCATCAATGGTTCAGTATGAAGATCAGTATAAAAATCAGGAAGCTTATGATAAAAAAACCTTTATGGGAAAATTCTATTTTAATTTAATTGATAATCATGAAATGGCAGTGAGTTATACAGCTAATCGAAGTGATGATATACTTTATCCCTCCAGTAAAATGGATGCACTCTATGATGACTCAAATATCTTTAATATGGATTATACAATTAAAGATATGGGTCAATATTCTAAAAAATTAGATTTCCAGTATTACCATTCAGATGTAACTCACCCTATGTCTACTTTCTATAGAAATTCTTCAGGTCCAAATTCTGTTAATGAAGTCATTAGTACGTTAAGTACTGATATGGATGGATTTAAGGTAAAAAATTCTTTTGATATTACTAATGCTATGGAAGGCTCGATTGGACTTGATACCAGTGTGAGAAACTGGGATGGAAAATATATTGGTTCTGGCACAAAAGCAGGTGTTACAGGTAGAGTGAGCATTGATGATGTAAATACTGATAATATAGCAATATTTGCTGAATTAGAAAAACTTTATAATAACTTTACAATAAATTTAGGGGCTCGTTATGATGATGTGTCTGTAGAACCTGATGGTAGTCAGGGACAACAGAGTAATGCCTATGATTATTTTAGTGGTTTTGCACGCGGTAGTTACCAATTTAGTCAGGAAACTAATTTCTTTGGTGGATTTGGTAAATCATCCCGTGTTCCTGATGCAAGGGAGCTTTACTGGAAAGGTTCTATGGGTAATGAACAGGGAACTCCCGATTTAGATAAAACAGATAACTATGAAATTGATTTTGGTGTAGAGCATAATTTTGAAAATTTAACGGTTAAAACAAAGTTATTTCATAGCTGGTTAAAAGATTATATTCATTATAATGCAGATAATAAAATGACTATGATGGGCAAACAAGTTTCATATCATGCACAGGAAAATGTAGATGCTACAATCTATGGTTTTGATATCACGGGTATATATACATTTACGGATGAGGTTTATCTAAACTTTGGTGTTGCTTATCAGCGCGGTAAGAAAGACAAGGCGCTGACAGGTCAAACTGATAAAGACATAGCCAATGTAACTCCTGCAAAAATGAACCTGGCTCTTAATTATGATTATATGCCCAATAGCTCAGCAAGAGTTGAAGTTGTAGCTGCTGATACCTGGAATAATTATGACGAAGATAATGGTGAGCAGGAAATTGACAGCTATGCTGTGCTGAATCTTAAAGTCCGTCATGGTCTGACTAAAAACTTTGAAATCACCGGTGGTGTGGACAATGTCTTTGATAAGACTTATGCAGTAAATAATACTTATGATGATTTGATTTTATTAGGAGATTCATCAGGTGATGTAATGAAAATGAATGAACCCGGTCGTTATTATTATATCAATGCTGCTTTTAAATTCTAAGCCGTAGATAAGGTTGGGGTGCTTTAGCTACCCCATCTTTTAACACCCTCCCTTTTTAACTTAACTGTCATATCTATCTCCCTGCTTTTCTGCTATATTAATAGTATGTCCTGAATTCAAGTAATAAGTGCATGACCGGTTAACTCTTCCTGTCTAATGCCGGTTAGCTCTTCAAAAACCTCATAAGGAGTTTGTATCGCAGACACTTTCGTGGCCGACTATTGAGCTTGTGAACAGCATCATAAACTTCTTTTTTAGTAACATCAATCAGCTCCATTTGCTTAGTGAAATACTGCCTTAATAAACCATTAGCATTTTCATTTCGTCCTCGTTCCCATGAGTGGTAAGGCTTTGCAAAATACGTTTTACAGTTCAATGTAGTAGCTATTTCTTTGTGGTACGCAAACTCTTTACCATTATCAAATGTTACTGTTTTTATAAATTTTTCAATGGAAGAAAATGGAGTATAAATAATATATGCATAGAACGATTCTGGAGATCCATTAAATATGAAGGTATATACATCCAGGGTTACAACACCATAAATGAAGCCAGGAAAGGGATTGCTCAATATATTGATAAATATAACAAAAAAAGATTACACTCAGCTATTGCCTACTTTACACCTCATGAAGCCTATCCAAAGGCAATGAATGATGATGTATTTTATAAGGAGGCTGCCTGAACATCTGAACTGGTCTTTACAAAAGGGTACACTTTAACGTCGGATAGGATTATTGTTTGCTGCAGTCCAGCTCTCAAGAGGAAATTTTGCTGTTGTATGAGATACTCTTATACTAATGTGGGAAGGAATGGCAAAAGAATCAGAATCCCCCTGAACATGATTTATTTTTAATGAAAATTCAGTAAATTGATAAATACCTTCAGTTTTTTTGTAGCTCTTATGTCTTATGACCCTTGCCATCAATTTGCTGTAAAATAGTTTTTAAGTTCTCCATTATTTTATTCTACGCCTATTCCCATACAGGCACTTAGCCCATTAATATACGACAGACAAGGAATTTATTTTGAGTCAAACTGATTTTTCTACCCTTAAGTTACATCATGATTTACTTAATAATCTTGAGACTTTGGGCTATAAGCAGATGACACCTATTCAGGCAGAGAGCTTACCGCCCATTTTACAAGGCAAGGATGTCATTGCTCAGGGACAAACAGGCTCAGGTAAAACGGCAGCCTTTGGCTTGGGCTTATTGCAAAAGCTGAATGTAAAATGGTTTCGTATACAATCATTAATATTATGTCCCACCCGTGAGCTGGCCGATCAGGTAGCCAAAGAAATTCGCAAATTAGGACGCTCTATTCACAATATCAAGGTTTTAACGCTTTGTGGTGGTATGCCATTTGGACCTCAGGTTGGCTCTTTGGAACATGGAGCGCATATCATTGTTGGTACACCGGGGCGTATTGAAGATCACCTAGATAAAGGTACATTAAAACTGGATAATGTGAACCTTTTAATATTGGATGAAGCAGATAGAATGCTGGAGATGGGCTTTCAATCCGCTTTGGATGCGATTATTGATCAGACTCCTGATAATAGACAAACACTTTTGTTTAGTGCTACCTTTCCTGAACAGATTCAATCAATAGCACACAAAATTATGCAGCAACCACAAAAGATTAAAGTGGATTCTATGCATGATAATACTACTATTCAGCAACACTTATTTAAGGCTAAAGATAATGCTCATCGTATGATAGTAGTGCGTCTGATTCTACAGTATTATAAGTCTGAATCTACGGTTATTTTTTGTAATACCAAGATTGAAACTCAGGAAATGGCAGAGGAACTGGCATCTCATGGTTTTAGTGTACAGGCCTTACATGGTGATCTGGAGCAACGAGTTCGCGATGAAACTTTAGTTTGTTTTTCCAATAAAAGTATTTCTGTTTTGGTAGCTACTGATGTTGCATCCCGTGGTCTAGATATAGATTCTCTGGATATGGTGATTAATTATCATATTGCCAGAGATATTGAAGTCCATACTCACCGCATTGGTCGTACCGGAAGGGCTGGAGGTAAAGGAATGGCTTGTACGCTATATATGGATAAAGAAAAATATAAACTGGCTAAATTAGAAGAATATTTAGGACATCGCATTGCCAGTGAAGAGCTTCCACCAATGAGTATTTTAAATGATCCCATCGATAAAGCTCCAATGATTAGCCTGCAGATTGACGGTGGTAAAAGACAAAAACTTCGTCCGGGAGATATTCTTGGAGCATTGACAGGTGAAAATGGCATTATGGGTAAACAGGTAGGCAAGATTCAATTGTTTGCTAATAAAGCTTATGTGGCAGTCAATCGAGATGTAGCACAGTATGCCATGATAAAATTAACTGATGGAAAACTAAAGGGACGTTCATTCAGAGTTAGACAAATCGGATATTGAGTCGCTTTACAACCTTAACGGACAAAGATCAAAAGATGGAGTATGCATTCTGATAAGTACTTTGGAAAACGATTGCACAGAGAAGTGGCTGGCATCACTGGGGACGCTCAAGGTCATGACCACCAAGGATGGTGGGAATGCAACTTGAGGCAGGATGCCGGTGTTTCCCCTGGCACGCTATATGAAAACATCCATGTTTTCATAATCCCCAGTGATGCCAACCACTTCTCTGCACACTCTCCCGCTATATTCATCCTCACTTTAGCAGAGTCATTTTGTGATTATATCTACACTTGATAAAATAGAAGATGGACAACAAAAAGACAAGTTATATACCTATTACACTTCAAGATACAGAAGTTAGCACCTGAAAATTATCATTAATTCTACTTCCTAAACTATCAACAATCTGAGGGAGTTGTTTGTCAAAAAAATCATCAATTGTCTGTCGAAATTTTTGTGCTGTAGAAAAATATTTATTATTTCTCACATGTTCATTCATTACTTTCCAAAGCCGCTCTATCGGATTTAAATTTGGACTGTAAGGTGGTAAGTAATGTAGCTCAATATTGAGTTCTTTTGCCTTATCTTTTACTGCATTTGCTCTATG